>JBKPHT010000061.1:0-3662 GCA_046730015.1 Actinomycetota bacterium
GGTCGGACGGGGCCGGGCCGACCTCGGCCCCCGGGGCGAAGGCGGCGGCGAGCGGGACCAGCGCCGGGTCGGTCAGCACCAGGGCCGCGGCGGCCAGCGCCGCCTCGGCCCGGAGGGTGAACAGGTCGGGATCGCCGGGACCCGCTCCGACCAGCAGCACGGGCACGGGAGCGGGGGTGGTCACCGGGGCCGTCCCGTCGTCGTGCCGGGCGCCGACCGGCGGCGGTGGCCGTGGGCGTAGCGGGGGTCGTAGAGCAGGCACCGGGGGGCGGCGCCGGCCAGCGCCTCGCCCACCAGGACGAGCACGGTCGTCCGGGCGCCGTCGGCCAGCATCGTCTCGGCCAGGTCGCCGACGGTGGTCAGCAGCACCCGCTCGTCCGGCCACGACGCCCGGACCACCACCGCGGCCGGCGTGTCGGGCGGGTAGCCGGCGCCGCCGGCCAGCAGCTCCTCCTGGAGCTGGCGGGCCCGGGCGGCCGACAGGTAGACGGCCATCGTGGTCCGGTGGGCGGCGAAGCCGGCGACGGTCTCGCCGGGCGGCATCGACGCCGCGGTCCGCCCCGGCAGGCGGGTGGCGACCACCGACTGGGCCACCGCGGGGACGGTGAGCTCCCGGGCAACCGCCGCGCTGGCCGCCGCCAGGGAGCCGACGCCCGGCACGATCTCGAACTCCCGCTCCTGCGCCAGGCACCAGTCGACCTGCTCCTGGAGGGCCGAGTACAGCGCCAGGTCGCCCGAGTGGAGCCGGACGATCGCGGCGCCGGGGTGGGCGGCGTAGACGGCCACGACATCCTCGAACGTCATGCCCGCCGAGTCGTGGACGGTCGCCGCCGGCGAGGCGTGGGCCAGCACCTCCTCCGGGACCAGCGACGAGGCCCACACGACCACCTCCGCCCGGGCCAGCCGGTCGGCGCCGCGAAGGGTGAGGAGGTCGGCCGCGCCGGGTCCGGCGCCCACGAACGAGATCACGACGGCGCCGCCGGGGCCGCCTCGCCCGTGCCCGCCGTGTCCGCCTTGCCCGCCGCGCCCCTGCCCGCCGGGTCCCGGACCGGCGGCACGATGACCGTGGCCAGGTACGACGCCGGACGGTCGGCCACGTCGGCCAGGGCTGCAACCCGCCCACCGGGCAGGCCGAGGAGCTCGCCCATCACCGCGCCCTCGAGCCGGTCGTGGCCAACCAGGGTCGCCGCCACCTCGCCGACCTGCGCGCCGCCCTTGTAGACGACCACCGCGGCGTGCGGGTCGGCGGCGGCGCCGGCCAGCGCCGCGCCGCCCGCCGCGGCGTGGGCCGGCACCAGCACCAGGTGCTCGGTGCCGTCGACCACGGTCGTGCCGGTGCGGGCGGCCAGGTCCTGGAAGGCCATGATCCCCGGCACGACCTCGACCGGCACGGGCGGCCGCCGCCGGCGGACCGCGGCGGCGAGGGGCGAGAAGGTGCTGTAGACGTTGGGGTCGCCGAGGGTGATGAACGCCACCCGCTCGCCGGCGTCGAGGTGGGCGACGAGCGTATCCGCGGCTGCGTCGAGGGCGGCGGCCCGGGCCGCGGTGCCGACCTCCATGACGAACGCCACCCGCTCGACCGCGACGTCCGGGGCGACCTCCCGGACGATCGCCTCCGCCCGGCCGACGGCGTTGGCCGACGTGCTGGGCGCCACGACCCGGTCGGCGTCGCGCAGCACCTCCACCGC
Source organism: Actinomycetota bacterium (assembly GCA_046730015.1). Lineage (GTDB taxonomy): Bacteria > Actinomycetota > Acidimicrobiia > Acidimicrobiales > VFJN01 > ZC4RG19. The sequence goes on from JBKPHT010000061.1 coordinate 1,689, forward strand.
CCGCCGGGTGACGAGCCCCGGGTCCCCGGGGCCTACGCCCACGCCGACCAGGGCGGGGCCGGGGCGGTGCCGGGCGGCCACCGGGTCCTCCCGCCGGGCGATGGGGGCATGGCCGGCCGGCTCGGCGGCGACGAGCCGCTCGACGGCCAGGCGGAGGAGCTGGGCCTCGGACCGGCCGGTCCGGCGGGCGACCTCGGTCAGCCGGTCCTTGAGCGCGTCGGGGAGGTAGACGCTGGTCTTCCGCACCCGGCCGACCCTACGCCAGGACGTAGGGCAACACCTAGGGCATGGGCACCCGTCCGGGGCCGGCGGCTACGGTCGGGCACCCATGGCGGCCCTCGGTCCCCGGCTGGTGGTGGCCGGCACCCACTCCGGCGTGGGCAAGACCACCGTGGCGACCGGGCTGGTCGCCGCCCTGCGCGCCGCCGGCCACCGGCCGGCGACGGCCAAGGTCGGCCCCGACTTCATCGACCCGGGCTACCACGCGCTCGCCTCCGGCCGGCCGCCCCGCAACCTCGACGCCTGGCTGTGCGGCCCCGACGCCATCCGGCCGCTCGCGGCCCGCGCCGCCGGCGGGGCCGACCTCCTCGTGGTCGAGGGGGTGATGGGCCTGTTCGACGGGGCCGCCGACGGCCGGGCCTCGTCCACCGCCGACGTCGCCCGGCTGCTGGGCGCGCCCGTGGTGCTGGTGGTGGACGCGTCGGCGATGGCCGGCTCGGTGGCGGCGGTGGTCCACGGCTTCGCCTCGCTGGACCCCGAGGTCGGCGTCGCCGCCGTGATCCTCAACCGGGTGGGGTCCGACGGCCACGAGACCCAGCTCCGGGAGGCCCTCGCAGCGCTGGGGCTGCCCGTGCTCGGGGCGCTGCGGGGCGACGACCGGCTGACCTGGCGCGACCGACACCTGGGCCTGGTCCCGGTAGCCGAGCACCCCGACGAGGTCCGCCGGGCCCTTGCCGCGCTGGGGTCGGCGGTGGCCGAGCGGGTCGACCTGGCCGCCGTCGTCCGACTGGCCGCGGCCGCCCCACCGGAGCCGGTGGCCGGCCCGGTGCCGCTGCCCCCGCCGGGGCCGCCGGTGCGGATCGCCGTCGCCGGGGGACCGGCGTTCACGTTCACCTACGCCGACACCGTTGACGCGCTGGCAGCCGGCGGGGCCGAGGTGGTGCCGTTCGACCCGCTGCGGGACCCGGCGCTGCCCGCGGCGGTCGACGGCCTCGTGGTGGGAGGCGGCTTCCCCGAGACGTTCGCCGCCGACCTGGCGGCAAACCGCCCGCTGCTGGCCGACGCCGGCGCCCGGGTGCGGGCCGGGCTCGCGACGTGGGCGGAGTGCGGCGGCCTGCTGTGGCTGGCCCGCGAACTCGACGGCCACGCCATGGCCGGCGTGGTCCCGGCCGTCGCCCGGATGACCGACCGGCTCACTCTCGGCTACCGGGAGGTGACCACCCGCGTCGACACCCCGGTCGGGCCCGCGGGGACGACGTTCACCGGCCACGAGTTCCACTACTCCCGGCTGGAGCCCGGCGGCGACGCGCTAGCGCTGGCGAGCCGCTTCGGCCGGGGCCGGGAGGGGTTCGCCACGCCCCGGCTGCTCGCCACCTACGTCCACCACCACCCGGGCGGCGACCCGGCGGCCGTGAGCGCCTTCCTCGCCGCCTGCCGCGCCTAGCGACGGCGCCGCGCCGCGCTCCCGGTGGTCAGCGGGCGTTCCGTCCGCCGCGGGACGGCGCGGAGGCCAGCGACGTCCACAGCGCCAGCACGACGACCGCGCCCACCACCGAGCCGATCAGCCCGCTGGGGCGGAGGGCCAGGCCGTCGCCCGCCAGGAGACTGGCCAGCAGCCCGCCGACGAACGAGCCGAGAAGCCCGGCGACCAGGGTCCGGCCGTCCGGCCGGGTCCCCAGCCCGAGCAGGATCTGGGCCAGCCAGCCCACCAGGAACCCGAACGCGAGCAACGCGAGCAGCAGCACGCGACCCACC
>JBKPHT010000062.1:0-10254 GCA_046730015.1 Actinomycetota bacterium
CCGGTCTGCTGCTTCGGTCGGGCAGCGACGGCGACGGCGGCGGGACCGAGCAGGCGGGCGTCGACGCAGCCGAGGGGATCGGGGCCGCGCTCGCACCAGCCGCGTCCGCGCCGGCCAACCAAGGCACCCTCGTCACCACCACGTCCACCGGCCCGGACCGCAGCGGGGACGACAACGCCGCGCCCTCCCACCCGGAGCTCCCGGCCGTCACGATCCCGGCCGACTCCTCCCCGCCCACCACCATCCCCGGCTCCCAGCCGTCGTCGGTCCCGGGCGCGGACGGGGACCTGCCGCTGTTCGCCCACATCGTCATCGACCTGCAGCCGAACGGCTTCCAGGACTTTGCCGTGTTCCTCCGCCAGGACCAGATGTTCCAGCTCCTGTCCCTGGCCGACGACGGCGTCGAGACCGACATCGAGGTGTTCGCGCCCGACGGCTCCAGCGAGGGCGGCTGGAGGGGCGGCGAGCCCGGGGTCGTGAACGGCCTGGAATGGCACGCCGACGAGCGCCTGCCCGCCACCGGAACCTATGTCATCCGGGTCGTGCACACGGGTGGCAGCGACGCCCCGTTCGCCCTCGGGTTCTTCGGTGACCGCTGAGGCGACAGCTGAGCCGCCACAACCGGGGCCTGCGACCGTAGGGTTGTCCCCGTGCTCGGACTCCCTCCCGAGGTGAGGGCCTGCCTGTTCGACCTCGACGGCGTGCTCACCCGCACGGCCAAGGTCCACGCCGGGGCGTGGCAGCAGATGTTCGAGCGCTTCATGGCCCACTGGTCGGAGCGGACTGGGCAGCCGCTCGCGCCGTTCACCCAGAGCGACTACGAGCGGCTGATCGACGGCCGGCCCCGGCTGGACGGCACTCGGGCGTTCCTCGCCTCCCGGGGCATCGACCTGCCCGAGGGGTCGCCCGACGACCCGCCGTGGACCGACACCGTCCACGGGCTCAGCAACGCCAAGAACGAGCTCGTGCTCCGGCTGCTGGACCAGGGCGGGGTCGAGGTGTACGAGGGCTCGGTCGCCTACGTCCGGGCGGTCCGGCGGGCCGGGACCCGCACCGCGGTCGTGTCGTCCAGCGCCAACACCGAGCAGGTGCTGGAGGCGGCGTCGATCGCCGACCTGTTCGATGTCCGGATCGACGGGCTCGTCGCCCTGGAGCGGGGCTTGGCCGGCAAGCCGGCACCCGACACGTTCCTGGCCGCAGCCCACGACCTGGGCGTGGCGCCGGCGGAGGCGGCGGTGTTCGAGGACGCGCTGGCCGGCGTCGAGGCGGGGCGGGCCGGGGGCTTCGCGCTGGTGGTCGGCGTCGACCGGGTGGGGCAGGCCGAGGCGCTCCTGGCCCACGGCGCGGACCTGGTGGTCAGCGACCTGGCCGAGCTCCTCGGCGAAGACGAGGCCGCGGACGAGGGCGTGCACCGGGGGACGGGGAATGAGGAGGCGTCATGAGCGGGACCTCCGACGACCAGGTGTTCGCGGTCGAGCCCTGGTCGCTCAGCGAGTACCACCTCGACATCGGGGCGCTGGGCCGCACCGAATCGGTCTTCGCCCTGTCGAACGGCCACATCGGGCTGCGGGGCAACCTCGACGAGGGCGACCCCCACGGCATCCCGGGGACCTACCTCAACTCGTTCTACGAGCTGCGCCCGCTGCCGCACTCCGAGCTCGCCTACGGCTACCCCGACTCGGGCCAGACGCTGATCAACGTCACCAACGGCAAGCTGATCCGCCTCCTCGTCGACGACGAGCCGTTCGACGTCCGCTACGGGACGCTCGCGTCCCACCGCCGGACCCTCGACCTGCGGGCCGGCACCCTGGTGCGCGACCTCGAGTGGCGCTCGCCGGCCGGCGACGCGGTGCGGATCTCGTCCACCCGGCTGGTGTCGCTCACCCAGCGTGCCGTCGCCGCCATCTGCTACGAGGTCACCCCGATCGAGGGCCCGCTGCGGGTGGTGCTCCAGTCGGAACTGGTCGCCAACGAGGAGCTGCCCGACCTCGGCCGCGACCCACGGACCGCGGCCGTGCTCGAGCGACCGCTCGTGTCCGAGGAGTACGGCGTGTCCGACGTCGACGCGGTGATGGTCCACCGGACCCGCCGCAGCGGTCTCCGGATGGCGGCCGGCATGCGGCACGTCGTCGACGGTCCCACCAACACCGACGTCGACCTGTGGGGTTCCGAGGACGTGTGCCGGCTCACCGTGGCGACCCGGCTGCCGGAGGGCCAGACGCTGCGGGTGGTCAAGTTCCTGGCCTACGGGTGGTCGAGCCAGAGGACCCGGCCAGCGCTGCGCGACCAGGTCGTCGCTGCGCTGGCCTCCGCCCGCCTGACCGGGTTCGACGGCCTGGTGAACGAGCAGCGGTGCTACCTCGACGAGTTCTGGCAGCACGGCGACGTCGAGCTCGAGGGCGACGCCGAGGTGCAACAGGCCGTCCGGGTCGCGCTGTTCCACATCCTGCAGGCGGGCGCCCGGGCCGAGCAGCGGCCGATCCCCAGCAAGGGTCTGACCGGGCCGGGCTACGACGGCCACACCTTCTGGGATACCGAGACGTTCGTGCTGCCGGTGCTCGCCCACACCAAGCCCGACGCCGCCGCCGACGTCCTCCGGTGGCGGAAGCTGACTATGCCCGAGGCGATGGAGCGGGCCCGGGAGCTGAACCTGGAGGGCGCCGCGTACCCGTGGCGGACGATCCGCGGCAAGGAGTCGTCGGGCTACTGGCCGGCGAGCACCTGCGCGTTCCACATCAACGCCGACATCTCGCACGCGGTCGTCCGCTACGTCGACGCCACCTGCGACCAGGAGTTCGAGCGGGACGTCGGCGTCGACCTACTGGTGCAGACCGCCCGGCTGTGGCGCAGCGTCGGCCACCACGACACCGACGGCGCGTACCGCATCGACGGGGTCACCGGGCCGGACGAATACAGCGCGATCGCCGACAACAACGTGTTCACCAACCTGATGGCCCGCGCCAACCTCGTGGCGGCGGCCGAGGCGATCGCCCGCCACCCCGAGCGGGCCGAGGACCTGGAGGTGACGACCGAGGAGGCGGCGTCGTGGCGGGACGCGGCCGCGGACATGGTCGTCCCCTACGACGAGAAGCTGGGCGTGCACCCCCAGAGCGACAACTTCACCCGCCACGCCGTCTGGGACTTCAAGTCGACGCCGCCGGACCACTACCCGCTGCTGCTCTACTACCCCTACTTCGACCTGTACCGGAAGCAGGTGGTCAAGCAGGCCGACCTGGTGCTGGCGCTGCACCTGCGGGGCGAGGACTTCACTCAGGAGGAGAAGGACCGGGACTTCCGCTACTACGAGGCGCTGACGGTCCGGGACTCGTCGCTGTCGGCGTCGACCCAGGCGGTGATGGCCGCCGAGCTGGGCTACCTGGAGCTGGCCCACGACTACGTGGCCGAGGCCGCGCTGGTGGACCTGGAGGATCGCAACCACAACACCCGCGACGGCCTGCACATGGCGTCGCTGGCGGGGGCGTGGATCGGCCTGGTGGAGGGCCTCGGCGGCATGCGGGCCCGGAACAGCCGGCTGTCGTTCGCGCCCCGACTGCCGGCGGGGATCAGCCACCTGGCGTTCCGGGTCTGCTACCGGGGGAGCTGCGTCTCGGTGCGGACCGACGGCCAGACGGCGACCTACCGGCTGATGGACGGCGCGCCGCTCACGGTGACCCACCACGGCGAGCCGATCGACCTGGAGCCGGGAGGTGGCGACGACGGCGACGGCGGCGTCGTCCGCCCGATCGAGCCGCTGCCCCCGCGCCCCCGGCCCCGCCAGCCCTACGGCCGGGAGCCGAGGCGGCGGGGGCAGTCCTGAGCCGATGAACCCGCGATCGCTCAGGTGATGTCGAGCATCCGCTGGAGGGCGACGCGGGCCCACTCCGCGGTCTCGGGGTCGACCCGGATGGGGTTGACGACCCGGCCGGCGACCAGCTCCTCGAGCACCCAGGCCAGGTGGGGCTCGTCGATGCGGTTCATGGTCGAGCACGGGCAGATCAGCGGGTCGAGCGACACGACCGTCTTGTCCGGGTGCTCCTGGGCCAGCCGGTTGACCAGGTGGACCTCGGTCCCGACCGCGATCGTGGCGCCAGCCGGGGCGTCGGCCAGGGCCCGGATGATGTAGTCGGTCGACCCGACCTGGTCGGCCAACTGCACCGTCTCGTGCGGTACCTCTGGGTGGACGACCACGATGCCGTCGGGGTGCTCGGCCCGGAAGGCGTCGATCTGCTCCGGCCGGAACCGCTGGTGGATGGAGCAGTGGCCCCGCCACAGCAGGAACGTGGCCTCCTTGCACTCGCGCTCGGTGAGCCCGCCCAGGTCGCGCCGGGGGTCCCAGACCCGCATGGCGTCGAGCCCGTAGCCCATCGCCACCCCGGTGTTGCGGCCGAGGTGCTGGTCGGGGAAGAACAGCACCTGGTCGCCCCGGCCCCCGTCCGACCCGGGCCCGCCGCCGAGCGCCCAGTCGAGCACCGCCCGGGCGTTGGTCGACGTGCACACCGCCCCGCCGTGGCGGCCGACGAACGCCTTGAGCGCCGCCGAGCTGTTCATGTAGGTGATCGGCACCACCCGGTCGACGTCGACGATGCCGGACAGGGCCTCCCACGCCTCCTCGACGTCGTCCTCGTCGGCCATGTCCGCCATCGAGCAGCCGGCGTTGAGGTCGGGGAGGACGACGGTCTGGTGGTCGGCGGTGAGGATGTCGGCCGACTCCGCCATGAAGTGGACGCCGCAGAACACGATCGTGTCGGCTTCGGGGCGCTGCTGGGCGAGCACGGAGAGCCGGTACGAGTCGCCGCGGGCGTCGGCCCACCGGATGATCTCGTCGCGCTGGTAGTGGTGCCCGAGGATGAACAGCCGGTCCCCCAGCGTGGCCTTGGCCGCCGCGATGCGGACGGCGAGGTCGTCGGGGGACGCCGCGGTGTAGCCCTCGGCGAGCGGGGTCTGGAGCCGAAGCATTGTGTGGGGACCTCCGGTGAGGTGGCTCCGGTTGATGGACGGTGGGGACAGCCCGGTCGCCTCTCCCACGGGGATGTCGTCCCCGGAACCGATATGCAGCCGGAATGCCGGGCCGGCTTGAACGGCAGTTTACGAAGAACCAGCGCGGATCTGACAACGACCGGGCGGCCGGGGTCGGTCGGACGGGAGCGGGCAGCCTCTACCCTCGGCGGCGTGGTGCAACGTCCGCCGGCCGGCACGATCCCCGACGCCCCCGGGTCCTACCAGTTCAAGGACCGGGAGGGCCGCGTCCTCTACGTCGGCAAGGCGCGGTCGCTGCGCTCGCGCCTGTCCAACTACTTCCAGGACGCGCGCAGCCTGCCCCCCCGCACCGCGGCGATGGTGGCCGCCGCCGAGACCGTCGAGTGGATCCAGGTCCGCAACGAGGTCGAGGCGCTCATGCTCGAGAACACCCTCATCAAGCAGCATCAGCCCCGGTTCAACGTCCGGCTCCGGGATGACAAGAGCTACCCGTTCCTGGCCGTCACCGTGAGCGACGACTGGCCCCGCCCGATGGTGATGCGGGGCCGGAAGCGCAAGGGCGTCCGCTACTTCGGACCGTACGGCCACGCCTACGCCATCCGCGAGACGCTCGACCTGCTGCTGCGGACGTTCCCGCTCCGCACCTGCAGCGACAACAAGTTCGGGCGCCACCAGCGGATGGGGCGGCCGTGCCTGCTGTTCCACATCGAGAAGTGCTCCGGCCCCTGCGTCGGCGAGGTCGACCACGAGACCTACGACCGCCTCACCCAGGAGCTGCTCGACTTCCTCGACGGCGACACCGACACGATCGTCCGCCGCCTTGAGGACCGGATGCGGGCGGCCGCGGACGACCTCGAGTACGAGCGGGCGGCCCGGGTCCGCGACCGCCTGACCAGCGTCCGCAAGGCCATCGAGCGGCAGCAGATGGTGGCCGAGCGGAACGAGGACCTCGACGTGATCGGCATCGCCGAGGACGACCTCGAGGCCGCGGTGCAGGTGTTCTACGTGCGCCGGGGGCGGGTGGTGGGGCGCAAGGGGCTCGTGGTCGACAAGGTCGAGGACCTCGCCCCCGGCCAGCTCCTCGGCGACGTGCTGGAGGGCCTCTACGACGACCCGCCCCTCGGCGTCCCCAAGACCGTGCTCGTGCCGACCGAGCCCGACGACCCCGAGCTCTACACCGAGTGGCTGAGCCTGCTGCGGGGATCGAGGGTCGACGTGCGGGTGCCCCGGCGGGGGCCCAAGCGCGAGCTGCAGGCCACCGTCACCCGCAACGCCGCCGAGGAGTTCACCCGCCACCGGCTCCGCCGGGCGAGCGACCACAACGCCCGGGCCAAGGCGCTCAACGAGCTGCAGGACGCCCTCGGGCTGCCCGACGCCCCGCTCCGCATCGAGTGCTACGACATGAGCCACATCCAGGGCACCGACTACGTCGGGTCGATGGTGGTGGTGGAGGACGGCCTGCCCAAGAAGTCCGACTACCGGCGGTTCAAGGTGCGCTCGGTGCCGGGCAACGACGACTTCGCGGCGATGGAGGAGGTGCTCACCCGGCGCCTCACCGCCTACCTGGCCGAGCGCGACCGCCCGGTCTCGGAGAAGCCCGGCAAGTTCTCGTACCCGCCCCAGCTGCTGCTCGTCGACGGCGGCAAGGGCCAGCTCAACGTGGCCGTCCGGGTGCTGGAGGAGCTGGGCCTCGACGAGGAGATCCCGGTGGCGTCGCTGGCCAAGCGGTTCGAGGAGGTGTACCTGCCCGGCATGTCCGACCCGGTGCGGGTGCCCCGGGGCTCCGAGGCGCTGTACCTGCTGCAGCGGATCCGCGACGAGGCCCACCGGTTCGCCATCACCTACCACCGGCAGCTGCGGGACAAGCGGATGACGCGCTCGGTGCTCGACGACATCAAGGGCCTCGGGCCCACCCGCCGCAAGCGGCTGACCCGGGAGCTCGGGGGCGTGGCCGGCGTCCGGGCCGCGTCGCTCGACGACCTCCTGGCCCTCACCTGGCTGCCCGACGATGTGGCCCGCGCCGTGTACGAGAAGGTCCACGGCCGGGGCGTGGCCGTGGCCGTCCGCTCGGGCTCCCCGTGACCACGGCCGACGACGCCGGCGACCCGGGCGACCTGGCGGCCGTCTGGGAACGGCACGCCGCGTGGTGGCAGGAGGAGTTCACCGAGGGCGCCGACGTGGAGTACGAGGAGCAGATCATGCCCCTGGCCGCCCGGCTGCTGGCCGGCGCCGGGCGGGTGCTGGACCTGGGCTGCGGCGAGGGGCAGATCGCCCGGCTCGCCGCCGGCGCGGGTGCCGGGGTGATCGGCGTCGACTCGTCGGCCGCCCAGGTCGCCGAGGCCGTCCGCCGGGGCGGCGGGCCGGCCTACGCCCGGGCCCGGGCAGAGGCGCTGCCGCTGCGGTCGGGAGCGTTCGACGGGGTGGTGACCTGCCTGGTGCTGGAGCACCTGGACGACCTCGACGGAGCGCTCGACGAGGTGGCGCGGGTGCTACGGCCGGGGGGACGGTTCGTCGTGTTCATCAACCACCCGCTGTTCCAGACGCCGGGCAGCGGCTGGATCGACGACCAGGTGCTCGATCCGCCCGAGCAGTACTGGAGGGTGGGCCCCTACCTCACCCCCGGGGTGTCGATGGAGGAGGTCGACACCGGCGTCCGGCTGCCGTTCTTCCACCGGCCCCTCAGCCTGTACGTCAACGCGCTGGCCGACCGGGGCCTGTGGCTGACCCGGATGCTGGAGCCCCCACCGCCGCCCGCGTTCCTCGACCTCGCCCCCGAGTACCGCGGCGCCGCGACCATCCCGCGGCTGATGGTGCTGAGGGCCGAGCGCCACTGACGGGCGGATCACCCGGCGAACGACGGCCGCCACCAGCGGGAACGCTCGTCGAACAGATCGCGGCATCCGGCCGTTCGGGGGGCCGCCACTCGTAGGATCGTCCCCGAGATGGAGGAGTTCGTCGTGATCACGGGCCTGTCCGGGGCCGGACGCAGCCTGGCCGCCGACGACCTCGAGGACCTCGGGTGGTTCGTGATCGACAACCTGCCGCCCGCGCTCGTGCCCAAGGTGGTCGAGTTGGCCCAGACGCCCGGGTCGCAGGTCCACCGCGTCGCCCTCGTCGTCGGCACAGGGCACTACCAGGAGGAGATCCTGCCGACGCTGGCCTGGCTGCGGTCGACGGGCGCCCAGGTCCGGGTGCTGTTCCTGGAGGCGGCGACCGACACCCTGGTCCGCCGGTACGAGTCGAGCCGCCGGCGCCACCCGCTGTCCGGCGGCGGCACCCACGAGCACCTGGTGGCGGCCATCGACCGGGAGCGGGCCCTGCTCGACCCGGTGAAGGCAGAGGCCGACGTGGTGGTCGACACGAGCGTCCTCAACGTCCACGAGCTCCGGCGCCGGATGCGGACCCTGTTCGCGGGCGACGAGCCGGGTGCGACGATGCAGACGACCGTGCTGTCGTTCGGCTACAAGAACGGCCTGCCCCTCGACGCCGACCTCGTGTTCGACTGCCGCTTCCTGCCCAACCCCCACTGGGTCGACGACCTGCGACCCCTGACGGGACTCGACGCCCCCGTCCGCGATTTCGTCCTCGGCCAGCCGGCGGCCGAAGGCTTCCTGGCCAACCTGGAGACCATGCTGACCCAGCTCCTGCCCGCCTACGTGGCCGAGGGCAAGGCTTACCTGACGATCGCGTTCGGCTGCACCGGGGGCCGGCACCGATCGGTGGCCATCAGCGAGGAGCTGGCCCGCCGCCTCCGGGAGCACGGGCTCCGCATCGGCGTCGTCCACCGGGACATCGACAAGTGACCGGCCCGCCGGGCACGGCGGGCGCGGGGCATGGCGGGCCGGCGGTCGTGGCGGTCGGCGGAGGCCACGGGCTGGCCGCCACGATCCGGGCCGTACGCCGCTACGCCGGCCACACCACCGCGGTGGTCGCGACCGCCGACGACGGCGGCTCGACCGGCCGGCTGCGGGGCGCGCTCGACCTCCCCGCGCCGGGCGACCTCCGCCGGTGCGTCGAGGCGATGGCGGGGGAGGGCGCCGGGCCCCTGGCCCGGGCGCTCGGGTACCGGTTCGGGGGCACCGACGTCGAGGGCCACGCGCTCGGCAACCTGCTGCTCGCCGGCCTGGCCGCCGAGACCGGCGACTTCGTCGCCGCGGTCGACGAGCTCGCGCGGCTGGCCGGCGTCGACCCGGCCCGGGGCCGGGTGCTGCCGGCCACGACGCTGCCGGTGACCCTGCGGGCCGAGACCGGCGCCGGCGAGGTCGTGACCGGCCAGGTGGCGATCGGCGGCACGGTCGGGGTCCGGCGGGTGGCGGTCGAGCCGGCCGATGCCCCGGCGCCGGCGCCTGCGGTCGCCGCCCTGGCCGCGGCCGACCAGGTCGTGCTCGGGCCCGGGTCGCTGTTCACGTCGGTGCTGGCCGCGGCGGTGGTCGACGGCGTCCGCGACGCCATCGCCGCGGCCGGCGGGCGCCGGGTGTACGTCTGCAACGTCCGGGCCGAGGCGGGGGAGACCCGCGGGTTCGACGTTGCGGCCCACGTCGCCGCGCTCCGCCGGCACGGCGTCGAGCCCGACGTCGTGCTGGTCCAGGCGGGCGCCCTGCCGCTCGGCGCCGTCCCGCCCGAGGTGGAGGTGGTCGAGGCCGACCTGGTCCGCCCGCACGGCCTGGCCCACGACCCGGCCCGGCTGGCCGGCGCGCTCGCCGCCCTGGTGGTCAGGACAGCCGCGGGTTGAGCGGGCCGGCCGCCACCTCGCCGGGGGCCGTCTTCCGCAGCCACATCCGCAGGTCGAACTCCTGGTAGGGCCCCGACGGCTCGCTGGCCCGCGCGCCGTCGGCGAAGTAGATGACCGTCATCACCGGCCGCATCCGCCCGGTCGGGTTGGGGCCCGCCCGGTGCAGCGTCCAGCCGGCGTGGAAGGTGGCGTCGCCGGCCCGCAGGGCGCCGTGGGTGGCGGTGGCCAGGCCCCGGTGGCGGACCAGGGCGGCCACCGCCGCCTCCGACCCGTCGGAGATCTCGGCCGCGCCGACGTCGCCGCCACGGTGGCTGCCCGACACGAACGTCATCGATCCGACCTCGTCCGGCAGGTCGACCAGCGGCATCCACATCGTGATCGTCCGGTCGGTGGCCAGCGGCCAGTAGACCTGGTCCTGGTGCCACGGGGTGGGACCGCCGCCAGGCTCCTTGAACAGGGCCTGGTCGTGGTAGAGCCGCACCCCGTCCACCCCCAGCAGGGCGGCGGCGACGCGGGCGAACCGGCGCCCGAACACGAACCGCCGG
>JBKPHT010000063.1:0-16346 GCA_046730015.1 Actinomycetota bacterium
GCCGGTGGGCCCGGTGAGGCGGACGCCACCCCGGCCCCGCCCGGACCAGGGCCCGCCCCGCCGGGGCCGGTCGCCCAGCACGCTGCGCCACCTCATGCGGAGAGCGGAGGCCGAGATGGCCGGCCTCCGGGAGCGGCAGGCCGGCCTGGAGGCCGAGCTCGCCGCAGCGGCCGGCGACCACCGGGCCCTGGCCCGGCTGGGCGAGGAGCTGTCGGCCCTGGCCGCCGACCTCCAGGCCGCCGAGGAGGCGTGGCTGGCGCTGGCCACCGAGGCCGAGGCCCAGGGCCTCGCCACCTGAGAATCCGGCGTCGGGGCGTCGGAGGAGGGCCGGTCGCGACGACGATAGGGGTGTGACGTCCGAGGCCCCGCCGGGGGAAGCGCCGGGGGAGGTGCTGATGGCCCTCTACGACCGCGCGCTGCCCCAGGTGTACGGCTACCTGGCCGACCGGTGCCGGGACCCGGCCACGGCCGAGGACCTCACGTCGGAGACGTTCCTGGCCGCGGTCCGGGCGGCGAAGGCGCCGGGGACCGAGCCGCCGTCGGTGGCCTGGCTCGTCGCGGTGGCCCGGCACAAGCTGGTCGACCACTGGCGCCGCCAGTCCCGGCAGGAGCGGCTCGTCGACCGGGTGGCGGGCGCGGCGGCATCGGGGCCGGCGGGGGACGACCCGTGGGACGCGCAGGTCGACCGCCTCCGGGCCGAGGACGTCCTGAGCCGCCTCGGCCCCCACCACCGGGCCGCGCTGACGCTCCGCTACGTCGACGCGCTGCCGGTGCCGGAGGTGGCGGAGCTGCTCGGCCGGACCGTGCACGCCACCGAAGCCCTGCTGGTCCGGGCCCGGGCGGCCTACCGCAAGCTCGACGAGACCGACGAGACCGACGAGACCGACGAGACCGACGCGACCGACGCCACCGACGCCACCGACGCGACCGACGCCACCGACGCCACCGGGGGTGACGATGGCTGACCGCCGCGACCCGTTCGAGGCGCTGGCCCGCCCGGTGGCCCCCTTCGCCCCCCGTCCCGCGTTCGCCGCGCCCTGCGGCGCCGACTCCTGGAGGAGCTCGACATGACCTCGACCGACGACACCCCCACCGCGACCCCGACCGGGAAGGACGGCCAACTGGTCATGGTCCACCTGCGGGTGGCCGACGCCGACCGGGCCGGCGTGTTCTTCGGCGTCCTGTTCGGCTGGGAGACCGAGCGGGTGCCGTTCGACGACCACGTCAGCCACTACACGGTCAACACCGACGTCACCGTCCGGCTGCGGGACGACCCGGGGGCGCCGCCGGTCATCCCCAACTACGGGGTGGGCGACGTGGCGGCGACGATCCGGGCCGTCGAGGCGGCGGGCGGCACGATCTCGGCGTCCGGCCCCGAGCCCGACGGCGGCGGTTGGGCGCAGGGGACCGACGACCAGGGGCTGCCGCTACTGGTCTACCGCCCCGGCCGGTACCACGAGCACGCCCCGCCGAGCCGCCGGCCCACCGGGCAGGTCGGGCTGGTGTTCGTCCGCGAGGACCTGCCCCGGGCCCGGGCCTTCTACGGCAGCCTGTTCGGCTGGGCGCTGCAGCCCGAGTACCCGGGCAGCCACTACGCGAACGCGGTCCCCCGGGTCGGGGTGTTCGACGAGGCGGCCGTGTCGGGCGAGCCCGTGCCGGTGTCGGCCACCCTGTTCCTAGAGGTCGACGCCCTGGAGCCGGCCCTCGCCCGGGTGGCCGAGCTGGGCGGCGTCGCCGGCGAGGTCGACCACACCATGGGGCCCTACGTCAGCGCGGTGTGCACCGACGATCAGGGGACCGTGTTCGGGCTCCTGTCGTCGCGGCTGGAGGCGGAGTAGCGCCGGTCAGGCGACCTCGGCCGTGCCGTCGCGGGTGTCCCCGGGAGCGTCGGCGGGCGCAGCCGCCTCGGCCGGCCGGCGCCACGGCCACAGCCGCCTGGCCCGGGTGGTGACGGCGGCCACGCCCGGCACCCGCTGGCTGGCCTGGCCGGCCCGGGAGGCCTGCCGCTTGGCCTGGTCGAGAAGGTGCTCGGCCCAGGCGAACTCGGTCGCCAGCAGGGCGAGGCCGGCCACCAGCAGGACGATGCCGGGCCCCGGGGTGACGAACATGACGAGCCCCACCGCCAGCAGGGCGACACCGATCACGAACACCGCCGCCCGGCGGCTGCTGCGCCAGATGAACCGCAGGAGCGTGCCGAAGGAATGCATGGCCAGAGGGTAGCTGCGACCCGTCGCAGCAGGGGGTCGGGCCCCGGTGCCGAACGGCCGGACCTGCGACCGCCGGCGCTAGCCTGACGGCATGGTCCTGATCGTCACCGACCCCGCCCGGGACAAGATCCTCGAGCTCCGGGCGCAGGAGGACGACCCCGAGACGCTCGGCCTCCGCATCGAGGTCACGGGCGTGCAGGGCGTCGAGTACACCTACGACCTCAGCTTCGACCCGCTGTCGGCGGCCGATGAGGCTGCGGGCGACCTGGTCGAGGCCGCCGGCGACCTGCCGCTCATCATCCCGGGCGAGAGCATCGACCCGTTGCGGGGCGCCACGCTCGACCTCCCGTCGACCGGCGCCCAGGCCGGCCTCGTGCTCCGCAACCCCAACCGGCCCGACCCGCTGGCCGGTGCCCACATCGAGTTGTCGGGGTCGGTCGAGGACAAGGTCCGCCAGCTACTCGACGGGCAGATCAACCCAGCGCTCGCCGTGCACGGCGGATTCGCCGCGCTCGAGCGCGTCGAGGACGACGTGGTGTACGTGACGATGGGTGGGGGTTGCCAGGGGTGTGCCGTCTCCGCCATGACGCTGCGTGAGGGCATCTCCCGGTCGATCAAGGAGGCGATCCCCGAGGTGCAGGAGGTTGTCGACACCACCGATCACGCCCTCGGCGAGAACCCGTACTACGCCTGATTTCCTGAATCGCCCGTCACTTTTTCCTGGCGACCAGCGATTACCTATGTGACAGACGACACCACCTCGACTAAGGTGACCTCTGATCCGCTGGGGGCGACCAGGGGGAGAGGCCCGGGCCGGAGCAATCCGGTCCGGGCCTTGTCGCGTCCGGCGGCCGATTGAGGTCGAACCGGGCGCGGTGGTACGAACGCTCTCCGTGGTCATTGAGCAGGGCAACTCAGGCGAGCAGGTCGCGCGCCGAGTGGGCGACGCCCGCGGCGTCGAGCCCGAAGCCGGCGAGGATCGCGTCCGGCTTCCCGTGGGGGATGTACTGCACGGGGATGCCGAGCACCGTCAGCCGCGGTGCCGGGCCGCCTTCCCGCCGCGCCCGCTCGGCGAGCCGGCCGGCGATGGCCGAGCCGATGCCGCCCTCGCGGTAGCCGTCCTCGATCGTCACCACCGCCGGATGGGCGGCCGCGTCGGCCAGCATCTCCTCGTCGAGCGGCTTCGGCACCCGCACGTCCCACACGGTCGCGTCCACGCCCTCGGCGGCCAGCGCGTCGGCCGCCGCGCGGGCGGCCGCGAGCATCTTCCCGACCGACAGCAGGCACACGTCACCGCCGCGCCGGACCTTCCGGGCCGACAGGCCGCCGCCGACCTCGTCGGTGCCGTCGTCCTCGGGCGGCATGGTCTTGGGGAAGCGGATGACCGCCGGCCCATCGGTGCACAGCTCCAGGGCGTCGTGGAGCATGACGCCCAGCTCGCGATACGACGACGGGGCGAAGATCGTCATGCCCGGCACCTTCGACAGCAGCACCATGTCGAGCACGCCGTGGTGGCTGGCGCCGTCGTCGCCGGTGATCCCCGCCCGGTCGATGCAGAACACGACCGGCTGGCAGTGCATGCCGACGTCGAGGTTCACCTGGTCGAACGCCCGCGACAGGAACGTCGAGTAGATGGCGACCACCGGCCGCAGCCCGCCCATCGCCATGCCGGCCGCGGCCGTGACCGCGTGCTGCTCGGCGATGCCCACGTCGAAGAACCGGTCGGGGAACCGCTCCTTGAACGGGAGCAGGCCCGTCGAATCCGGCATCGCCGCCGTGATGGCCACCAGCTCGGGCCGGTGCTCGGCCTCCTTGATGACCGCCTCGGTGAACGCCGCGGTGTAGCTGCCCGGCTTGGCTTCGGACAGGTCGTGCAGCCGCTTGATCGGGTCGCTCTCGGCCGGCGCGTAGCCCCGCCCCTTTTGGGTGAGGACGTGGACGACGATCGGGCCGTCGTACTCGCCCGCGTTGCGGAGCGCGCTCTCCAGCCCGGCGATGTCGTGGCCGTCGAACGGGCCCGTGTAGCGCACGCCGAGCATCTCGAAGAACGCCGGCGGCTCGAACATCTCCCGCAGCGCGGCGAGCGCGCCCTCGACGCCCCGCTCGAGGTGCTCGCCCACCAGCGGCACCTCGTGCAGCAGCCGGTCGAGCCGGGCCCGGTTGCGGACGTAGGACGGGTTCAGCCGCAGGCGGCCGAGGCTCTCGCCCAGCTTCGACACCGTCGGGGCATAGCTGCGGCCGTTGTCGTTGAGGATGATCACGGCTCGGCTGTCGGAGTGGCCGAGGTTGTTGAGTCCCTCGAACGCCATGCCCCCGGTCAGCGACCCGTCGCCGATCACGGCCACGACCCGCCGGTCGTCCACGCCCCGGACCTTGTACGCCTCGGCCAGCCCGTGGGCGTAGCAGAGGATGGTCGACGCGTGGCTGTTCTCGATCCAGTCGTGGTCGGACTCGTCGCGGCACGGGTAGCCCGACAGGCCGCCGGCCTGGCGCAGCGACGCGAACGCGTCCCGCCGGCCGGTGAGGATCTTGTGGACGTAGGCCTGGTGCCCGGTGTCCCACAGGACGACGTCGCGGGGGGACTCGAACACCCGGTGCACCGCCAACGTCAGCTCGACCACCCCCAGGTTCGACCCCAGGTGGCCGCCGTTGGCCGACACGGCGTCGACGATGTGGTGGCGGATCTCCCCGGCCAGCTCGTCGAGCTGGTCGTAGGTGAGTCCACGCAGGTCAGAGGGGTTCTCGATCGACTCGAGGAGCATGCCAGCGGCTCCGGCGACGGGGATGGGCAAACGGGGACCGGGATGAGGCGGCCGCTCCCGCCCAGGCGAACACGCTACCGCTCGCGCCCCGCAGCCGCCCATGCGGCCGCCCGGTGCGACAAGATCGGGGCGTGACCGCGCCCCGCGTCTTGCCGCTCGACCAGAACCTCGACCGGCAGCGCCAGGCCTGCGCCAACCTCGGCTCGGCGCTCTACGCCCGGCTGCTCGACGGCATCGCGGCCGACGTCGCCGCGGGCGGGATCTGCGCGGCCGTGCTCGGGCCCCACGCGGGCGACTCGCTCAACTCCGCGCTGCCGCTGCGGTTCCTCGGCGCCGTGCACCGGCTGGTGCTCGACGGGCGGGCGCCGGCGCTGGCCGCCCACTACCCGTCGGTCGGCGGCACGCCCGGCCCCGGCCTGGTCGACGACTTCCTGGCCGCGGTGGCCGACCTGCGGCCCGAGGTCGAGGCCCGCCTGCCGCTCGGCGTGCAGACCAACGAGGTGGGCCGATCGGCCGCGCTCGTCGGCGGCTACGCCGAGGTCGCCCGCCGGTCGGGCCTGCCCCTGCGGGTGCTGGAGGTCGGCGCCAGCGCGGGGCTCAACCTCCGCTGGGACCACTACTGGTACGACACCGGCGCTTCGACCCTCGGCGACCCGACAAGCCCGGTCCGCTTCACCGACGCGTGGGCGAGGGGCGGGGCCGGGCCGCCCGACCTGGAAGTCGCCGGCGGCGTCACCGTCGCCGAGCGGGAGGGCTGCGACCGCCACCCGCTCGACCCCGCCACCGAGGAGGGCCGGCGAACGCTCTGGTCGTACCTGTGGCCCGACCAGGTCGACCGCCGGGCCCGGCTCGACGCCGCCCTGACCGTCGCCGCCCGCGTCCCCGCGGCGGTGGCCGTCGCCGACGTCGGCGACTGGCTCTTCGACCGGCTGGCCGCGCCGGCCGAGGGCCGGGCCACGGTCGTGGTCCACTCCAGCGTGTGGCAGTACGTCGCGCCGGAGTCCCGCGACCGCATGCGGGCCGCGCTGCGGCGTCGGGGTGCCGCCTCCACGCCCGACGCCCCGCTGGCCTGGCTCCGACTGGAGGCGGCCGGCGCCGTGGCCGACCTCCGCCTCACCTGGTGGCCGGGCGGCGACGAGCAGGTGCTGGGCACCGCCGGCTACCACGGCACCCCGGTCGTGTGGGGGCCGCCGGCGCCCTGAGCCCGGACCGCGGTCAGGCCGGCACGGCGGCGCGGGGGCGGGCGCCGGTGACGGGTCCGCGCCGCGCCTCCCACACCCCGGTCAGCACCCGGGCGATGAGGTAGCCGACGGCGAGGCAGGCCAGCCCGCCCAGCCCGTCGATCCAGTAGTGGTTGCCCGTGACCATGATGTCGAACAGGGTCAGCAACGGGTAGGCGATGGCCAGCGCCCGCAGCCAGCGGCGCCTGATCAGCGGGGCCAGCACTAGCGCAGACCAGGTCGACCAGCCGATGTGCATGCTCGGCATCGCCGCGTACTGGTTGGACACCGCGGCCATCTCCTCGCTGCCGAACGACGCCCACCCGCCGTAGACCGCCACCGTGTCGACGTAGCCGAACTCGTCGCACGGCGGCCGGCCCGCCTCGGACGGGAGGTCGTCGTGGTCGAGGCCGGTGTGCACTGGACAGCCGCCGTAGATGCCCGGGTCGTCGAGCAGCCGGGGCGGCATCAGCGAGAACGTGGCGAACCCGATGAGGGCGAGCAAGGTGGTGAATGCCAGCGTGTTGCGCCACAGGCGGTACCGCTCCGGCGCCTTGCGGTAGAGCAAGACCAGGGCGAGCGCGGCCACCACGAAGTGGAGCACGCCGTAGTAGACGTTCCAGATGCGGATGAGCCCGTCGAGGGGCAGGTCGAGGTACCACTGTTGCAGCCGGTCCTCGAAGTAGAGATGCAGGTTCCGCTCGACCTGGATGATCGCCTCGGCGTGGTGGAAGGCCGGGTCGGCGTCGACGCTGGAGCCCGCCCCCGAGCCGAACTGGTTGCGGACCGCGGAGTAGGCCACGTAGACGCCGATGATGTAGCAGACCTCGCGCCACCACCGGAGCGACGTCCGGGGCCGGCGCGACTCCGAGGGGGCGTCTCCGCGGTCGCTTCCCCCCTCGCCGGCGACGTCGGCGTCGTCGGCGTCGACCGTCGTCATGCCGGGGCGCCCACCGCGCGGCGCCGCCCCCCGGCCGCGAACGCCGGGGCCCCCAGCAGGCTGACGGCCAGGTTGAGCAGGTAGAGCAGCAGGCCGAGGGCGATGGCCTGCTCGTGGGCCACCCCCAGCGGGCCGAGGAAGAGCACGAAGGCACCTTCGCGCACCCCGAGGCCCGACATGCTGATCGGCAGCACCTGGGCGATGAGCACCGCGGGGAAGAAGGCCAGCAGGGCGGTCAGGCCGGCAGGCCGCAGGCCGAGGGCCTGGGCCGCGGCCACCGCCGCGAGCACCAGCGCGAGCTGGTAGGCGAAGCCGGCGGCCAGCACGTTGGCCGCGGCCCCGGGGTGCGACCGCAGGTGGTCGACCCCGACGTGGACGGCGCCCAGGAAGCGGCGCCAGTCGGCCCGGGCGGCGAACCGCCCGCCGACCCGGCGGCTGCCGGCCGCGGCGAGCACGGCCGCCAGCAGTGTGAGGGTGCCGATGGCGAGGGCCAGGGCGACCCGCGTGGCTGTCCCGAGGTGGCGGAGCCCGGGGTTGACCGCGAAGCCGACGATCGTGATGACAGGGAGCACCAGCCAGCCGGTCAGCCGTTCGAGCACCACCGAGGCGAACGTGCCCGGCGACTCGCCGGTGTCGCGGGACAGCCGGCTCACCCGCAGGACGTCACCGCCGATCGTGGTCGGCAGCACGTTCGACACGAACTGGCCGGCCATGTAGTGGGACATGAGCCGGGGGAGCCGGGTGCGGATGTCGAGGGCCTCCAGCACCTTCTGCCACCGGAGCGCCGACAGGGCGATGCCGACCAGGGTCAGGGCGGCGGCGACGCCGAGCCACGCCGCGGTGCCGATCGACCACCTCGGGACCAGGTCGTGCACGTCGAACGACGGGACACGGGCCACGAGGACGGCGAGCATGAGGGCGCTGACGGCCAGGCGCAGACCAAGCGACACCGCCTGCTTCCGATCCACGTCGACCTCCTATGCTCGTCGTCCCAGGGGGACAGCTTCGCCTGCCGGGCCCTTCCGCCGTGCGTCGGGTCGGGGCGCCGTCTGCCAGTCTACGGTCGCGAGGCCGGGTGTTCGCCGCGCGTTCTGACGCCGTTTGCCGCGCGGACGATGTCGAGGTCGGGCGAACGGGACGGGCGTCCGGGTGGGCTAGCGTGACGGATGCCGGGACCGCTCGGTGGGGCGGGCCGGCACTCTGCGCGCTGCGCCCCGCGCCGGGCGTCCCCACCTCGCTGACCCCGTCGTCGCCCCGACCGTGGTGACGACCGTTCACGAGGAGTACGCGCGTGCGTCGACTTTCGTTGTGTTTCGTGCCGCTGTGCGGCGTGGTTGCCATCGTGGCCATGATCTGGGCCATGGCATCGAGTGCCCCCGGCGCGCCGGGCGGGCCGGACGACCCCGACGGCCCCTCGCCCGCCCTGCCGCCCTCCCTCCCACCGGACGGCTCCCTCGCCGCTGCTGTCGCCGCCACCCGGGCGGTCGCCTCCGCCCGGGTCGAGCTGCGGACCACCATCGAGGGCCGCTCGACGCCCCTCACCTTCATCCACCGCGCCGCCTTCGACCGGCCGTCGGGGCGGGCCGAGGCCGCCACCGACATGTCCGGCGCCGCCCGGGCGCTGGCCGCCGCGGGCGAGCCGCTCGAGGGCGACTGGTCGGAGCCGACCCGGGTCGTGGTCGACGGCGAGACCGTCTACTCCCAGCTCGGCCCCATGGCCGAGTCGCTCGGCCGGGCGCCGACCGACTGGACCAGCGCCCAGGTGGTGACGGTCGTCGCCCGGGGCGCCACCGACAACGACACGCTGGCGCTGGCGCTCGACCCGCTGGGCCCGCTCGACCTGCTGGAGCGGCCGGTCGTGGCCTCGTCCGACGAGGGCGTCGACGACCTGCACGGCGTCCCGGCCGCCCGGCTGCGCGCGACCCTCGCGCTCGGCGGCCCCACGCCCGACGGCGCCACCGACCCGTCGCCGGGCTCGTTCGAGGCCCGGCTGGTGGCGGCCGGCATCGCGGAGCTGCCGGTCGACGTGTGGCTCGACGAGGCCGGCGCCGTCCGCCGGCTGGTGGTCCGGGTCGACGGCGCGCTCCTCGGCCGGGAGGGCGGCCCGTCGATGACCACGACCTTCGACGTCCACGGGATCGGCGAGCCGGTGGAGGTGGAGGTGCCCGACCCCGCCGACGTGGTCGACGACGGGTGACCGCGGCGGGCCGGCGGGGCCGGGTGCGCCGGCCGGGCCGGCCGGGTGACGGTCAGGCCGGCCCGGGTGAGCGCTCGAACGTCCAGCCGTCGTCGGCCATGACCAGCCGGTGCCGGGCTCCCGGCCGGTCGGGGTCGCCGGCCGCATAGCCGGCGTCGCCGTGCCACAGCACGATCCCGCGGCCCCGGGCATCTGCGTCCGGCCGGACCACCAGGCGCGACAGGTAGACGACCGGCCGCCGCGAGCGGGCCAGCGCCAGGGCGCCGGCGACCGAGTCGACGCCGGCCAGGCTGTGGAGGGTCATCCACGTCGGAGCCACCACGTCGACCTCGCCGGCGTCGCGGGCGGCCACCGCCGCGGCCGGGCCGATCCAGCGGTGGTCGACCGTCTCCCTCCCGTCGAGCACGACCGCGCCGGCCGGGGCCGGGGCCAGGAAGTACCAGGCGGCGTAGAGCCGGGCCTGGTTGGCCCCGCCGGTCCAGTGGCTGTAGGCCACCAGGTCGCCAGCGGCGAACGCCAGCCCGACCTCCTCCCGCGCCTCCCGCACCGCGGCCCGCCGGGCGGCGGCCACCACGGGGGCCTCGTAGCCCTCGCCGTCATCGGGTCCGCCGGTCGTGTCGGGGCCGTCGGGGCCGGCGTCGGCCGGGTCGACCCGCCCTCCGGGGAAGGCCCACATACCGCCGTAGGCGATCGTCGCTGCCCGCCGGACGAGCAGGACCTCCAGCCCGCCGGGCCCGTCCCGCAGCGGCACCACCGTCGCGCCGGGGATCGGCGGCGGGCGCTCGCTCAGGAGCACTTGTCCAGGAACTTCTCCACGTCGACGACCACCCGGGTCACCTTGCCGGCGGCGATGAGGCCCCGGTCGTCGGACGCCGACACCGAGAACGTGAGCCGCCGCCCCTCGATCTTGTCGAGCCGGGCGTCGGCGGTGACCGAGCAGCCGACGCCGGTCGGGGCCAGGTGGTCGAGCTGCACCCGCATGCCGACGGTGGTGTGGCCGCCGGGGACGTGGCCCTCGATCGCCCGCAGCGACGCCTCCTCGCACAGCGCGACGAGCCGGGGCGTGCCGAGCACCGGGACCTCGCCGCTGTGCAGGGCCAAGGCGGTGTCGTCGTCGCACACCTGGAGCGCCACCTTGGCGGCCAGGCCGGGTTGGAGAGGCACGCGGGTACAGTACGCATCCACGCCTCCGGCGGGCGAAAAGCCCCGGGCTCCGGTTCCCCCCGGCGGCCCCCGGCCACGGTCCGACCGGCTGGGACGCCCGCCACCCATCTTCTCCCGGAAACAGAGGTCGCCCGTGCTCGACGATGCCAGCATCCAGCGCACCCTCGCCGCCGCCCTCCGGACCGGCGGTGACTTCGCCGAAGTGTTCGTCGAGGACAAGCGCTCGTCGGCGGCGATGCTCGACGACGGGCGGGTCGAGGAGCTGTCCTCGGGGCGGGACCGCGGGGCGGGCATCCGGGTCGTCGTCGGGGACACCACCGGCTTCGCCCACACCGCCGACCTGACCGACGACGGGCTGCGGACCGCCGCCGAGGCCGCGGCCGCCGCCGCCCGCTCCGGGGGCGGCGGGGTGCGGGAGGTGGCGCTCACCCGCCGGGACGCCCCCCGGCCCAACGAGGTGGCGGTCCTGCCCGAGACGGTGAGCAAGGGGGCCAAGGTCGATCTCCTCCGGCGGGCCGACCAGGCCGCACGGGCCGAGGGCGGGTCGATCCGGCAGGTGCGGGCCCGCTACGGCGACTCCCGCCGGCAGATCCTGGTGGCCAACAGCGAGGGCCTGCTCGCGTCCGACGACCAGGTGCGGACGCTGTTCGTCGTGTCGGCCGTCGCGTCCGGCGACACCGGGATGCAGACCGGCTACGAGTCGGTCGGCCGCACCATCGGGTTCGAGCTGTTCGACCGCTACGAGGTCGAGGACATCGCCCGCACGGCCGCCCACCGGGCGATCACGAAGCTGGCCGCCCGCCCCGCACCGTCGGGCACGCTGCCGGTCGTCATCGGCCCCGGCGGCGGTGGGGTGCTGTTCCACGAGGCCTGCGGCCACGGCCTGGAGAAGGACTTGGTCGACAAGGGGGCCTCGGTGTTCCGGGGGAAGCTCGGCGAGCAGGTGGCGTCGCCGCTGGTCACGCTGGTCGACGACGGCACGATGGGGGAGGAGTGGGGCTGCTTCGCCATCGACGACGAGGGCACCCCCGCCCAGCGGAACGTGCTCATCGAGGGCGGCGTGCTCACCGACTACATGTGGGACATGCTCCGGTCCCGCAACGACGGGCGGCCCCGCAGCGGCAACGGCCGCCGGCAGAGCTACCAGCATCTGCCGATGGTGCGGATGACCAATACGTACCTGCTCGGCGGCGACGGGGACCCGGCGGACATCGTGGCCTCCACCGACCGCGGCGTGTACGTGGCGTCGCTGGGCGGAGGCCAGGTCAACACCGCCACCGGCGACTTCGTGTTCGGGATGACGGAGGCGTACCTGATCGAGGACGGGAAGATCACCGAGCCGCTGCGCGAGGGCAACCTCATCGGCAACGGCCCCAAGGTGCTCCTCGACATCGACGCCGTCGGCAACGACTTCGCCATGGGCCACCCCGGCACCTGCGGCAAGGACGGCCAGGGCGTCCCGGTCGGCGACGGCGTCCCAACCCTGCGGGTCAAGGCGCTGACCGTCGGCGGCACCGCGGCATGAGCGGGCGAAGCGGGCGAACCATCAGCATGGTGCGTCGCCCGGCGCGACGTGCCGGTCGCTCACTGGGCGCGGCCGGAGGGGTGCGCAGGTGACCGACGTGGATCTCTTGGCCGTGGCCGACCGGCTGGTCGCCATGGCTGAGGGCGGCGAGCAGCTGGAGGCGTACGTCGCCCGGTCGAGCGACACCCAGGTCCGGGTCTACCAGGGCGCGGTGGAGCAGCTGGCCGTGGCCGACACGCTCGGCGTCGGCGTCCGGGTGGTGCGCGACGGGCGGCAGGGGTTCGCCTACTGCGGCACGTTCGACCCGTCGGCCCTGGCCGAGACCGTGACCGAGGCCCGGGACAACGCCGGCTTCGGCGAGCCCGACGAGGCCGCCGGGATAGCGGAACCCGACGGCGTCGAGCCCGTCGCGCTCGACCTCTGGGTGCCCGGGCTGGCCGACGTGCCCACCGCCGACAAGGTGGCCCTGGCGGTCGAGCTGGAGCGGGCCGTGCTGGCCGCCGACCCCCGGATCACCGGCGTCGAGTCGTGCGACTACGGGGACTCCCTGTCCGAGACGGCGGGGGTCACGACGACCGGCATCCGGCGGACCGGACGCGAGTCGGGCTGCTCGTTGGTGGCGTACTCGCTCGCGGAGGACGGCGACGAGACCCAGACCGGCTTCGGGTTCTCGCTGGCCCGCTCGTTCGAGGATCTCGACCCCGCGGTCGCGGCCCGGGACGCGGCCGAGCGAGCGCTGCGGATGCTCGGGGCCCGCAAGCCGCCGTCGGGCCGGCTCACCGTCGTGCTCGACCCGTGGGTGACCGCGCAGCTCGTCGACGTCGTCGCCGGGACACTCGGCGCCGAGGAGGTCATCAAGGGCCGGTCGCTGTTCGCCGGCCGGGAGGGCGAGCAGGTGGCATCGCCGCTCGTCACGCTGGTCGAGGACCCCACCGACGCCCGGTCGTGGTCCGCCACCCCCATCGACGACGAGGGCCTCGCCACCCGCCGGGTGCCGCTGGTGGAGGCAGGGGTGCTGCAGGGCTTCGTCCACTCGACGTGGACCGCCCGGCGCCTCGGCACGACGTCCACCGGGTCCGCGGTCCGGGCCGGGTTCAAGAGCACCCCGACCGCCGGCTGCCGGGCCGTAGCCCTGACGCCCGGTACCGCGGAGGCCGCCGCTCTGGTGGCGGGGGTGGAGGACGGGGTGCTGGTCCAGGAGGTGTCCGGCCTCCACTCGGGCGTCAACCCGGTGTCGGGCGACCTGTCGACCGGCGCCGAGGGGCTCCGCATCCGGGGCGGCGAGGTGGCCGAGCCGCTGCGGGAGTTCACGATCGCGTCGACCATCCAGCGGCTGCTCCACGACGTGGTGGCCGTGGGGTCGGACCTGACCTGGCTGCCGATGGCGGCGGCCGGGCTGACCCTGGTGGTCGGCGACGTGGCGGTGTCGGGATCGTGACCGGGCCCGCCCCCACCGGGGTCGGCGAGCAGGAGCTGCTCGAGCTGGCGTCCAAGGTGGCGGCCGAGGCCGAGGGCGGCGAGCAGGTCGAGGCCTACGTCGGGCACTCGACGTCGACCAGCGTCCGGGTCCACGGGGCCGAGATCGAGTCGCTGACCCAGGCGACGTCGGCCGGCATCGGGGTTCGGGTGGTCCGGGCCGGGCGCCAGGGCTTCGCCTACGCCGGGTCGCTCGCCCCCGACGTCATCGCCGAGGTGCTGGGCGAGGCGCGGGACAACGCCGCCTACGCCCAGCCGGAGGACTGGGTCGGCCTGGCCGAGCCGGACGGCGTGGCGCCCCCCGAGGTCGACCTGTGGCGCGACGGGCTGGCGGCGGTGCCGACCGACCGCAAGGTCGAGCTGGCCCTCGAGCTGGAGCGGGCCGTCCGGGCCCACGACCCGAGGATCACCGGAGTCCGGGTGGCCACGTGGGGCGATGGCTCGGGCGTCGGGGCCGTCGCCACGTCGACTGGCAT
The DNA here is from genome assembly GCA_046730015.1 of Actinomycetota bacterium. GTDB lineage: Bacteria > Actinomycetota > Acidimicrobiia > Acidimicrobiales > VFJN01 > ZC4RG19. The sequence goes on from JBKPHT010000063.1 coordinate 13,968, forward strand.
CGCCGTGGCGGGACGGGCGACGTCGTGCTACCTGGCCGTGCAGGCCCTGGCCGAAGACGGCGGCGAGACCAAGACCGGGTACGGCGTGTCCGTGGGTCGGGAGCCCGACGAGATCGACCTCGCCGAGGCCGCCGACGATGCGGCCGACCGGGCCACGCGGTTGCTCGGGGCGGTCCAGCCGGCCAGCGGCACCGTGACGCTGGTGCTGGAGCCGCAGATGGCCGCTTCCCTGCTCGGCGTGGTCGCCGGGACGCTCAACGGCGAGTCGGTGCTGAAGGGCCGGTCGCCGTTCGCCGACCGGGTGGGCGAGCAGATCGCATCGCCGCTCGTCACGTTGGTCGACGACCCGACCGACACCGAGTCGCTCGGCGCCGACAGCCACGACGGCGAAGGCCTGGCGACCCGCCGGATCCCGCTCATCGAGGCAGGGGTGCTGCAGGGATTCCTCCACAACACGATGACCGGCCGCCGGGCCGGCGTGCCGTCGACCGCGTCGGCGGTGCGGAGCTTCCGGTCGACCCCGGGGGTCGGCGCCCAGGCGCTCGCCGTCACCCCGGGCTGGGGCACACTCGACGAGCTGGTTGCCGGCGTCGACCACGGCGTTCTCGTGCAGTCGATGACCGGCCTGCATTCGGGGGTCAACCCCGTCTCCGGCGACTTCTCCGTCGGTGTCGAGGGCCTGATGGTACGGAACGGGGCCCGGGCCGAGCCGATCCGCGAGGCCACCGTGGCGTCGACGCTGCAGCGCCTCCTGCTCGACATCGCCGCCGTCGGCGGCGAGCTCGAGTGGACCCCCGGTGGCACCGGCGCGGTCGCCCTGGTGATCCCCGGGGTGACGCTCAGCGGACGGTGAGCGGCAATCCGGGCAAGGGGCGGCCCAGGACGCTGACCCGGAGTCCCGCCTGGGCGCACCGGCCCATTCCGGCGGCAGATCTGGCCGTGTAGCACCCGAGATGGCCGCAGGTTCGGCGAGCACCGACGGATCGGCCACGTTGCGGTCGGGCGCCGCCCCTCGAGGAGCAACTCGCCCAGCCCTGCGAGCGCGGCGGAACACCGCCAACCGCCGGGCCCCCGGGCCGCCGGGCCGTCGTCGGCGCCCCGAGCCCCCGGCCCGGCGGGCACACCGATACGCTGGCGCGACGCGATCGGGTTGCGCTGGGCACCGGTGGTCGGTGACCATCGCGGATTCGTCGGCGGCGGGTGCCGCCGCGTCGACCGTCAGACGGGAACCGTGTCGATCATCCACGCCATCATCCTGGGGATCACCCAGGGTCTGTCCGAGTACCTGCCCATCTCGTCGTCCGGGCACCTGATCCTGGTGCCGTGGTTGTTCGGGTGGGACGACTTCGCGGGCAACGAGTCCCTCGAGAAGACGTTCGACGTCGCACTCCACCTGGGGACGCTGGTGGGGGCGGTGGCGTACTTCCGCCACGACATCGTGCGCCTGACCCACGCCGCATTCACCAAGCCCAGGTCGTCCGACGGACGGCTGGGCTGGTTGGTGGTCATCTCGTCCGTGCCCGCGGCCGTCACCGGCGCGCTGTTCGCCGACACGATCGAAGAGAACACCAACCAGATCTGGCTGATCGGCGTGATGCTGATCGTCGGCGCCCTGCTCCTGGCGCTGGCCGACGGCGTCCGGGGCAAGCGCACCATCGACGAGGTCGGCCTCAAGGACGCCATGATCATGGGCGCCGCCCAGGCGATCGCCCTGCAGCCCGGCGTGTCGCGCGCGGGCGTCACCATCACGGCCGGCCGCTTCTCCGGGCTCAGCCGAGACGGCGCCGCCCGCTTCGCCTTCCTGATGAGCCTGCCGATCACGGCCGGGGCCGTGCTGTTCAAGTGGTTCGACGTGCAGAGCGAGGGCGGCGTGCCGGTCGACTTCCGGGCCCCGTTCGCCTGGGGCATCATCGCCTCCGCCATCACCGGCTACATCGCGGTGTGGGGCACGTTGAAGCTCATCCGGACGCACTCGTTCCTCCCGTTCGTGCTCTACCGGCTCGTGCTCGGCGTGTCGGTGCTGCTGCTGGCCGCCACCTCGTTCCGTTAGGCGCCCGCCAGCGCCAGGACGATCGTCCCGTTGGCCAGGGACCAGGCCACGCGGGCCGCATCGCGTTGCGGCACGGAGACCGTCACCGCCGTCTCGGTCACGTCGACCACCAGTGCACGCTCGACGAGCGGGAAGGCGGGGGCGTCGTGATCGTCGCCGGAGGCCTCGCCGTCGCCGGGCCCGCCACCGCCCGCGCCCGTGCCGATCGGCACGACGGTCAGGACGTCGGCCAGGTCGCCGACCGCCAGCGGCGGCATGCCCGCGGGACCGCGGGGGACGGCGACGGCGCGGCGGCCCGGCTCGACGAGCGCGGCCGGCCCGGTGAGGCC
>JBKPHT010000064.1:0-8605 GCA_046730015.1 Actinomycetota bacterium
GCCCCAGCGGCTCTCCCACCCCGGCACGTTCCACATGTGGGTCATCCAGAGGTTGTCGAGTGGCACGACGCGGCCACCCCGCGCCTCGCAATCCTCGGAGGTGGTGCTCTCGTCGCCGAGCACGCCGCCACCGCCGAGGCAAAGTTGGCGGTGGACGTGCCAGGGGTCGTTGCCGCCAGCGAACCCCTCTGGCGGCTGCTCCGGCTGGGCGAACACGAGGTAGCTCAGCCCGACGAGCTTGCTTTCGGGCTCGGTGCCGTCGAACAGGAGGATCTCGGGCTCCGAGGGATCGAAGGGGTTTCCCAAGGCGCCGCCGTTGATGTAGTGCGCAGCGATGCAGGGCACGTACGGCGTGACCCTCCGCCACCCGGCCGCCTGAGCGTCCCTGACCGTCGGGTAGCGCGTCGCGACCTCGTTCGCCTGCCGCACCTGAGCCGCGAACGTGTCCCGCGTCGCCGTATCCAACGGATCGAACGGGACCGGGCCACGCTCGCCATGGCCGCTGTTGCCCTCGTTGCCGTAGCCGGACTGCTCGCAGGCCGACGTGCCGTCGGCCGCGATGACGGTGTTGGTGTGGCCTGCGGCGCTGCCGCTAGCCGCCGCATCGGCCGCGGGTGCCTCGGCGTGGTGGTCCGTCGCTGCGGCGTCACCATCGGCGCTGCCGTCGCTGCCGTGATGGGCGGACGCGAACGATGGAGCGAGCGCGACCGTCGACACCACCGCGACGGCCACGCTGCTGAGCCCGATGCCGACGCGTGCAAGCGAGGGCCGGATCGAACGCTGTGCCACGACAGGTCGCACCAGGACGAGCAACACCAGGGTGACGACGCAGACCTCGAGGCCCGTGGCTAGTCCGTCGGCGAACGAGACCGGTTCCCGCGACCACGGCTCGGGCCCCACGGGCACGCCCCACAGGCGCGACACCAACCACGTGGTGATCACACCGGTGTTCACGATCGCTCCCGCGGCGAGAAGTCGCCGGGTCGGCCTGACGAGCACCACAGCGGCCCAGCTCAGTTGGAGCCAGGCCACCACGGCGAAGAACGCGCCGTGCCACCACGAGACGTCGAAGTGGCCGCCCGCCACCGCGAAATGGATGACTCCAGCCCCGACCGATAGCGCAAAGAGAAGCCAGGCGAGATAGCGCCCGACGGTGCCGTCGCTCGTCGTCATCGAATCCCCCCGAGCCGTCGCTGCAGACGGTGTGCAAATTCACTGTAGCTCCTTCTGGGGGGGTCCGCCGGCGAACTGTGCTGGTGGCGAATGGCCCGCGTCGTGATCGATGCGCTCCTACCGCGCGTCGTATCTGCCGACCCGGAGCTGCACGATGGCCAAGCGAACCCGTACCGGCAGCGCGACACGCCGGACGCGCCGCCACGGCCGCCTCGATCGCCGCAACGACCTCCGCCTCTGCCCCTCGCGGCCCGGCTGTGCTCGACATCGACGGCGGCCGACGTGCCGGCCGCTTTCGGAATGGGCAGGTCGTGCGTCGGGGGCCGCCCTGGGAACGGTCGGCGTCTTCATGCCGGGCCTCCGCCGGCGCCGATGGGGTCCGCATGCTCGGAACGTGCGACGCGGGTGCGGTGACCGCGGCCGCCGCGGGCAGCAGGTCGACCGCGCACTGGCCCGGTTCGCTCGCTTGTGCGCATTGTCGTCGCGATCTAGCAACCGCAAAGACGCGGCGCCGATACGGCTCAATCTGCGGTCACGATCTCGTCGGCGACGGTCTCAGGATCGGTGAACCGGTCGATGAGATCGCTCACGGCTGTTCCTGCCAGGAGGACGACCATCACCGCCACGACCGGCAACGCTCCCCAGGCCCGCCACGGCCTCCAGGCGAGGACAGGAAGCCAACGGCCAGGCTGAGGTCCCAGGACGCAAGCTCTCGGGCCGCGTGAGCAGGTGCCGGACCATCATCCGCCAGGAGACCGAACCAGGTGACCATCAGCTGCAGCGCGGCCATGAGGGTCAGGGCCACCTGCCAGGCGATGGGCCCGCGATCACGGCTCGGGCGCGGACCTTCGTCCAGGAGCTCGATCAACGCCGCCGGATCGAGTGCCGGCCCATCGACGGCGACTTCGTACGTGCTGAGCCCACTCCCGGCGTCGACCCAGGCACGACAGTCCGAGCAGCTGACGAGGTGCGATTCGATGGCGTCCTCCGAGATCCCCGGATCCTCGCCGTCCAGTCGGGCGGACAGCGCCTCTCGGTAGCGTTCGCAGCTGTACATGCAGAACCTTGGCACCGGTGGGTCGGCTGCTGGTCAACTCCGTCGGCGGAGAGCCCGCGCTCGGGCCTAGGTGCCGGCGTGGACGCCGAACGAGCAGTCGCCGAGCAGGTGAAGGAGGCCGTGATGGGCGAGCAACGTGCATCCGAGAAGCCCGACCACGGCCCCGACGGTGAGTCCGGCCAGTGGCGCGAACGCGACGATGCGTTGCCGGATGCTCGGGTCCGGGGCCGGCGTCTCCAGGGCGGTCAGCCGAGCGAGCAGGGTCATCGCGGCCGTGAACGCCGGCACCGGGCCCAGCATCGTCTCGGTGGTCTTCAAGAGCGCACGGCGTGTGGCGTCACGAGCCCCCGGCCAATCGGCAGCCACCTCGTCGGCGGTGCGCTCGAGGCTCAGCCGTAGCGCGGCGGTGCTGGCCCGCAGTCCTGGCAGCCACCCCAGGGTCGCATCGACAACGCCGGCCAGGACCAGGTCGCGATAGTGACCGTGCCGGAGGTGGGCCAGCTCGTGGCGGACCACCGCATCGAACTCGTCCGGGCGCAACGCGCGCGTCAGGCCCCGGGAGACGACCACCTGGGACGGTGAGCCCGGTGTCGCATAGGCGACCATTGCGTCGGTCGGCAGCACGACGAGCGTCGCGTCGGCCAGGTCCCTGTGCTCTCCCACCGACCCGTCGATCCGCGCCGAGCGTTGCAGCCGCCGTGACCGGCGCCGGGCTGCGTAGGCGACGGTCACAAGGGCCGCGGTGAGGGCCAAGCTCGCACTGCCGACGACCTCGCCGCCCGGAGCAGCAGGACCGAGGAGGTGATGGCACACCGCGGCGACGGAGTCGATGCCGGCGAGGTCCATCGTCACCGGCGCGGCGGCGCCCACCAGAGCGACCGCGACCATCGTGGAGCCGAGCCGGATGGCCACGCGGTTCAGCCGGCGCCACTCGTCCGGCCGGAGCTGGCCCGCGCGCGACGCCACTACGCCGGGCATGGCGAGCAGCGCCAGACCGGTGAGAAGGAGGATCGCGCTCACCGGCCGGAACGATCCTTCCGGAGGGCGTTGCGCAGCTCGTCCACCTGGTGGGCCGGGAGATGCTCCACGAAGTGGGCGAGGGCAACCGAGGCGTCGCCCGCCGAGGTCAGCGCTTCGTTCATGCGCTCCGCCGCCCACTGCTCCCGGGACACGCGAGGCCGGTACGCGAACCCCCGACCCGCCTTCTCCCGTTCGAGCAGCCCCTTCTTGTGCAGCCGGACGAGGATGGTCATCGCGGTCGTGTAGGCGAGCTTGCGCTTCCTGCTCAGCTGTTCTTGGACCTCGCCCGGGGTCACCGGGCCGTCAGCGGTCCACATGACGTCCATCACCTGGCTCTCGAGCTCACCCCTGCCAAGTCGCGTCACGGGGCCGCAGGGTACCTCGTAGCCCCCGTCGGGGGCCGGGTCGCACCGTCGGGAGGAGGGGGCGGGATATGTAGCCCGTCCTGCCGACGGTCGCGGGTCAGCGGGCTCAGGGATACCGGAATATCCGGAGACCGCTGTCCGCGATCGCTGCCGAGGATGTACGGGTACGTCCAGGGAGAGTCCAGCGGCGCGAGGTCGAACAGGCGGTGGCCCGTCGTATGCGTGGTGCACACCGCGACGATCGCATGGACGAACGCCCCAGACCCGCAGAACGGCTCGCCGCCGGCAGCCTCACCGGTGTGGTGGTTTGACGAGAACGACGCCGCCCCACCGGCAAGGGCGGCCTGGTGGGCTTCTCGCCTGGGAAGCACTCACGCTACACACGTTCGTATTTATGGAGTGAAGGGATATGTATCAACGCGGGCCCCCGGTTGTCTTCTGTTGTGTCAGTGGACTCGGAGGACATCGGATGGGCGTGAACCTCGTAACTCGGGTGCGGAACTTCTCGATCGAGACCCGTACCTTCTCGGCGTCGGACCATGACGTGCAGGACGGCTGCGTCACTCCTGGGACCCACAAGCTCCTGCGCTTCGACTTCCTCTCCCATAACGCCGGAGACGCGGACCTTGTGATCGGCAGCCCAGCGGCCCGCCCCGACCTGTTCGTGTGGTCGTCCGGCCACGGCCACTACCACCTCAGGGACTTCAACGAGTTCCTCTTCTTCGACGCGTCCGGCAACCTTGCCACCATCGGCTACAAGCAGGCCTTCTGCGCCATCGACATCGAGCGCATCGCGCCGAACGCCAGCGCCAGTGGGCGCTTCCACGACTGCAACTCCGACCAGGGCATCTCCGCAGGCTGGGCCGACGTGTACAGCGCCTTCCTGCCCTGCCAGTTCGTCGTCATCGACGGACTCCCCAACGGCGACTACACGCTGCAGTCGACGACCAACGCCCAGCATCGCGTCGGCGAGGACTGCTTTGGGGACAACGCCATCTGGACCGGCCTGCGGATCACCGGCAATTCGGTCCAGGTGATCGACCCGCCCTACATCCCCGAGGACCGCATCCCGTTCAACCGAGCCAACCTGGCCGTCATCCAGGCGGGCGGGCGCTGGAAGGTCGCCGAGGGCAACCATTGGATGCTCGACACCGGCACCAGCCAGGCCGAAGCACAACGTGCTCTCGACATCATCAACCACTACAAGCTCGCATCGCTGTGCTTCGTCGGTCGCCCACGATGCGGCGACGTCTCACCGATGATGTACTGGCTCACCGACACCGGTCGAGCGCCGACCGGCCAACTCCCCGGCGAGGACTGCATTCCCTTCGACCCCACCAACCTGGCCGTCGTGGAGATCGGTGGCAGGTGGAAGGTCGTCGAGGGCACCCACTGGCTGCTGGACTTCGGGCCGGGGCAAGGAAATGCCATCGCCGCGCTGCACTTCATCCGCGAGTACCGCTTCAACCAGATCTGCTTCGTCGGCCGACCTGACCCGTCGATGACGTACTTCAAGACGAGCCGGGGCAGGCCAGGCCACATCGATGTCCTCGACCCGCGCCGGATCGAGGCGATCATCGATCCGCCCGTGTGGTGGCACCAGCAGGCCGAGCTCGTCGGACGCCAGGCACCGACCCTGGACATCGGCCGGCTCTGCATCGGTTCGGGTCCCAGCAGGCGCGAGGAGAACGGCTTCGTCCTGACCGTCCAGGACGCCGACAGCAGTGAAGTTCTCGAGCGCCACGGCATCGTCGGCCTGGCGACCACCCGAGCACTGCAGGTCGACCTGCCCGAGCCAGCCGGGGTCGTCGACGTCGGCGTGGCCCACTTCGGCACACCACCGGTCGTCCTCGCCTACTCACAAGACGAGCAGGTGGCTACCGCCGAAGCCGATGACCGGGAGCGTCACATCGAGAACCTCCGACTCGTCGCCGACCGAATCGATCGGGTCGTGCTCGTGTCGGAGGACGGTGAGGCGCTCTTGAGCTACATCCGCACGCAGCCGGCCACCGGCAAGAAGCCGCGCCGACGGTCATCAAGCCGCTGACCCCGTGCGTCGTCGCCGGGTGTGGGGAGTGCGGGGCTAGCTGGGCCGAACCAGCGACCTCCCTGTCTAGGTCGGCGAGCTCGTCGTCTTCGCGCTGATCAGAGTCGGTCCAGATGTGGGCCAGTGCCACGCCCGGGTCGCCATCCCAAGTGGTCGTGTCCCGCGGCCTCACCCGGGTGCTGGGGACGACGAGCTCGACGCGGTCGTTCGGCACGAGCTGGCGCGTCTGCGCAACCGCATCACCGCGACGTCGCCCTCGCCGCTGTCGTCGATGCGACCCTGGGGTGGATGCCGGGCCTGGGCCCAATACGGCGGCGCTGCCGCTCGGCATCGAGCGGTCGGCCGACTCGGAGGCGTCGAGGCGACCCGGTGCCCGGGGCGCGACCCGTCGCGCTCTCCTCAAGCTCCTCAAGGCGACCGAAACGATGCTGGCCTCGGTGCCCGCGTTCATTGCCGCCTCACCTTGGTGGCGCGGCACGGCGCGCTCGCGACACCCCCGATCAGAGAAGGTGCGGATTACTACGTCGTGTAGTGACAAATGTCTTGACCCGGTCGCTCATCGGGTTGACGATGAGTGGGCAGTCTGTCCGGCCATGGCCTCTGATGGGGTCCACAATGATGTGGTAGATGGCCGATGCCACATCGGACTGACCAGCAATCGGGGGAATGCCGGGCGCGACACAGGGGGGACGCGCCATGCGCAGAGCGCTGTTCAGCGCGATTGTCGGTCTTGGCCTCATCGTCGGCTCCACGTCAGTTGACGCCGCCGACCGGTCGGAGCCCGGCCGCCAGATCTCTCACGGTGCAGTGGTGGGACCCGACGACGGGGCGGCCAAGAACCACCTCGACGGTCACCAGCAGCACGGTCCGAGCACCGGTCACCTGCCGGGGTCGTCGGAGAACGTGGAGTTGGTCGGCACGGTCAAGCTGACCGCACACGAGGGAGACATCTCCGATGTCTCGGCGCTCCAGGCCCCGGACGGCCGGTGGTTCGCCTATCTCGGCGACTGGGGTGCCCATTGCGAGACCGGCGGGGTCCGGGTCGTCGACCTGTCGGATCCGGAGAGCCCGCGTCGGGCAGGGTTCATCGAGAGCCCGGGATTCGGGTACGTCACCGAGGGCGTGCATGCGCTGCACCTGGACACACCGGCCTTCACCGGCGACGTGCTCGTCATCAGCAACGAGTGGTGCCGAACCAGCCCGGAGCCCGAGAACAACCCGGGCGGCATCACCATCTGGGACATCACCGAGCCGGAAAGCCCGCAGCTGCTGGTGCAAGCGGTCGGGGACTTCGACGTTCACGGTGATCGGGCCAACGAGTCCCACAGCGCCATCGCCTGGGACGCCGGTGACACGGCCTATGTGGCCGCGATCGACAACGAGGAGCTCGAGGACGTCGACCTGTTCGACATCACCGACCCTCGGAACCCGGTGCTGCTGTCGGAGACGCGGCTGCCGGGCGTGGTCGTCGATGCCTATGGGCAGGAGAAGACCTCGCACGACTACGACATCCTTCAGTTCCCGGACGGCTCGTGGCACCTGATGGTGTCGGACTGGGATGCGGGCTGGATAGATGTCGACGTGACCGATCCGTCGAACCCGGCGATCGTGGGCGACTTCGACTACGCCGAGTGCGATCAGGTCGTTGCGACCGCCTGCCCGCCGGAGGGCAACGCCCACCAGGGCGAGTGGAACTCGGACGGAAGCGTGTTCATCGGCACCGACGAAGACTTCAGCCCGTTCCGGACACCTGTGACCGTGGTCGATGGGCCGCTGGCGGGACAGCAGGTCGACGCAGGGGAGTTCAGCTTCACCAAGCAGGTGGCGAGCTTCCCGGGCGAGATGGTGAACGGCCCGACGGTGTTCGGCGGGTACGGCTGCCCGGGCGATCCGGTCCCCGACCCGTCGGTGCTGGGCCCGCTGGGGGCGGACGAGGAGGCGATCGTCGTGTTCCAGCGGGGCCCGGTGAACGACCCCAACGCCCCGGGTGAGGCGTGCTTCTTCTCCGACAAGATCCGTGCCGGGGAGGAGGCCGGGTACGGCGTGGTGTTGGTCGCCAACCACCATGCCGGCGCCCAGGGTGGCGAGACGCCGGCCGCGTTCATCTGTGGCAGCCAGGGCAGCCCGGTGCTCGGCACGGCCGCCGGGCTGTGCATCGGTCACGAGTTCATGCACGAGGCGTTCGGGCGCACGCCGGATTACACGCTGCCGTATCCGCTGGGTGACCCGGGCGACCTGGAGCCGGACGTCGGTGATCTCGGGCCGAGGATCCGAGCCCAGTCGGAGTTCGACGGCTGGGGCTACGCCCGGGTCGTCGACACCTCCACCCCCAGCGCACCCACCGAGATCGGCCAGATCGCCATCCCCGAGACCTCGGATCCGGCCTTCGCCGCCGGGTTCGGCGACCTCACGGTGCACGAGGTCGAGGTGCCGAGGGGCGACCCCAACGAGGGCGGCCCCGCACCGGACGACGACAACCTGGCGTACTTCTCCTGGTACGCGGGCGGGTTCCGGGTCGTCGACATCACCGATCCGGCCAACCCGACCGAGGTCGGCCACTACATCGACCCCAACGGCAACAACTTCTGGGGCGTGGCCATGGCCCAGGACCAGGACGGCGACCGGATCGTCCTGGCCAGCGACCGGGACTTCGGCCTGTTCATCTTCCGGTACACAGGACCGCTGCCATAAGCGGGAGGGCCATAGGTGAAGGGGACCGTCCGCGCAGTCCCCTTCACCCCCTTCCCCGAGCGGGTCGGAGACAGGCGGGCCACATCGAGAGGGGTGAGAGCAGATGCGCTGGCTACGCCTGGTGATACCGGCGGCCACCGACACGGCGAACACCAGGGAGAACCGACAGAGCGGGACCTGAAAGGAGATCCCAATGCGTCCACGCATCGGATCGGTCGTGTGCGTCGCTGCGGCACTGACACTCCTGGCCGG
>JBKPHT010000065.1:0-7359 GCA_046730015.1 Actinomycetota bacterium
GTCGGGGCACCGGCCGACGTTCCGCGCGACATCGACCGCGACGACAGCCTGCTCGTGCTGTTCATGTGCTGCCACCCGGCGCTCATCCCCACGTCCGCCATCGCCCTCACGCTGCGGGCGGTGGGCGGGCTCCGCACGGACGAGATCGCGCGCGCCTTCCTCGTCCCCGACAAGACCATCGGCCAGCGCATCAGCCGGGCCAAGGCCACCGTGCAGGGCGAGCCGTTCGAGCCGCCGTCGGCCGACGAGTACCGGCAGCGGCTGTCCTCCGTGCTGCGCGTCCTCTACCTCATCTTCAACGAGGGCTACCTCGCGTCGTCCGGCGACGAGCTCGTGAGGGTGGATCTGAGCAATGAGGCGATCCGGCTGGCCCGGAGGCTGCACCGGACCCTGCCCGACGACGGTGAGGTGGCCGGGCTCCTGGCGCTCATGCTGCTGACCGAGGCCCGCCGCGGGGCGCGGGTCGCCGACGACGGTTCGGCGGTGCCGATCGCCGAGCAGGACCGGGACGCCTGGGACCGGGCACTCATCGACGAGGGAACCGCGCTGGTCACCCGAGCCATGGCCACCTCGAAGCTGGGTCGCTACCAGGTCCAGGCCGCCATCGCCGCGGTGCACGACGAGGCCAGGACGGCGGTGGACACCGACTGGTTGCAGATCCTCGGCCTCTACGCACTGCTGGAGCGCCTCGACCCCAGCCCGATGGTCACCCTCAACCGAGCGGTCGCCGAATCCATGGTCCTCGGGCCCGATCCCGCCTTGCGCACGCTCGCCGACCTGGACACCGACGGCCGGCTACCGGGACACCACCGACTGCACTCGGTGCGCGGCCATCTGCTGGAACGGGCCGGGCGCACGGACGAGGCCCGCGCCAGCTTCCTGGCGGCCGCGGCCGCGACCCTCAGCATCCCCGAACAGCGCTACCTCCGACGGCGAGCCGCCCAGCTCGGCGAGGACCATGATGTCGAGGGCCGTGACGCCAACTCTGGCGGACCGGCATGATGGATGCATGGAGATCGGGTCGTACTCCGTGGCCTTCCCGCGCCGCTGGTGGTACCCGGTGGCCCGATCGTCGGAGCTGGGCCGTCGACCGCTGGCCGTCACGCTCATGGACACCCCGCTCGCCGTGTTCCGCGGCGCGGGAGGCGTGCCGGCCGTCCTCCTCGACCGGTGCGCCCATCGCAACTACCCGCTCTCACTCGGGCGGGTCACCCACGACGGCGAGCTCCAGTGCGGTTACCACGGCTGGACCTACGACGGCGGCGGACAGTGCGTCCGAGTCCCCGGACTCCCCGGCGGCTGCACGCAGCCCGCCGACACCCGGCAGGTCCCGTCTCATGCCGCGGTCGAGCAGGACGGCATTGTGTGGGCCTGGGGGGAGCCGGATGCCGAACCGGCTCGGCGTCCATTCGGTCTCCCCGCGGTCGAAGGCCCCGGCGCCGGTGAGGTGATCTTCCGGCGCGACCTCGAGTGCACGTTGCACGCCGCGCTGGAGAACGCCCTCGACGTTCCGCACACGGCCTTCCTTCATCGCGGGATCTTCCGTGGCGGCAATCCCCGTTCCATCACCGCGGTGCGTCGCCCGGTCGACGACGGTGTCGAGGTGCAGTACCTCGGCGAGCCGGTCGGCATGGGAACGATCCGGTGGCGAGAGGGCTCGGGCCGCACCTTCGACCATTGGGACCGCTTCTTCCTCCCGTCCATCGCACAGATCGAGTACGGGGTCGAAGGATGGTTCCGCATCGTCAACACGATCGTCCACCTTCCGATGTCACCGTTCCGAACCCGCGCCTGGTTCGTCGTCCGGTTCCAGAGCCGTCTGCCGGCCGCCGTCGTGCGGCCCTTCGTGTTGCAGCGAGGCAAGCAGATCCTTGCTCAGGACGCCCGCGCCCTGACGCGTCAGACCGAGCGGATACGCAGCTTCGGAGGCGAGCGCTACGCGTCGACCGAGCTCGACCTGCTGGGCAACGCGATCTGGCACCTGCTGCGGCATGCCGAGCGCGCCGAGCGGCCGGGTGCCGGCGACGGCGCATCCGCGGCCACGGTCAGCGAGCGCACGGTCGTCTTCGAGGCTTGACCACCGTGACGCAGGCAGTCGCCGCCGAGGCGGATCGACTCCATCGGCAGTCGTTCGTGCTCGATCTACACGTCCACGGCCCGGGGTTCGTGCCGCAACCGTTCCGCACCGTGTGGCGCGGCGTCACGATCCGTGCGCCGGCCGAGAGCGGCTTCGACGTGCTGCGGGGGGCTGGGGTCGATGCGGCGGTCGCCAAGGCCGTGGGCGATCCGATCGTCACGCGCTGGTATGTCGGCCGGAGCGCATGGGAAGCCGTCGAGGCACAGCTCGTCCTGATCGAGTGGCAAGCCGGTGATGCCGGTGCTCTGATCGCCCGGTCGGTCGAGGATTTGAGGCAGGCCCGAGCACAGGGCGTGCCTGCGGTGATGCTCGGTGTCGAAGGCGCCGACGCGGCCGGCCGTGACGTCGACCGCATCGACGCCTGGCACGAGCGTGGCGTTCGCATGATCGTGCTGGTGCACCTGCGTGACAACGCACTCGGCACCACGTGCCTGCCATGGCAGCAGTACGCCGGGCCGTTTCCCGTTCGGCGTCACGCCTCGCCCGGCCTCAGCCCCATCGGCGCGCGGGTCGTCGAGCGCATGAACCAGCTCGGTGTGGTGGTCGACGTCGCTCACGCCGACCGGGCCACCCTGTTGGGCGTCGTCGACGTGGCGACCGCTCCCGTGGTGTCGTCCCACACCGGCGCCCGCGCTCTGCAGGACTTCGCCCGCTACCTGGCCGACGACGAGCTACGGGCGATCGCTTCGACCGGCGGCGTGATCGGACTCTGGCCCTACCGAGCCCGTCGCTCCGGTGTGAGCAGCATCAGCGACCTGGTCGCTCACGCCCGACACATCGCCGAGACGGTCGGCGCCGAGCACCTCGCGGTCGGCACCGACATGAACGGTGTCCCCCGCGTCATGGCCGGGTTTGGTGACGAGACCGACCTGCCGAAGCTGACGGCCGCCCTGCTCGACGGCGGCTTCGACGACCGGGAGGTGGAGGGAATCCTCGGCGCCAACGCCCTCCGGGTGCTCGGACGGGTGGAAGCCGAGGCGCGTCGACCCGCGTCCTGACGACCACGCATGGGCTCGTTTCGGTCGCGTCCTTCCGTATATACGGGGTGGGTGCAGGCCAGGGCGGTGGGCGCACCGTCCTGGCCTGCCGTGGGACACGGGTGACGCGGTATGTGCGGTTCAGCCGCGGTTCCTCGCGCGGGCGACGAGCTCGACAACGGCGAACACGACGACGCCGAGGAAGCCGATGGTGAGCAGGACCGCCGACGTGTGGTTGACGAGTGAGTCCTCGTCGCCGCGGCCCTTGCCGAGCGCGAGGCCGACGACGAGGAGCGCGACGCCGGTGAGGATGAACGGGACGTACGAGCGCCGGCTCATCGGGGGAGCTCGCAGTCGGTGCGGTCGCCGCGGGCGACGGTGGAGACCAGCGCGCCTGGGACGGGCGACAGGTAGAGCTTTATGGCCTCGATGCTCTGTCCGGGCGGGCCCTCGACGGTGTTGACCTGAGCGACGCACCCGGCGTTGCCGTTGGTCGTTCCGGCGGCGCCCGCGGCGGTCACGCCGACGGCGGGGCTCACCGTCGACAGCAGAGCTACGACCAGTATCTTCTTCACAGCAGCCTCCTTGTCGGTTGCAGGGTTCGGGGGTCACTGTGCGGCCGAGGAGCGTGGGGTCGCATCGCAGCTGCCACCGGTTCTCCGGTCGGGGCTGTCCCTGAGGCGCGGCGGGCCAGGTCGTGGGACCATGGTGGCGGTGGCAGGACTCGCGGGCGGGCGACACGTCGGGATCGCGGCGTCGGCGCTGGCGTGGGCGCTGGCGGCGACCAGCCTGGTGGCGGCAGTGCTGTTCGATCGCCGGCTCGGCCGGATCGGCCGTCCCGACCTCGAGTCCTTCGCCCCCGAGACCTGGGTGCTCGTCGCCGCCATCGCCAGCGCGTTGGTGGTGGGGTCGGCGCTCAGCGTGCGCCGGCCCGAGCATCCGGTGGGCTGGTTGTTCCTCGCCCTGGGTGTGTCGATGTCTGCCGCCGGCGCCATCGACGGCTATGCCGCGTACGGGGCGGTGGCCCGGCCGGGCGATCTTCCCGCGGCCGGCGCGGCCGCGCACCTCGGCGATGTCAGCTTCGTCCCCTGGCTGGTGATCGTCGCCGCCATCCTGCACCTGACTCCCACCGGGAGTGCGCTGACGCGACGGTGGGCCCTCGCTCTGCGCGTCACCGTCGTCGCCGGCGTCCTCGCGGTGCTGAGCGGGGTGCTCGGTGACCGACCACTCGATCCGCCGTTCCACGAGGTCGGCAACCCTTGGGCCATCGACTCATTTGTTAGGCCGCTTCGTCTCGTCGGGGCGGTGGCGACGACGGCGGTCGGGCTCGGATTGATCGTCGGTGGAGCGTCGATGGTGACGCGCTACGGGCGGTCGGCGGGCGCCGACCGCCAGCGGCTGCGGTGGATGTATCTCGCCGCGGCCCCGCTCCCGTTGTTGGTGCCGGCGGCTTTCGTCTCGGCGTGGTCCGGTCACCCGGTGGCCCTGCTCATTGCCACCGGGGGATTCGTGGTAACTGTCCCGGTCGCGGCCGGCCTCGCCATCGCCCGGTTCCACCTCTACGAGGTCGACCGGATCCTCAGCCGGACCTTCACCTACGTCGCGCTGTCGGCGCTGCTGGCGGCGACGTACGCGGCGGTGGTCGTCGCCGCGGGCCGGGCCCTGTCGGGACTCGCCGACTCCTCGGCGGTCGCGGCAGTGATCGCCACCCTGGTCGCCGTGACGGTCGCGTCGCCGGCGCGAACCGCGATCCAGGACGGGCTCGACCGCCGGTTCGACCGTCGCCGGTTCGAGGCAGTGCGTCTCGTGCAGGACTGGTCGCGAAGCCCCGGCGGCGTTGAGGTCGACGACGTTGTCCGCCGTGCCCTCGGCGATCCGACGCTGACGGTCTCGTACTGGTCGCAGCGGCGCGGCCGGTGGTCGACCGCCGAGGGCATGCCCACCTCGCCCGATGCGGACGCGGTCGAGGTGGTCCGGGAGGGGAGGCCCGTCGCGCGTGTCAGCTTCGACTCGACGACGGTCGATCGCGGCATCATCGAAGCGGTCTGCGCGGTCGCCGCCTCCGAGCTCGACAACGCCGGGCTGCGGGCCGCGATCTCGGCACAGCTCCTCGAGGTCAACGAATCACGGGCCCGCATCGCCGCCGCCCAGACGGCGGAACGCCGACGGCTCGAGCGCAACCTCCACGACGGCGCCCAACAGCGGCTGCTGGCGCTGGCGATGAGGCTGCAGGCCGCGCAGCTCAACGGCAGCAACGATCGACTTCGCGAGGCGCTGGCTGATGGCATCGAGGAGTTGCAGGTGACGACTGCCGAGCTGCGCGACCTCGCCAACGGCCTGCACCCGGCGATGCTCAGCGACGGTGGCGTCGCCGCCGCCCTCGACGACCTCGCCCGACGGTCCCCTATGCCCATCGACGTCAACGCCATCGACGCCCGCTTCGATCCCGAGATCGAAGCCTGTGCCTGGTTCGTGGCGTGCGAGGCGGTTACCAACGCCCAGAAGCACTCAGGCGCGTCGCTGATCGCCATCCATGTCGACGTCCCGGATGGATGGCTCGATCTCACCGTGGAGGACGACGGTCGAGGCGGCGCCGACCGCCATGGCTCAGGCCTGCAAGGGATCCGAGACCGAGCGGAAGCTGCAGGCGGCACGTTGGACGTGAGCAACCGACCCTCGGGCGGGACCCGCATCCACGCGAGGTTGCCATGCGGGTCGTGATCGCCGACGACTCGGTGCTGCTTCGGGAAGGCCTCGCCCGGCTGCTGGCAGAAGCCGGGATCGAGACATGCGCTGTGGTCGGAGACGGCGCGAGCCTCGAAGAGGCGGTGCGCGACCACCAACCCGACGTCGCGTTGGTCGACATCCGGATGCCACCGACGTTCACCCACGAAGGCGCCCAAGCCGCCGCCCGACTTCGAACGGCGTGGCCAGACCTCGGCATCTTGTTGCTCTCCCAATCGTTGGAGAGTCGCTACGCCGCCGAGCTCGCTCGCGAGACTCCTTCCCGGTTCGGCTACCTCCTCAACGATCGGGTCCTCGACGTTGCCACCCTCGTCGACGCGCTCGAGCGCGTCGCCAACGGCGGCACCGTCCTCGACCCCGACGTCGTGAGCCACCTACTCGGTCGCCGCGACGCGCGCGATCGGCTGGTCGCACTCAGCGACCGAGAGCGCGAGGTGCTCGAGCTCATGGCCCAAGGAAGATCGAACCAGGCCATTGCCAAGCAACTCCACATCAACGACAAGACCGTCGAGTCCCACATCTCGGCGATCTTCACGAAGCTGACGCTGCTGCCCCAGCCAGACGACCACCGTCGCGTCCTCGCGGTCCTCACGTGGCTCCGACAGCCAGAATGACCCGGCTCGCGTCAAGCCACTGAACCGGCACTTCCCTACTGGGGCAGCGGCCCCAATCTCTGCCCGTCGGATCCGCGGTACAGAACGCCGTGCACGCCGAGCGGCAGCTTTGGGCGACCGACTCCCGGTGAGGATCGGTAGCGCTCCGCGATCGCACTCCGGCCTGACGCCTCTGTGTCCGGTCGGACTATGTTCCGAACGGGAAGCGAGGAGGAGGTGCATGGGCTCCGCGCAGAGCTATCCGCCGGGCACGCCGGTGTGGGTCAACCTGCAGACAGCTGCCGGACCTCTGGCGGCGAGCCGGTTTTACTGCGCCCTCTTCGGCTGGACGGTGCTGGCGCGGCATCGACCGCTGGACGACGCGTCGGGCTGGTGGGTCTTCCGCCTGGGTGGCAAGGACGTCGGCGACATCGGTCCAGGTGCGAAAGCGTCCTGGACCATGAACATCTCCGTGGACGATGCGGATGCCACGGCACGAGCGGTCTTCGATTGGGGCGGTGGGGTCTCCCAGTGGCCCACCAGCTATTTCGACGCCGGGCGTATGGCGATCTGTACTGACCCGCTGGGTGCCCGGTTCGCGATCTGGGAGTCGGCGGGTCACGTCTCGCCCGACGTGATGCACGAGCCCGGTTCGTTTACCTGGTGCGAGCTGACGTGCCGGGATGTCGATGTGGCGAAGCAGTTCTACGCCGCCGTGTTCGGCTGGGAATCGAAGAGCCCTCCCTTCGGTGAAGGATCGGGCTACACCGTCTTCTTCCTCCCTGGTGTCGAGCGGACTGTCGCCGGCATGGTGCAGATGGACGAGCTGTGGCCGGAGGAAATCCCGCCGCATTGGATGATCTATTTCGCCGTCGCGGATACCGACCTCACCGCCGCCCGGGCGGCC
>JBKPHT010000066.1:0-11733 GCA_046730015.1 Actinomycetota bacterium
GGCCGACGGCAGCGAGGAGATCACCGTCGCCGACCCGGTGCCCGCGCCCGACGCCGCGGCTCCGCCCTCCTTGCCCGCGGGCTCGCGGGGAGCGTCCGGCCCGGGCTCGTCCGGCCCGTCCGGCGGCTCCTCCGGTCCGTCCGGCGGCTCGCCGGCGACGACGGCCCCGCCCACCACGGCGCCGGCCACCACGGTGCCGACGACGGTCCCCGACGACCCCGACACGACCGTCCCCGACACGACCACGCCGACCACCGACCCGGCCGTTCCCTGACCGGCGACGTCCCCGGGCGGGGTGCTGGCCTGGTTCCGCCAGCCACTACCGTGAGCCTCGTGTCGACCGAGAGCCGGAGCCTGACCCGGCACGGCCAGGACCGGAAGGCCGAGCTCCTCCACCACGCCGAGCAGCTGTTCGCGCAGCGCGGCTACGAGGAGACCCGGATGATCGACATCGCCCACGCCGCGGGGGTGGCCAAGGGGCTCGTCTACTGGTACTTCGAGAACAAGGAGACCCTGTTCGAGGAGATCGTCGTGGACATGGGCCGGCGGCTGCGGCGGGTGCAGAGCCGGGCGGTGGAGGCCATCGACGACCCGCTTGAGCGCCTCTACGTCGGCACCGCCGAGTCGGTGCGGTTCATCGCGGAGAACCACCGGCTGTACGGCATCATCTCCAACCAGCTGCGGGCCGACCGCCGGTTGCGGGAGACGCGGTCGCAGTCCCGGCGGGTGCTCGAGGACGACGCCACCGCGCTGCTGGCCGAGGGCCAGAAGCGCGGCCTGGTCCGCGACGACGAGGACCCCGCGGTGCTGTCGCAGACCAACAGCGGGGTCGTGTACTCGTTCGTGCTGCTGTTCGCCGACGGCGTGATCGCCGGCGGCCGCCGCCGCATGGACCTCGACGCCGCCGCCCACGGCGCCGCCGCCTACGTCGTACGGGCCGTGGGCGCCGACCAGGCCGCCATCGATGCGGTCCTCGCCCGGCGGGGCACCACCGCCACCCGCACCTGACGGCTGTCCCCTCCGGCGCTTCGTTCCCGAGGCGATAGGGGTCGGGGCCGACCGCTATGACCTCGAGAACCGGAGATCGACGCGGCGAGAAAAAGTTATTCTCCGGGCATGGCAGTCGAGAGCTTCCCGATCGAAGCGGGCCACGTGCTCATGTTCGCCCGCAGCATCGGCGACCCCGAGGCGGGGACCACGATCCCGGCCACGTTCGTGCAGGCGAGCGCCCAGTTCGACCCCGACTACCCGTTGCGGCCCCAGGTCGGGCGGACCTGGTTCGGGTCGGGGAAGTATCCCTCCGGCCTCCAGCGACCGGAGTCCGAGCGGGGTGACGAGCCCAGCGAGCGGCGGTCCGGGGGCGGTGGCGGGACCGGGCTCCACGCCGAGCAGCACTACACCTACCACCGGCCCCTCCGAGTAGGCGACGTGCTCACGGCCACCACCCGCCCCGGCGAGCGGTGGGAGAAGCAGGGCCGGCGGGCCGGGACGCTCGTGTTCGCCGAGATGATCACCGAGTACCGCGACCAGGACGGCGAGCTGGTGGTCACGGCCCGCAGCGTCGGCGTCCGGACCGAGCGGGCGGTGCAGCAATGACCCTCCAGGCGAGCGACCTGACCGAGGGCCTCACGTTCACCGAGGTGATCGTCGAGGACCTCACCCGCACCCAGATCGTCCAGTACGCCGGGGCCTCGGGCGACTACAACCCGCTCCACACCGACGAGGTGTTCGCGACCCAGGTGGCCGGCTACCGCAGCGTCTTCGCCCACGGGATGCTCACCATGGGCATGACCGGCCGGATGGTCACCGCGCTGGTCGGCGACGGCAACCTCCGCAGCTTCGGCGGGCGGTTCACGGCCCAGGTCTGGCCCGGCGACGACCTCACCACCACCGTCACGGTCACCGCCGTCCGCGCCGGCGGTGACCGGGACGGGGGGGAGAGCGGCGACGGCGGGAAGCCGACCGTCGAGTTGGCCGTCAGCACGGTCAACCAGGACGGCACCGAGGTGTTCTCCGGCACCGCCACCGCCGACATCGAGGCCTGATGGGCGACACGCCCGGCGACACGCCCCTCGACGGCAAGGTCGCGCTGGTCACCGGCGCCAGCCGGGGGATCGGCGAGGCGATCGCCCGCCGGTTCGCCGCCGCCGGCGCCGCCGTGGCCGTCAACGCCCGCACCGTCGACGAGGGGGACCACCCGCTGCCCGGGAGCATCTCCACCACCGTCCGGGAGATCGCCGACGCCGGCGGCACCGCCATCGCGGTGGCCGCCGACCTGTCCGATCCCGACGACCGCTCGGCCGTCGTGACCGAGGTGACCACGCGGCTCGGGCCGGTCGACGTGCTGGTGAACAACGCCGCCGTCACCTACTTCGAGCCGGTCGAGAGCTTCGACGACCACCACTACGCGACCATGTTCGAGGTCCAGGTCCGGGCCCCGTTCGAGCTGGCCCAGCTGGTCATCCCCGCCATGCGGGAACGGGGCGCGGGGTGGATCCTCAACATCTCGTCCGCCGCCCGGCGCCACCCCCCGGGGCCGCCCTACCAGCCGCGGGCGCGCGCCGGCGGCACCGTCTACGGCATGTGCAAGGCCGCCCTCGAGCGGTTCAGCACCGGGCTCGCGGCCGAAGTGTTCGCCGACGGCATCGCCGTCAACGTGCTGCTCCCCACCGGGCTGGTGGCCACGCCGGGGGTCGAGTACCACGGGCTCACGAAGGGCGTCCCCGAGGAGCTCATCGAGCGCCCCGAGGAGTTCGCCGAGACCGCGCTGTGGCTGTGCACCGGCCCGCCCGCCGAGCGGACCGGCCGCATCGACGAGTCGCGCCGGCTCCAGGCAGAGATCGCGGGCGGGTGAGCGCCAACGAGCCCCGTGAGCGCGCCGGTGCGCGCGCGACCGCCACCGAACGAGCAGGACGAGGGGGACGGCGACATGCCGATGGAGATCGACCTGGGTCCCGAGGCCGAGAAGTTCCGGGACGAGCTGCGGGAGTGGCTGGAGGCCAACACCCCTGAGGGCATCGACCCCGACGCGGCCGAGCGCGGCCCCGGCGCGCCCACCGACCCCGGCGGTTGGGCCCGCCTCCGGGCCTGGACCGACAAGCTCCACGAGGCCGGCTACCTGTGCGTGAGCTGGCCCCGGGAGTACGGCGGCCGCGGGCTCACCGGCCTCGAGGTGGCGGTGATGAACGAGGAGTTCGCCCGGGCCCGCGTCCCCCGGGTGACCAGGGGGATGGGCGAGTGGCTGGTCGGCCCGTCGATCATCGTCCACGGCACCGACGAGCAGAAGGCCACGTTCCTCCCCCGGATCATCGACGGCACCGACCGGTACTGCCAGGGCTTCTCCGAGCCCGACGCCGGATCCGACCTTGCCGGCCTCACGACCCGCGGGGTGGTCGACGGCGACGAGGTGGTCATCACCGGCCAGAAGGTGTGGACCTCGGGGGCCCAGATGGCGACCATGATGTTCTGCCTGTGCCGGACCGACCCGGACGCCCCCAAGCACCAAGGCATCTCCTACGTGCTCGTGCCGATGAGGCGGGACGACGGCGAGCCCAACGGCATCGAGCTGCGCCCTCTCCGCCAGATCACCGGCAACAGCGGCTTCACCGAGACGTTCCTCACCGGGGCCCGGGCGCCGCTGTTCAACGTCATCGGTGGGCTCCACAACGGCTGGCGGGTCACGATGACCACCCTCGGCAACGAGCGGGGCGGCAACGCCACCACCCAGCACGTCCGCTACCAGCGCCAGTTCTGGCGCCTGGTCGACGAGGCCCGCGCCCTCGGCCGCAGCGACGACCCGATCGTCCGCCAGGAGCTGGCCCGGGCCTGGACCCACACCGAGATCATGCGGTACGCCGGGCTGCGGACCCTGTCCGAGGTGGTCGCCCGCAGGGAGCCGGGGCCGGGCGCGTCGATCAACAAGATGTTCTGGTCCGAGTACGGCCGTGACATCGGCGAGTGGGCGATGAACCTCCGGGGCGCGCGGTCGATGATCCGCCCCGACGGCGACGGCTACGCGCTCGACCGCTGGCAGGCCGACTTCCTGGGCAGCCGGTCGGGGACCATCTGGGGCGGGACGGCCCAGGTGCAGCGGAACATCGTCGGCGAGCGAGTGCTCGGCCTGCCCAAGGAGCCCGGGCCCGACGTCGAGGACCGGTGATCCGGTGATCCTGGTTCTCGCGGCCACGGCCGCGGACCAGAGGGAGGAGACGGCGGTGACCGAGCGCAGCGAGGTCCAGGAAGCACAGTCGGCGTTCGCCACGAAGTGGCGATTCGGTCACTGGTGTGCCCGAAGGGTGCACCAGTGACCGGCATCTGTGCGGGGCGGGTCGCCATCGTCACTGGCGCCGGCCGGGGCATCGGGCGGGGACACGCCCTGGAGCTGGTCCGCCAGGGTGCCCACGTCGTGGTCAACGACCTGGGCGGCTCGGTGTCCGGCAGCGGGTCCGACGCCGGCCCGGCCCAGGCCGTCGTGGACGAGATCGAGGCCGCGGGCGGGCTCGCCGTCGCCAACACCGACGACGTCGCCGACTGGGACGGCGCCCGCCGACTGGTCGAGCAGGCGGTCGAGGTCTTCGGCCGCCTCGACGTTCTCGTCAACAACGCTGGCATCCTGCGGGACAGGATGCTGTTCAACATGACCGAGGACGAGTGGGACGCGGTGATCCGGGTCCACCTCAAGGGGACGTTCGCGCCCCTCCGCCACGCCGCTGCCTACTGGCGCGAGCGCGACAAGGCCGGCCACACCCACGACGCCCGGGTCATCAACACCTCGTCGACCTCCGGGCTGTTCGCCAACCCCGGCCAGAGCAACTACGGCGCGGCCAAGACCGGCATCGCCACCCTGTCGATCATCGCCGCCAAGGAGCTCGCCCGGTACGGCGTCACCGTCAACGCGATCGCCCCCGGGGCCCGCACCCGGATGACCGAGAACCTGGGCGGCGGCCGTCCCGCGCCCGCCGAGGGCGAGTGGGACCCCCGGGACCCCGAGAACGTCGCGCCGCTGGTCGCCTGGCTGGCCAGCCCCGAGTCCGCCGGCATCACCGGCCAGGTCTTCCTGGTCGGCGGCGGGCGGATCGCGGTGGCCGAGGGCTGGCGGCGCGGCCCGGGGGTCGACTGCGGAGCCCGCTGGGATCCCGCCGACCTGGGCACCGTCGTCCCCGACCTGGTCGGGCAGACTGACACGTGAGTGACCGCCCGGCGCGCACGGCCGACCGGGAGGCCGGATGGCTGCGGCGGATGTGGCCCTACCTGCGGAACCACAGGCGCGACCTGGTGGTCGTGTTCGGCGCCGCGCTGGCCGGGACCGGCATCACCGCGGCCCTGCCGCTGCTGACCCGGGCGGTCGTCGACGACGCCATCGTCCCCCGCGGCGCCGGGCGGCCGGCCGCCGACCTGGCCCCGCTGCTCGTGGCGATGCTCGTGCTCGGGCTGGTCCGGTTCGGGCTGTCGTTCGCCCGGCGCTTCGGCGCGGGCCGGCTCGGCATCGACGTCGAGTACGACATGCGGAACGACATCTACGACCACCTGCACCGGCTCGACTTCGCCCGCCACGACGAGCTGCAGAGCGGCCAGCTGGTGTCGCGGGCCAACAGCGACGTCCGGGTCGTGCAGCTGCTGCTGGGCTTCCTGCCCTTCATGAGCGCCAACGTCGTCCTGTTCTTCCTGTCGCTGACGCTGATGTTCCGGCTGTCGCCGCCGCTCACCGCCGTGGCGCTCGTCACCGTCCCGGTACTGCTGGTGATGGCGCTGCGGCTGCGCAAGGTCGTCTACCCGTCGAGCTGGGACGCCCAGCAGAGGGCGGCCGAGCTGGCCACGGTCGTGGACGAGGCCACCACCGGGGTCCGGGTGGTCAAGGGCTTCGGTCAGGAGCGGCGGGAGCTGACCAAGCTGGGCGAAGCCGCCGTCCGCCTCTTCGGCGCCCGGATGCGCAACGCCCGGATCGGGGCCAAGCGCCAGGCGGTCATGCAGGTGGTGCCGACCGTGGCCCAGGTGGCGGTCCTCGCCCTCGGCGGCTGGCTGGCGATGGGCGGCCGCATCACGCTCGGCACCCTGCTCGCCTTCCAGACCTACCTGCTCCAGCTGGTCGCCCCCGTCCGCCAGGTGGCCGGGATGCTGGTCGTCGGGTCGACCGCCCGGGCCGCCGCCGAGCGGATCTTCGAGCTGCTCGACTCCACCTCCGACGTCGTCGAGCGGCCCGGCGCCCGGGCGCTGGGCGACGACATCGCCGGCGAGGTCACCTTCGACGACGTCGGCTTCGGCTACCTGCGGTCCGAGCCGGTGCTCGCCGGGTTCAACCTGCGGGTCGCGCCGGGCGAGGTCGTCGCCCTCGTGGGGGCCTCGGGGTCGGGCAAGTCGACGGTGTCGCTGCTGCTGCCCCGGTTCTACGACGTGCAGTCGGGCAGCATCACCATCGACGGCGTCGACGTCCGCGACCTGCAGCTGGAGTCGCTGCGCCGCCACCTCGGGGTGGTGTTCGAGGAGAGCTTCCTGTTCTCCGACACGATCCGGGCCAACCTGAGCTACGGCCGGCCCGACGCCTCGGACGAGGAGATCGCCCGGGCCGCCCGCTGGGCCCGGGCCGACGGGTTCATCGAGTCCCTGCCCGACGGCTACGACACGGTGGTCGGCGAGCGGGGCCTGACGCTGTCCGGCGGCCAGCGGCAGCGGATCGCCCTGGCCCGGGCCCTGCTCACCGACCCCCGGGTGCTGCTGCTCGACGACGCCACCAGCTCGATCGACGTCCGCACCGAGGAGGCGATCCACGAGACCCTCCGCTCGGTCATGGAGGGCCGGACCACGATCCTCGTGGCCCACCGCCGCTCGACGCTCAACCTGGCCGATCGCATCGTGGTGCTCGACGGCGGGCGGGTCGTCGCCGCCGGCACCCACGACCAGCTCACCGCCCGCTGCCCCCTCTACCGCCGGCTGCTCGGCGGCGACGACGACGACCTCGACACCCTGGCCGCCGACGACGGCGACGGCGTCGCTCCCGTGCCCGTGCCCCTCGGAGCGCCCCCCGGCGCGACCGGGAACGGCGGCGGCAACGGCGTCACCCCCGCCGCCTGGCGCCAGCAGGACGGCGCCGGCGACGAGATCGCCGCCACGCAGCGGCAGAGCTACATGGCCGCCCGCCAGGCCGCCGGCATGGGCGGCTGGATGGGTGGCGGCATGGGTGGCGGCATGGGGTTCGCCGGCATGAACGCCCCGCCGACCCCCGAGCTGATGGCGGCCATCGAGGCCCTGCCGCCGATCGTCGACGAGCCCGAGGTGGAACTGTCCGAGGCGGCGCGCCCGGTCCGCGGCCTCAACTTCCGCCGCGTCCTAGGCCCCCAACGCCGGCGCCTGGTCATCGCCGCCCTGCTGGTCGGGGGCACCGCGCTCGGCACCCTGGCCGGTCCGTGGCTCGTCAGCGTCGGCGTCGACCGGGGCATCCAGGACGACGACCCGGGCTGGCTGCTCACGGTCAGCGGCGCGTTCCTGGCCGTCGCGGTGGGGGTGAGCGCGCTCACCTACGTCGGCACGGTCGTGAGCAGCCGGCTGGGCCAGGAGCTGCTGCTCGGCCTGCGGATCCGGGTGTTCGCCCACCTCCAGCGGCTGGGCCTCGACTACTACGACCGCGAGATGACGGGCCGGATCCTCACCCGGATGACGTCCGACCTCGAGGCGATGCAGTCGCTGCTCCAGACCGGGTTCATCGACGCCCTCGTCCAGCTGGTCACGTTCGTCGGGGCCATCGCCATCCTCGCCTCGATGAACGCCCAGCTCGCGCTGGTCGTGCTGGCCGTCGTGCCGCCGCTGGTCCTGGCCACGGCCGTGTTCCGGCGGCGCAGCGCCCGGGCCTACGGCGAGGTCCGCGACCGCATCGCGGCCGTCAACGCCAACCTGGCCGAGAGCGTGTCCGGCATGCGGGTCGCCCAGGCGTTCGCCCGCGAGCAGCGGAACATGGACGGGTTCCGGGTCGTGGCCGGCCAGCACCGGGCCGCCCGGATCGACTCGACGCTCATCGCCTCGACCTACTTCCCGTTCGTCGAGCTGCTGTCGACGGTCGCCACCGTCCTCGTGCTGTGGGCCGGCACCGGGCTGGTGGAGGCCGGCCGCCTGGAGGTCGGCGACCTGTTCGCCTTCGTGCTGTACCTCACCACGGTGTTCGCCCCGATCCAGCAGCTGTCCCAGGTGTTCGACACCTACCAGCAGGGACGGGTGGCGATGGACCGGATCACCCAGCTGCTCGACGAGCCGGTGTCGGTCCGCCAGAGCGACCACCCGGTCGACCCCGGCCGCCTGCGGGGCGCCATGGCCTTCGACCACGTCGACTTCACCTACGCCGGCCAGCCCGCCCCGGCGCTGACCGACGTGTCGCTGACGATCGACCCGGGAGAGACCGTCGCGTTCGTCGGCCAGACCGGGGCCGGCAAGTCGACGCTGGTCAAGCTGGCCGCCCGGCTCTACGACCCGACCGGCGGGCGGGTGCTGGTCGACCGGGTGCCGCTGGTCGACGTCGACCTGGAGGGGTTCCGGCGCCAGCTGGGGTTCGTGCCCCAGGAGGCGTTCCTGTTCACCGGCACCGTACGCGCCAACATCGCCTACGCCCGCCCCGACGCCACCGACGCCGAGGTCGAGGCCGCGGCCCGTGCGGTGGGCGCCCACGACTTCATCGCCCGGCTGCCGTCGGGCTATCTGCAGCCGGTCGTGGAGCGGGGCCGGTCGCTGTCGGCCGGCCAGCGCCAGCTCATCGCCCTGGCCCGGGCCCAGCTGGTCGACCCGGCCGTGCTCATCCTCGACGAGGCCACGGCCAACCTCGACCTGGCCACCGAGGCCCAGGTCGTCCGGGCCATGGCCCGGGTCAGCGAGGGCCGGACCACCCTCCTCATCGCCCACCGCCTGCAGTCGGCCGCCCGGGCCGACCGCGTCGTGATGCTGGAGGACGGCCGGGTCGTCGACGTCGGCCCCCACCGGGAGCTCATCGCCGCCGGCGGCCCCTATGCCCGGTTGTGGGCCAGCTACCTCGGCAGCGGCGACGCGACGCACGCCACGGCCGCCGGGTAGGGCGGGTAGCGCGTTCCGGACCGCACCGGGTCATGCCATACTCTCGGTGCGGCGGCGGTTACAGATCGAGGCTGGGGAGACGCTGGCGGTGAGTTTCCGGTGAGGTTCGACGTCGAGGCGGCCGACACCGCGGCCCGCGAGCTGGAGCTGACCAGCCAATCGCTGATCGCGGCCGCGGCCCTCCTGGAGGAGGACGTGCCAGTGGTGGCCGACGGCTGGGAGGGGCGCTTCCGCGAGGTGTTCGACGTCGAGTCGCTGATGCACGACGTCGCGGCCCGGGCCTTGGCCGGCGACCTGCTGACCCTCGCGGCCCAGATCCGGGCCAAGGCCGTCGAGGCGGCCGCGCAGCAGGCGGTCTGAGCCGTGGGCACCTCCGCCTGCCGCCCCGAGCGGCTCGTCCGCTTCGACGGCACGCTCGACGCCGTCGCCGACGGGCTCGCCCGGCGGCGGGGCACGCTCGACGACGCGCTCGCCGCCTACCGGGCGACCTGTGACGTCGACTTCCGGGCCCCGACCGTCGACACCGTCGAGGTGCTGCGCGGCTTCGGGGGCGGCCTGCGCGACTTCGGCAACTGGGTCGGCGGGGTCGGCCGGGCGTTCAAGGACGCCATCGGGTCCGGCGAGCACGACTACGACGAGGTCTACACGTTCGACGACGGGCGGGTCCTGGAGTACCTGTCGCTGTACCTCGACCCCGGGGCGGACCCCTACCGGGGCGTCCCCGAAGGCGCCGGGTCGTGGCTCGCGGCCGGCATCGGCCTCGACTACGACCAGGACGAGCCGCCCGCCTGGATCGACTACCTCGCCGCGGGCGGCACCATCGGCGACGTCATGAGCCCGTTGCTGCAGGGCAGCGCCGACGGGCTGTCCCGCCTGCCGCAGTTCGCGTCGCTCACCGTCCGGTTCGAGGGGGGCGGACTCGTGATCTATGGCGACGAGGCGCTAGCGGCCGCGTTCTCCGCCCAGCTCCATGCCCGCATCAGGCTGCCGGTCGGGCAGGCGTCGCGGCTCGCCACGGCGTCCACCTGGGTGGGGCGGATCGGCACCGGGATGGCCGGCGTCGCCGGCGCCGCCGACCAGTGGTACGCCGACGCCGGGCTGCCGCTGGGGGAGCGGGTGGTGCGGTCGGGGACGCGGGGCGCTTCCGCCGCGTTCGGCAGCGTGGCAGGCGCCTGGGCCCTGACCAGCCTGGCCTGCGGCCCTGGCGCGCCGGCGTGCGCGACGGTGGCGGGCATCGTCGGGGCGTTCGGCGGATCGTGGCTGTTCGATGAGGTGACCGACGAACTGCCCTGGATGGACGAGCCGGGCCCGGCCGAGCGCGACCTGGGCGAGGTGCGGGACCGGGTGGCGTTCCCGGACGCGGTCGATCCCGCCGTCGCCGCCACCGTCGACCTGACCGCGTCGGACCTCGCGCTCGGGGCCACCGCCCACGACCCGGCGCTGCAGCTGCAGGTGAACCGCATCCTTCCCGACCGGACGGTGCTCGAGCGGGTGGTCGACACCAACGCCGCCCATCCGGCGCCGGAGACGACGCCGACGCGCACGACCGTGCCGGTGCTGCCCGAGGACGACATCCCGGACCCGTGGGTCGCTCCACGCCCGTACGAATGACCACGGTTCTCGCAGCCCAGGACAGCCTGGACCCCGTGGTGGCAGCGGCCGCGCTCCTGTTCGGAGCTCTCATCTCGTGGAACGGGCTCATGACCTGGCGCGGGCAGCAGCCCCGGCGGTGGGCCCGCCACGAGGCCGAGCACGGTCTGACGTGGACGCTCAGAGGCAGCCGCCGCCAGTACCGGTCGCTCCAGGGGTCCGCGTATGCCGGACTCGTGGGCGGCCCGGGCTTCCTCCTCATCCTCGGGGGCGCGGTGGTGACCCAGGCGCTCGGGCGGCCCCGCGACTGGTGGCTGATGTGGGCCACCGGCATCGCGGGAATGGCCCTGATCTGGGCGACGGTCCTGTTCCTGCTGCTCTACTTCTGGGTCGGCGTGCCCGACCACCTGCGGCCGCCGTGCCAGCGCGGCTGGGAGATCGTCGACGGCGAGCTCCGCCTGGTCCGCCCCGGGGCGTTCGGGGAGCACCCGAGGTTCCGGCCGTACCGTGGCTGACGCCCCGGCGGAGATCGACCTGCCCGAGGGCTGGGATCCGGTCCGCCCCGGCGGTCCGCTGGCCCTGCTGGCCCGGCCCCGCGCCCGCCACTCCGGGCCGCTGCGGCCGTCGATCACGGTCACCCATGCGGTCGACCCGACCCTGGACGGCACCGATGCCTACGTAGCTGCCCAGCTCGCGGGGGCGCGGGCGGCCTTCCGCGGCTGGCTGGTCCACTGGGCGCTGGGCCACCGCCCCGAGTCCCACCTCGACCTGGCCCTGGCCGTCGACCACCTGGGCGTCGACGCCACCGTCGTGCAGCGCCACCTCATCCGGCCGGGTGGCCGAGCCGTCGTGGCCACCGGGGTCGCCGCCGACCTCGACTGGCCCGACCTCGCCCCGGTGATGCTGCGCGCCGTCCGGTCCCTGCGCCCGGCCCCGTGACCGAGCCGACCGTCGACGCCACCTCCGGCCGGGTGGCGCTGACCCGCCCCCAGCTCGCCGCCCTGGTCGAGCGGGCCGCGGGGCGCGAGGTCGCGCCGGCGATGGCCGAGCGGCTCGCCGCCGCGGGGGCGATCGTGGACCTGTCTCTTATACACA
>JBKPHT010000067.1:0-15215 GCA_046730015.1 Actinomycetota bacterium
GGTCGAGCGCCAGCTCGGGCGGCTGCGGTTGGGGGTGGTGGCGTCCGGGGCCGACCCGGCCGAGGCCGGGCCGCTGCTGGCCGCCGCCTACCCCGACCGTATCGGCCAGGCCCGGGGCGGGCGAGGCCGCTTCGTCCTGCGGGCCGGGACCGAGGGCTGGCTCGCGGCCACCGACGCGCTGGCCGGCGAGGCCCTCCTGGCGGTGGCCGAGGTCGACGGCCGCCGGACGGGCGGTCGCATCCGCCTCGCCGCCCCGCTGGCGCCCGACCAGCTCGACGAGGTCGCCGGCGACCAGGTGACCGAGCACGCCCGGCTGGTCTGGGACCCGAACCGGGGCGGGAGCGGCGACCTGGTGGCCCGGGTCGAGCGCCAGCTCGGGCGGCTGCGGTTGGGGACGGTGGAGCGGCAGCCGGCGCCGGGCGTGGCGACGACGGCGGCGCTCGTGGACCGGGTCCGGGCGTCGAACCTCGCCGCGCTCCCGTGGACCGACGCGGCCCGGTCGGTCCAGGCCCGGGTCGCGTTCCTGGCGGCGACGCTGGGCGACCCGTGGCCGGACCTCTCCGACGCCGCGCTCCGCCGCGCCCTCGACGGCTGGCTGGCCCCGCGGCTGGACGCGGCGGGGGCCACCGGGCGGGCCGACCTCGACCGCCTCGACCTGGCCAGGCTGCTGAGGGGGCGGGTGCCGCCGGAGGTGGCCGGCGACCTCGACCGGCTGGCGCCCGCAGCGCTCACGGTCCCGAGCGGGCGCCGGGTCCGGCTGACCTACGGCGAGGGCGCGCCCGGCGACCCGCCGGTGCTGGCGGTGCGGGTGCAGGACATGTTCGGCGCGACGGCCACGCCCACCGTGGCCGGCGGGCAGGTGCCGGTCACGCTGCGGCTGCTGTCGCCGGCCGACCGGGCGGTCCAGGTCACGAGCGACCTGGCGGGGTTCTGGGCCGGCTCGTGGCGGGAGGTCCGCCGGGAGATGGCCGGGCGCTACCCGAAGCACCCGTGGCCGGAGGACCCGACGAGGTTCAGTCGAGGATGAACGTCACCTGCATGTGGACGCGGAAGGCGGTGACCTGACCGTCGTTGACGACCGCCTTGAGCTCCTTGACGTAGGCGCCGTCGATGCCGTGGACGGTCTCGGCCGCCTTGGCGATGCCGACCTTGACCGCCTCGGCGAAGCTCACAGGCGAATCGGCGCTGATCTCGATGGTCTTGGCTACCGACATCGAGTGACCCCCTCTGGACACGGGCCCGCCGGCGAAAGTCAACCACCTCGGGCCGCTAGGGTCCCGGGCCTGCGATGGCCCGGGTGCGACTGACCGACGACCCCGACTGGTCCGCCGTCGGGCGGCTCACGCTGGTGTGCCTGCTGCCGGACGGGCGGGTGGCGCTGACCCCGGAGGGCCGGGTGCCGAGCGACCGGCTGGCGGCCGGCGAGCATCCGCTGGACGCCTGCCGGCGGATCCCGCTGGCGCAGGCCGGGTTCCGGTACCAGCACTTCCACCCGTTCGCCCTCGACGGCGGGCACCTGTACGGCTGGGTCGAGGGCGACGTGTACCACACCCCGCGGGTCGAGCCCCGGGTCGGGACCTCGGCCGACGTCGCCGACCCGGCGGACGCCGCGCTCGTCGACGAGGCGCTGGTCGACCACTGGGCGTTGCCGCCGGAGGTGTGGTTCCGGGAGGGCACCCGGACGATGACCCGGGCCTACCTGGCCGGCACGACGCCCGAGCAGGGGTCTGGCTTCGGGCGGGGGCCGGCGGCATGGCGGGCGGCGCGCCTGCAGGTGGCCGACGCCGTGCCCCGGTCGGGGACGTTCCTCGACGTCGGCTGCGCCAACGGCCACCTGGCGGCCAGCGTCGTCGCCTGGTGCGCCGAGCGCGACCTGGCGGTCGAGCCCTACGGTGTCGACCTCGCCCCTGCGCTGGTGGCCGAGGCCCGGAGGCGGCTGCCGCGCTGGGCCGACCGGTTCTGGGTCGGCAACGCCGTGGACTGGGTCCACCCGGAGGGCCGACGGTTCGACGTGGTCCACACGCTGATCGACTGCGTGCCCGAGGGGCTCCGCCGGGCGATGCTCGACCACTCGCTGGCAGCGCTGGTGGCGCCCGGTGGGCGTCTGGCCGTCAGCCACTACGCGGCCCCCGCCGGGGGCCGGACCGACGACCTGCTGCGCGGGCTGGGCTACGAGGTCGGCGGCTTCTGCCCGACCCACGACCGGGAGCGGGCGGCGGCGGGCACGGCCTGGATCCCGGCGGCGCGCTGATCAGGCTGCGGCCTTGGCCGCCGTCTCGGGGCCGGGTTCGGCGAAGGCCAGGAGGTCGCGGCCGGCGGTGGCGGCGACCGCGTCGGTCCAGGCGCCGATCGGGGCGAGGTGGCGGCGGGTGTAGCGGAGGGCCACCAGGCCCTTGTGGGTGGCCAGCGGACCGGCATCGCCGGCCTGCTCCAGCAGCAGCGCCGCCGACGTGGTCCGGACGACCAGGTCGCACAGCCGGCCCGCGATGGCCTCGACCGCGTCGGGTTCCAGGCCGGCCAGGGCCTCGACCCGGGCGGCGAGCTCGGACCTGGCCGCCGCGGCGGCGTCGACCGCGGGGGCGAGCCAGCCCGGCCCGCCGCCGGCCGCCACCGCCAGCGCGGCGTCGACCCGGTCGAGGACCGCCTCGTGGGCGACGTCGCGCCGGATCGTCCGCAGCACGTCGAGGACGCAGATGTTCTCGCTGCCCTCCCAGATGGGGTGGCACTGGGCGTCGCGCAGCTGGCGGGTGAGGCCCCAGTCCTCGCAATAGCCGTTGCCGCCGTGCAGCTCGACGGCGAACGACGCCGCCTCCACCCCGAGGCGGCACAGCCGGACCTTGGCCGCCGGGACGAGGATCCGGCGCAGCCGGGCGCCGTCGGGCAGGCGCGACGCCGAGCTGCACTCGAACCCCAGCGCGGTGGCCGCCTCCAGCTCGGCCAGCAGGTCGACAAGCTGCTCGCGGACCAGCGGCAGGTCGACCAGCGCCCGCCCCTTGGCCTGGCGGTGGTGGGCCCATGAGGCCGCCTCGGCGAAGCACCGGCGGGCGATGCCCAGCCCCATCAGCGCCACCCCGAACCGGCTGCCGTTGACCATCTCCATCATCCGACCCAGCCCGCCGGCGTCGCCGGAGTCGGCGGCGCCGCCGTCCTGGCGGCGGAGCGCGTAGCCGAGGGCGCCGTGGAACTCGACCTCGCCGGTCGGCACCGACTTCGTCCCCAGCTTCTGCTTCAGCCGGCGGATCGAGTAGCGGTTGGGGCTGCCGTCCTCCAGCACCCGGGGCACCAGGTAGAGACCGAGCCCGGCCGGACCATCCGGCGCGCCCTCGGGCCGGGCCAGCATCACGATCGCGGCTCCGTCGACGTTGGAGCAGAACCACTTCTCGCCGGTGATCTCGACCCGGCCGTCGCCCCGGTCGCGGGCCGTGCAGTGGACGGTCCGGCCCAGGTCCGAGCCGCCGTCGCGCTCGGTCAGGAACATCGATCCGTCGACCGCGTCGGCCACGTCGGCGGCCCGCAGCCCGGCCAGCAGGTCGTCGCGGACGTCGGGCGGGCCGTAGGCGTCGACCAGGCCCGCCACCCCGGTCGTCATGCCCAGGCTGCACACCATGCCGGTGTCGGCCTGGGCCAGGAGGTAGCTCGCCCCGCCGAGGACGACACCGGGCACCGGGCGGCCCCGCTCCCGGGCCTCGGACGCGAAGCCCGACGGGTAGCCGGCCTGCCACAGCGCCGCCTTGGCGTCGAGCATCGCCGGGTGGTGGGAGATCTGGCCCACCTCGTTGGCCCAGCGGTCGTAGCGGACCAGCTCGGGGGGGTGAGCGTCGATCGTGTCGGCCGCCCGGGCGATGGGGCCGCCCACCAGCGCGCCGAAGCCGTCGAGCGTCGCCTCCGACCAGGCGCGGTCCTCCGCCGGGGCGTCGCGGGCCACCCGGGCCTGGAGGTCGGGATCGAGCCTGTACCAGTTCTGCCCGACCACCGAGTCGATGTCTGACCAGTCGATCATGCACCCAAGGGTGCCAGGCGTCAGGCGACCGCGGCCAGGTGGCGGATCGCCTTGACCCGGTGGTGGACGTCGCGGACCTCCTCGTAGGACGCGACCGGCACCTGGGTCCCGTAGCGGAACCCGTCGCCCTCGACACCGACCTGTACGACGCCCTCGACCGTCGTCTCCTTGATGAGCAGGAACAGGAGGCCGAGCAGGAACACCACCGAGAAGATCACGGCCAGCACGATGGCGTAGGACGGGATCTGGGTGGTGGTGTGGACCTGGTCCCTGACGGTCCACGACGTGCCCTGCAACGGCACCGGGCCGCCGGGGAGGTGCAGCCACTGCGTCCCGGCCGCGATCGAGCCGACCTGCACGACGACCTCGTCATCGTCGGGGTCCAGCAGGGGCGCGGGCCCGCGCGGGTCGGTCAGGTCGACCACCGCGTCCGGTTCCCCGGCGGTCAGGTCGATGACCTCGTCCTCCGCGTCGACCGGATCGCCGGTCGCCTCCTCGACGACGTCGTCACCCGTGTTCTGCACGTCCCAGCTCCCCGCCTCGTCGTCCGCCCCCGTCCCCAGACCCACGAGACTACGCGCCCGGCGGGTGGCCCCGCACCACCGGGGGCGGCGGGGGGGTCAGAGCGGCGCCCGCCGGCGGGCCGCGACGGTGCCGCCGGACCAGCCGCACAGCTCCACCGCGGCCGGCGCCGGCGCGGCGGGGCGGACGGTGTGGGTCGAGGTCCGGTCCTCGACGTCGACCGACGCCACCGGCCGGCCGTCGAACGCGACGTCGACCCGATCGAGGCCGGCGGTGGTGAGCCGCAGCCGGACCCGGCCGTCGGGCCGGGCCTCCGGTTCCACCGCGAGGGTGTAGGCGGGACGGTCGGCCAGCAGCGCGCCGGCGTGGGCCAGCAGGTCGTCATTGGCTCCGACGACGTCGGCCCGGGTGAGGTGGTGGCGCTCGTCGGCCACGATGCCGAGGTCTTCGACCGGCGTGCCTGCCCGGTCGGCGCCGACCCGCAGCGTCCGCCGGACCGACACCCGGAACCCTGCGCCGGCCGGCAACTCGACGAACGGGTTGCTCTCCGAGGCGCCGCCGTCGGGAGCCACGTCGAGCAGCAGGCGGAGCAGGTCGTGGGTCCAGACGTTGGCGCCGCCCGCGCCGGTGTTGCCGTCGACGCCGAGCACCGGCCCGATGCCGTGGTCCTGGAAGCCGGAGGCGAAGATGTCGGTGGCGCTGTAGCAGAGCCCGTCGGTGACCAGCACCACCGGCCCGTGGTACCGCTGCCCCACCGCGTTGGCCGACGACTCGGTGGTGATGGGGAAGCCGTTGGAGTACTGGGCGCCGGTCGTCACCGCCTGGCCCAGCGACTCGACCCACGGGGCCAGGTCGAAGGTGGGGTCGAGGGGGGACGGGTCGTGGCGGCGGCACAGGTCGCCCATGAGCGCGGTCGTGGTCATCTGGGCCGGCTCCGGGGTCACCCGGTGGGGCGTGAGCACCTGCAGCAGCCGCTCCGACGCGTGGATGAGGCCGCCGCCGTTGCCCCGGACGTCGACGATCAGCCCCGCCGGCGGCAGGGCCTCGCCCAGCCGGACGAACTCGGCGACGAACCCGTCGGCGTCGTCGACGGAGAAGGTGAAGATCCGGATGTGCCCGAAGGTCCCGGACGGAGTGGTCACCCGCCGGGCCCGGAACACGGTGGGCATGCCGGTGGGCACGTCGTCGTCGGCGACCGCGACCCGGGTGACGTCGACGGCGGGGTCGGCGATGTCGGCCGCCGCCCGCACCGCGGCGGGGGCGAACATCTGTTTCTTCGCCTCGTTCACAGCCTGCACCGACACGTCGAGCCCCTGGGCGGCCCGCCCGGCCAGGCCGGTGCCGTCGGCGCCGCCGGGCCCGGCGACCGCCACCCGCCAGTCGAGCCGGACCTCCCGCTGCTCGCCGTCGAGGCCCCGGTAGGTGACCACCACCCAGTCCTCGTCGGGCGGCAGCGACCGGACCAGCGGGCGGATCGTGAGCGCGTCGAGGCCCCGGGCGAAGCTCGCCGCCGGGTTGCTGCCGGCCTGGCGCCGGGCGTTGGCCTCGACCGCGGTGCCGATCGGCACGCCGTTCCAGTGGAGGATCTCGACCTCGGGCACGAACGTCGGGTGGGCGAGGCTCGCCGCCACCTTGGACACGATGTAGTGCTCGGCGGGGTCGAAGTACCGCTCGACCAGGAACGGCAGGAACGCCGTGCGGGACGCGAACGGCTCGGGCAGCAGGTAGTTGGTGTGGAGGTCGCGCAGCGACGTGAAGATGCCGGCCATCTCGCGGTGGAACTCGACCTCCGAGCCCCGCGTCTCCTCCGTGAGGACGCCGAGGCGGTCGCCCAGCAGGCGCAGCCGCTGCACCGGGTCGATCGCGTGCATGGCCCGCTTGAGCACCAGGTGGACGTAGCACTGCTCGATCACCAGCAGGGCCTGGTCGACCAACAGCCGCCGGTCCGCGAGCGACAGGGTGCCGTCGCCGACCCCGGCCAGGAAGTCGGCCAGCCGGGGCGCCTCGGCCCGGCCGGCGGCCGCCTCGCCGAGGGGCACCGCGTGCCGGTCGGCGTCCGGTCCGCCGGGTGCGTCGGGTTCGCCGGACCGGGCCCGGCGGCGGGACCGTCGGACCGGGTCGGTCCGCCCGTACAGCCGGGCGAGGCCCCGGACGACGCCGTGGGCCTCGTCAGTCAGCCCGGGGACGCCCGCGAGCCGGTCGACGAACCGCTCGTCGTCGACGACCGTCAGCGGGTCGAGCGCGAGCGGCCCGAGGACCTCGGACAGCGGCTCGGCCGCGCCGACGGCGTCCAGTCGGCCGTTGGTCCCGGCCAGGGCGAGGCCCCCCAGCTCGGGCCGGTCGGCCGTGGCCCCGCCGGCCTCGTGGTCGAGCTCGAGGAACCAGACGCCGGGCGACCGGCCGTCGCTGGCCCCGAGCAGCGCCCCGGCGGTGACCGGGTTCTCCAGCCGGCGGGCCAGCTCGGGCAGCGTCCGCAGCCCCTCGTCGAGCCGTG
Source organism: Actinomycetota bacterium (assembly GCA_046730015.1). Classification (GTDB taxonomy): domain Bacteria; phylum Actinomycetota; class Acidimicrobiia; order Acidimicrobiales; family VFJN01; genus ZC4RG19. The sequence goes on from JBKPHT010000067.1 coordinate 7,017, forward strand.
CCGCGGCCTCGCCGAGCGACAGCGCGCCGACCAGCGGATCGGCCGCCGCGTCGGTGAGGTCGACCACGCGGTCGGCGCCGCCCACGGTCAGCCGCTCGAGCGTGCGGCCCGGGGCGGTGAGGCGGTCCATCAGGCGGGGCTGGCCGTAGCGGGGCGCGCCGTCGATGACCACGAGGGTCAGCGCGGTCTCCCGGGCCCTCAGCAGGTGCTCGTAGGGGTCGCCCCGGCGGCCGTCGACCGCCACCAGGTCGGCCCGCTTGCCCGGCTCGATCGAGCCCAGCAGGGCGTCCCACTTGAGGATGCGGGCCGGGTTGGCGGTTGCCATCGCCACGAGGTCGCGGGGAGTGAACACGCCGCCCCGGGCCTCGGACACGAGCCACGCCACCTTCAGCTCGCCGAGCAGGTTCTTCGACCCGGAGGGCGACCAGTCCGACCCCAGGGCGACCGGCAGCTCCTCGGCCGCCGCCCGGGCGATGTCGGCGGTGCCCCCGTAGAGCAGGAGGTTCGACAGCGGCGACCACACCATCGAGCCGCCCCGGGCGCGGAGGATCTGGTAGTCGCGCCCGTGCAGGCCCGCGCAGTGGATGCCGGCCAGCGACGGGGTGATGGCCCACCGGTCCGGGCCGATCCGCAGCGACCGGAAGTGCTCGCGGGCCGCCGCGTCGACGCCCTCGGCCAGGTGCAGCAGCAGCGACGACGAGCGCTCGAGAGTAGCCAGGAATGACGCGGCGTCGGCGGCGTCGACGTCTGCCACGCGGGTGCCGGCGGCGGGGAGGGCGTCGTCGCCGGTGTCCTCCACGTTGCGTACCAGGCCCTGGTAGTAGCGGCGAATGCCCATGTTGGAGGCGAGGGCGATGCCCTGCGAGGTGGTGACGCCCCCGACCAGGCACTTGCCCTCGACGTAGCGGACGACCGCCTCGAGGAACCCGCCCGTGCGGCCGAGCACCGCGGCCGGCCCGCTGACGAACCGGCGGTAGTCGCGGTGGCGCATCCACTGGCCCCGGTTGTCGAACCGCTGCGGCACCTGCCACAGCGGCAGCGCGTCGTAGCTGAGGTGGTTGTGCAGCTCGATGAGCCCCGGGTAGAGCGTGTCGCCGGTGCGGACGACCGGCACCTGCTCCCAACCGGCGGGCGGCGGGGCCGCCGCCTCCTCCACCGCCGCGATCGTCGTGCCGTCGACGTAGACGCGGCCGGCGTCGAGCATGTCGAACCGCCCGTTCATCGTCACGACCCGCCCGTCGAGCGCATACCTGTCCATGCTCGGCCTCCGCCTGCTCACGACACCCAGGAGGGCATCCACACCTTGTAGGACGGCTCGTCACCGTCGCCGTCGCCGACCTCGGCGTCGTCCGCCTGCGGCGCCGACCGGACCACCCGGTCGCCCGACGTACCCTGCCAGCGGGGGAAGCCGAACGGCAGGTCGGACCGCGGGATCTGGGCCGGGGCGCCGTCCCACACGGCCGCCGTCGGCGGGGCGTCGATCGGCACGCCGAGCGAGCGCAGGTGGGCGTGCCCGGCGATCCACGCGTCCCGCGCCCCTGGCCGCCGCCACGACGGGAGGGAGACGACCGGCTGGCCGTCGAGGTCGAGCCGGCCGGCGATCCGCTCGGCGTGACGGCCCACCGTCACCACCACCGCCACCGGGTTGTCGTCGAGCACCCGACCGGTGACCGCCCGGTGGAGCGCCACCACGTCGGGCCGGTCGGCCAGCGCCCACACCTTCCCCAGCGAGGCACGGGCCGTGTCGACCGGCAGCGTGCGGAGGATCAGGTAGCTGCGGGTGACGCCCAGCGCGGCGAGCAGGCCCTGGAACCGCTGCCCGGCCTCGCCGGTGAACGCCCGTCCCCACGCGAGGTCGTCGTGGCCGGCCTGGTCGGCCAGCACCAGCACCCTGACGTTGCCGAACCGGCCCCGGTAGAGCGGCCCGCCGCCGTAGGTCGCCGCCCCGGCGAGGCCGAGCGCCCCGAAGTCGGGCCAGGCCAGCCCGGACGCGCCGCCCACCAGCAGCCGGGCCAGCGCCGGGGAGGGGCCGCGGTCGAACTCGAGCACCGACCGGGGCGGCTCCCACGGGACGTCGCCGTCGTCGGCCTCGTAGCCCGCCGGGCTCGCGGCCGGCTCGTCCGGGAAGTCCGGCGCGCCCGGCGGCCGCTCGACGGGGCCCAGCTCGAGGCTGCGGCCGCCGTCCGACCGCCGGGTGGCGGTGCCGCCCGCCCCGATCCGCCACGGCGTCCCGAACGGCAGGTCGCGCAGGGGGATCGGGCGGGCCCCGAACGCGAACGTGCCCGGCGCGGCCCGCTGGCCGTCGGGGTCGGCGGGGAGCCAGGCCGGGGCGGTGGCCGCCCAGCCGAGCACCCGGTCGGCGGCCGCGGCGAAGCTGGCCTCGACGTCGGCCAGCCCTCCCAGGGCGGCGGCGCCCGGGTGGGTCACGTCGACCAGCCGGACGTGGGGGCCGATGGCGGTGGCGTCGAGCTCGTGGAGGTGGCCTCCGGCGGCGTCGCCCCCGGCCGGGCCCGCGCCGCCCCGGTGCCGGTTCCACGAGACCGCCGACTCGCGGGCCGCCCGGCCGACCGCGATCACGAGGCGCAGGTCGTTGCGGGCGGCGGCGTAGTCGAGCAGCTTGTTGCGGTGGCGGGCCACCGGTGAGTCGTCGCCCTGGGCCAGGTCCTCCAGCCCGTCGTACTGCCCGGTGATCGAGTACGTGAACGTGTTGAGGAACAGGTACGACCGGGTGATGCCGAGGTGGGCGAGCAGGTGCTGGACCCGGGTGCCTGACTCCCCGACGAAGGCACGATGGGCCAGCGCCTCGTCGGAGCCGGCATCCTGCCCGATCACGAGCACGCGGGCCTGGTCGTCGCCCAGCCGGCCCCGGTAGAACACCGGCCCGAACTGCCAGCGGAACCGTTCCTCGCCGGTGGCCCCGAGGCCGAGCGCCCGGTAGTCGGGCGTCTCGGCGAACAGCCGGGCCCACGAGCGGTTGCGCGGCGGACCGGGGTCGTGGTCCCAGGGGTCGCCCCGTCCGGCCCGGAGGTCGTCCATCCTGCTCCGATGTTCCGCGTCGCCTCGTCCCACAGAGTGCCGTGGGCATCGCCCGTATACCACCGCACCGGTATCAGCGGCGGGTCAGCCGCCTCTGTAGAGGTGGTGGGAATGAAACGCGCGAACAGTGAGGGACGGGACGCCGCGGCCCCGGAGCACCCGGAGCACCCGGAGCAGGCGGAGCACCCGGAGCAGGCGGAGCACCCGGAACGCATCGGCATCGCCTGCTCGGGCGGCGGCATCCGCTCGGCGGCGTTCAACCTCGGCGCCCTCCAGGCGCTCGACGAGCAGGGGGTGCTGGCCCGGGCCAGCCACCTCTCGGCGGTGTCGGGGGGCTCGTTCATCGCCTCGGCGTTCGCGATCGCCAGCCGCCACAGCGACCCGACGGCGCTCGGGTCCCGGAGCGGCCGCCCGACCGTTCGCCCGCTGGCCCCGGGCAGCCCGGAGGAGGCGTGGGTGCGGAACCGGTGCTCGTACCTGGCCGATGGGTTCGGCGACACGATCCGCATCGTGGCGATGGCCATCGTCGGCTTCCTGTGCAACGTCCTGCTGATCACGACTCTGCTGTGGGCCGTGGCCCGGCCGCTCGGATGGCTGTACGGCCGGTGGTACCCGGGACTGACCGGGGCCGGAGACGCCGAGGTGACCGGCTTCGGCTGGGCGCCCGGCGTGGCCCTCGGGCTCGGCGCGGCCGGCCTGGCCGTGGCCCTCGCAGCCCGGACGCTGCGGTGGCGCTGGTGGCTGCGCCAGAACCTCCGGCGGGTGGCGGTCACCCTTCTCGCGGCCGCCGCGGCCGTCGCGGTCCTGACGATCGTGCTGCCCTGGCTGGTGGAGCTCACCCGCGACCTGGTCGAGGGCTCGTCCGGCGGCGACGCCTCCGATCCCGCGGTCGCGGCGCCCCCGGAGTCGGGCGCGGGCCGGCTGGGCTGGGTCGCCGCGCTCGGGGGTCTCGCCACCATCGTCGCCCTGGCCGTGCAGGTGGCCAAGCCGGCCACCCAGGCGGCCGAGACCGGCGTCGCCGCGGTCGGCTGGGTCCGGAGCGCCGTGGCCAAGCTCGGCCGGGGCGTCCGGCGCCTGGTCGACACCGTGCTGGGCGCGCTGATCGGGCCGGTGGCGCTGCTGGCCGGAGCGGTGGCGATCCTGACCGGCGGCGTGACGGCCTCGCCACCGGGGTCTGGCGAGATCGCGCTGTGGGCCGCCATGACCGCGGTCGCCAGCCTGCTGCTGATCGGCGGCGACCTGACCGCCTGGTCGCTGCACCCGTTCTACAAGCGGCGGCTCTCGCGGACGTTCGCGGTGCGGCGGGTGACCGACGGGCCCAGCGGGGTGCGGGCCGAGGAGGTCGACTTCGGGAAGGAGCTAGCCCTGTCGGACTTCGCGCCCGACCGGTTCCCCGAGGTCGACGGGACCCGGCTCGCCTTCCCCGAGATCGTGGTGTGCGCGGCGGTCAACGTGTCGGACCAGGGCCCGACCCCGCCGGGCCGCAAGGCGCTGAGCTTCGCGTTCAGCCCGTCGACGATCGGCTACGACCGGGAGCGCCCGGTGGCCGTCGACCGGCCGCTGTCGTGGTGGCGGCGCTGGCTGTGGCCCGCCAACGAGCAGGTCGGCTCCCGGACCTACGGGCCGCTGTCCATGCGCACGACCGACTACGAGGCGGCCGTGAGCGAGCACGTCCGGCGCAACATCACCCTGCCCGCGGCGGTCGCCATCTCCGGCGCCGCGGTGTCGCCGGCCATGGGCAAGATGAGCCGGCCGCTGCTGCGATTCCTGCTGGCGCTGACCAACGTCCGCCTCGGGGTGTGGCTGCCCAACCCGGTCGTGGTGGTCGAGCGGGCGGGGCGGCCGGCGCGGTCGGCTCGGCCGGGCCGCCTGTTCTTCGAGATCGCCGGCCGGCACCGGCTGCGGTCGACCTACCTGTACGCCACCGACGGCGGGCACGTCGAGAACCTCGGGCTGGTCGAGCTGCTGCGCCGGGGGTGTACGACGATCGTGGCGCTGGACGCCAGCGGCGACCGCCAGGACCGGCTGTCGACGCTGGGCGAGGCGATCGCCCAGGCCAGGTCGGAGCTGTGCATCGACATCCGGCTCGACGAGGCGGCCGGCCCGACCACCCTGACGACCGTGGCCGAGGGCTCGCGCCTCAACGAGGCCGACCACGTGACCGGCACCATCCACTTCCCGGAGCCGGGCCGGGAGCCGGGACTGCTCGTGTTCGGCAAGGCGGTGGTGACGGCGGACGCGCCGTGGGACGTCCGGGCGTACCTGGCCAAGGACCCCGAGTTCCCCACCCACGGCACGGTCGACCAGCTCTACACCGGCGAGACGTTCGACGCCTACCAGTCGCTCGGCCGGTTCGTGGGCGGGCGCTGCGCGGCGAACCTCCCGCCCCCTCCCCCGCCGGCCGGGCCGGGCCAGGTCCCCGCCCCGCCGCCCCCGGAACACCAGCCCCCACCCAAGATCGCCAGTGCGAGGACGTCGTCGGCTCCGTCGATCCCGAGGCGATAGGGGTCGACCCGTCGATCTCGAGGCGATAACGGTCGGCCCCCGACCCCTATCGTCTCGGGAACGGATGATCGACCCTCATCGCCTCGCCGCGACGCCCGCGGCCAGGGCCTCGGCGCCGGCCTCGAAGGTCGTCACGTAGCCGACGCCCACCTCGCGGAGGCGGTCGAGCTGGTCGGCGAGGTGGGCGGCGGTGCCGACGAGGACGAACGGGCTGTCGAGCAGCGGCTCGGGGTCGACCTGGCCCTGGGCGAACGCCTCGGCCGCCGCCCGGCGGTCGTCGGTGACCTGGGCGAGCTGGACCAGCACCGACAGCTCCAGCCCGGCGAACCGGTCGCTGGCGTGGCGGCGGACGTGGTCGATGCGGTCGGCCAGGCCCGCCCAGGTGAAATGGCTGAGGTCGGTGTGGGTGCGGCCGGTGCCGGACGTGAGCCCGGTGAGGCCGACGATGTCGGCCTCCTCGGCCGCCAGCCGCAGCACCCGGTCGCCGTTGCCGCCGACCATGATCGGCACGGGCGACTGGGCGGCGGCGAAGCCCAGCTCGGCGCCGTCGAGGGCGTAGCGCCCGGCATGGTCGACCCGCTCGCCGGCCAGCAGCCGGCGCACCACCGGCACGGCCTCGGCCAGGCGGGCGACCCGGTCGGCGGGCGGGTCGTAGGGGATCCCGGTGGCGGCGAACTCCACGCGGGCGTGGCCGGCCCCGGCGCCGAGCTCGAGCCGGCCGCCGGTGAGGACGTCGACGGCGGCCGCCTCGCGGGCCACGAGCACCGGGTTCCAGAACTCGTTGTTGAGCACCTGGGTGCCGAACCGCAGCCGCTCGCTGACCTCGGCGGCGGCCACCAGCGGCGGGAGCGGCGGCCACAGGCCGAGGTGGTCGGCCGTCAGCAGGACGTCATGGCCCTGGCCGTCGATGCGCCGGACCCGGTCGCGCCACTCGGCGCGGCCGGCGGGCACGCCGATGGCCACGATGCCGGTGCGGAGGCGGGCGGACGGGGTCGCTGCAGCCATGCCCTCCGGGCTACCACGCGTCGAGCAGCGCCTTGAGCAGCTCGTCGGACTGGTGGCTGCGAAGTCGATCTGACGGATCGTCAGACTAGCGGTCGGCGCCGGACCGCCGCCGCCGCTTGCGGCGGTTCCACAGCGCCTCCCCGGCCTGGCCGAGCACGACACCGAGCACGACCGCGACGAGCAGGCTGACCCACAGGCGGGTGTCGACGGTGAAGAACACGAAGCTGGTCTCGACCCGGTCGTTGTTCTGCACCATGAACAGCAGGAAGTAGACGACGGCCGCGACCGCCACCACGAGCCGGACGACGATGCGCTTGTCGACGCCCTCGCCGCCCTCGTCGAGGGGCACGTCGCTGCGCCCCGGCTGGTACGCCATGCTCGCAGCGTACCGACCGGACGACGACGGGTCAGCGACGCTCGTAGCGAGGCTCGCGGTCCTCGGCCCGGGCCAGGCGGTGCTCGCGGTAGTCGTGGGAGGCCAGCACCATCGTCTGCCCGATGAGCTCGCGGCCGAGCGTGCCACGGATCCCAGCCGCCACCAGGGCCTGGACGCTCTCGCGCACGAGCCGCACCGCCAGCGGCGGCCGCGCGGCCAGGCCGCGGGCCAGGTCGAGCACCACCTCGTCGAGCTCGTCGTCGGGCACGACCTGGCTGACCAGGCCCAGCCGCAGGGCCTCGGCGGCGTCGATCCGCCGGCCGGTGAGGGCGAGGTCGAGGGCCAGGGCCGCGCCCCCGATCTCGACCAGCTTGGCCACCCCGGCGGCGTCGGGGATCACCCCGTGGTCGAGGCCGGGCAGGGCGAGCTTGGCCCCCTCGCCGGCCACCCGGATGTCGCACAGCAGCGCCCGCTCGAGCATGGTGCCGAGGGTCCACCCCTTGAGCGCGCAGACGATCGGCACCGGGTACTCGGCCAGGAGGCGGGTCGACCAGGCGGTCCGCTCCAGCATCTCGAAGTCGCTCGTCGGCAGGTGGCCGTTGCCGTTGCGGTGGGTCCCGAGGTCGCCCAGGTCGCGGCCGGCGGAGAACGACGGGCCGTTGCCCCGCCACACCACCACCCGCACGTCACGGTCGGTGCGGAGGAGGTCGAGGTAGCGGAAGAACAGGGCGTCGACTGCCTCGCCCGCGACATTGTGCTTGTCGGGCAGGTTGAGGGAGAGCACGGCGACGCCCTCCTTCACCTCCAGAAGTACGGGATCGTCGTCCACAGCAGGTCTCCCCACTCGGGCCGGACACGGGGAGGTGCCCGGCGCGCTACCTACCACGGTATGTCATCAGGACCGCACGAGGGGCGACGACTGGGCCGACGTCACCGCGGAGCGCGGTCAGGACATGGCGGTGACGTTGCGGGCCTGCTGGCCCCGCCGCCCCCGGACCACCTCGAACCGGACCCGCTGACCCGGCTGCAGCAGCTGACCGCGGCCGGCAAGGCCGGAGACGTGGACGAACACGTCGCCGCCGCCCCGGCGGGAGATGAACCCGTACCCCTTGTCGGGGTTGTAGCTCGTCACCGTGCCGGTGTGGTCGCGCTCGATCCGTACGGTCCGCTCGGTCCGCTCGGTCCGCTCGCTCCGCTCCCGCCCGCGGCGGCGCTCCCGGCGGGGCCGCTCGGCGGGCGCCGCGGCGACCCGCGCGGGCGCGGGGGCGACCTCGATG
>JBKPHT010000068.1:0-8763 GCA_046730015.1 Actinomycetota bacterium
CGCCGTCCAGGCAGGTCCGGAGCCGCCGCGCCGTCGCCGGGCGGTCCACGGAGCGCACTGCGTGGCCCTAGTCCCCGTCGGTGCGAGCCGACCGTTCCTCGCCCCACTCGTCGGCATTCATGAACCGGCTGACCGCGAAGAACCACAGCACGCTGAGGATGCACACGAGCAGCAGCGCGAGGAGCCACGGCGCCGGGCGGACCCAGCCGGCGACGAGCGCGGCGCCGGCCCCGGCGGCCAACGCCGGGCGGAGGGGCCGGTAGACGTCCACCAGGCGCTCGGCGTCGGCGAGCGACCGCTCGATGACGATCAGGGCGACCAGGCCCACCGCGACGGCGCCCGACAGCAGCCAGGCCGTGGCCGCCGGGGTGCGGGCGTCGTGGGCGTAGCCGATCAGGCTGACCATCGCCGCTCCGGCCGCGGTGATGGACAGGGTGATGGGCAGGTGGCTCATGAGCCACGACACCACCGCCCGACCGTCGGGCCGCGGCAGCCGGCGGCCGACGAGGTCGAAGTAGATCCACCAGAACCCGAAGCCGACCACCAGTGCGACCATCCCCGTCGCGATCGTCTTGACGTCGCGGTCGTGCTCCGACAGGCCGTCCACGACCCCGAACACGACCTCGCCGAGGACGATGATCGTGTAGAGCCCGAAGCGCTCCACCATGGACTCCGTAGGCGTCAGGGCGCGGGACAGGGTGGTGTCCCTGACCGCGAGCACCATGCCCAGCACCCAGGCGGCGGCACAACACGCCCACACGACGAGCCGGGGCGTCGCCGGCAGGGTGGCGCTCAGGAGGACCACGACCGTGCCGACGGCCATGCCGGCCACGTAGCGGCTCGCCCCCGACAGGAACTCTGTGTGATTGCGGACGTCCTGGCGCCGGACCGAGTACCAGAGCCAGGTCAGCACGGCCAGGAACGTCGCGTACACCCGCGCGAACTGGCTCCCCCCGCCGTCCGCGGCGTCACCGGTGAACACCGCCAGCAGGACGAGGACGCCCATCTGCACGAACACGACGGTGCGGGTCCGCCCGTCGTCGCGGCCGTGGAGCTCGAGGTAGAGCGACCCGTTCACCCAGGCGATCCAGATCAGGGCGAAGACGACGGCGAACTCGGCGACCCCGCGCGCCGTGACGTGCTCGGCGAGGTGATGGGCCGCCTGGCCGATCACGGCGACGTACACGAGGTCGTAGAAGAGTTCGAGGAAGCTGACCGTGCGACCGGCGATCGTCTCGCCGTGCGGCCGGGGCGGTCGCCACAACCACTGCGCGATGCGGCCGCGGGTCCCGTCGGTCACGGCGACAACGTAGACGGGGTGACCGCGGCCGTGACGGCCGGGTCCCGTCTCGAACTACCGGGTCGGGGGAGCGTGACGGTGGTGCCGCGGGCGGGCCAGCGCGGCCTGCCAGACGGCGGTGGACCGGCCCAGGTAGTAGGCGGGGGCGATGGGGGAGGGGGTACGTCGGGTCATGCTGCGATGATGGCGACGCCCGCTTGACGATGGCTCACCGTTCCCTTGACGGGGATCGGGGGTTGACGTCCCGATCGACCCCAGTCGTTCCCTGGTTCCCGAGGCGATAGAGGTCGGCCCCCGACCCCTATCGCCTCGGGAACGACCGAACGACTACCGTGCCTGCACCTCCTGCGGCGTGTCGGGGAGCTTCCAGCCGTCTCCCTCGTCCCGCGGGTGGGGCGGGAGGGTGCCGAGGCGGTCCTCGATCCTCCGGAGCGACGCCTCGATCTTCTCGTCGGTGTCCTTCGACTCGGCGCTGCCGCGGTGGATGAACATGGCCGACAGGGCGACGAACGCGAAGAGCTGCAGGAACTCGGACTGCCAGTTCTCGAGCGTCGACTGGCCGAACGACGAGACGAAGTCGCCGATCTCCACCGGCTGGCCGTGCTCGCGCTGCTCGTCGGTGAAGACCTGCCACTCGGCGATGCCGTGGGCGAACCACGAGCCGAAGAACAGCAGCATGAGCACCAGCCCGAGGCCGAACTCGCGCCAGAGGCTCCTCGCTCCGGTCCGCTCGTTGAGGATGCTCCGGACCAGCGCGTAGACGACGACGCCGAGCGAACCGAGGGCGAGCACCAGAGCGAGCAGCATCATCCAGGCACCAGGGCTCATGACGACTCCTTTCCGTCGGACGGGCGCCGGTCGAGCCGGCTGCGGGCGACTTCGACTGGGTCGGGCAGCCGGCGTCGCCCGGCCAGCGCACGCGGCAGGCGGGGCACCGCCGCCCGCAGGCCGGACCGGGCCGCTCGCCCGCCCCGGAGGGCCTGGAGGGCCTGGCGGCCCACGACCGGCCAGGGCCTGCGCAGCACGGCGACCAGCAGGCGGTTCCGGACCGCGAGGGCCCGGCGGCCGTCGCGGTCCCGCATGGGCGAGGGATGGTGGTGGGCCACGACCTCGGGCACGTAGACGAGGTCCCAGCCCGCCGCGGACAGGTCGAGCGCCACCCGCTCCTCCTCGCCGTCGAAGAAGACGACGTCGTCGAACCCGCCGACGTCGAGGAACGCATCGCGCCGCACCACCGCGCCGCAGGCGACGAACCCCAGGACCGGAGGCCCCGGCAGGTCCGGGCGGCGGCCGAGCGGCGAGGCGGCCATCTCCGAGCACACGGGGTCGAGCCGGCCATCCTCGCCCACCAGCACCCGGGCCGCGAGCACGGCCACCCCGCGGTGGGCGTCGAGCACGTCGGCGGCCAGGGCGACGGCCCCCGGAGCCCACCAGGAGTCGTCGTCGGCGAAGGCGACGTAGCGCGTCGACGCCCGGGCGACGCCGACGTTGCGGGCGGTGGCCCCCCGGTTCGTCCCGATCTCGACGACGTCGACGTCCGGATGGCTCCGGCGCACCGCGGCGACCGTGCCGTCCGCAGACCCGTTGTCGACCACGATCACGGGCGCCTCGTGACGCGGCAGTGACCGCTCCAGATCGGCCAGCCGGTCGCGGGTGGCCACCACGATCGTGACCCGGTCATCACCCATGTGCGGGTTCCTACCCCGACCCCGGCCGCCGGCAACCCCCGGGGCGCGCCGATGACTCGGACCGCCCTGTCCTGGGAAAGATGTCGACACCCATCAGACCACGAGCCGAGTCGTCCCGGAGTCAGGTTGCGAGCACCCCCCGACCCGCCGCCGTTCGAGGCCCACGTCGACCGGTCGACCGGTGTGCCGGTCGTCATGGTCCGGGGCGAGCTCGATCTGGCCACCGCCGCCCAGCTGTGGTGGTGCGTCCTGGAGGCCTTCCGCGACGGCGCGCCGATCACGATCGACCTCTCGGCGACGACTTTCATGGACTCGACCGGCGTGACCCTCCTGCTGCGGGCCCGCGGGCTCCTGGACGGGGCCGGGGACGGCGTGGTGCTGCGCTCGCCCAGCGAGGCGGTCCTCGCCGTGCTGCGCATCGCCGGCGTCACCGACCTGTTCCTCCTCGCGGGAGACGAACCCGGCGCCGCCGGCGGCGCCGAGGCCGCCCGCCGGTGAGGTCGGCCGACCGGGCCGGATCCGCCGTGTACGCCGTGGTCCCCGGGCTCAACGGTCGGTCGAGGCCCCGACCGTGTCGGCCGCGTAGGCGTCCCGGCGACCCAGGGGCTGCGACGGCCCCACCGTGGTGTCGGCGAGGGTCTGCCGCTCGAGCTCGGCGTTGAGCTCGGCGCCGGCGATGACCGCGTAGGCGGAGAGGTAGAGCCACAGCATGACGACGATCACGGCGCCGAGCGAGCCGTAGGTCTCGTTGTACCTGCCGAAGTGCGAGGTGTATATCGAGAACCCGACCGACGCGGCCACCCACACGACCGTGGCCAGCACCGAGCCGGGGGTGACCCACCGCCACTCCGCGGCGTCGCGGTTGGGGCCCAGCCGGTAGAGCACCGCCAGGACGACGAGGGCCACCACGGCGAGCAGGGGCCAGCGGACGACCAGCACCACCGTCCGGGCGACGCCGCCGGCGCCGCTTTCGGGCAGCGCCCGCGGGGCGGCGACGAAGCCGGCGACGACCGCCGCCAGCAGGACGATGCCGCCGATGGTCAGCAGCAGGGCCAGCCCCCGCAGGCGCAGGAAGCCCCGCGCCTCCTCCTCGTCGTAGGCCAGGCTGATCGCGCCGATGAGGTGCTTCACGGCGCTCGACGCCGACCACAGCGCGATCACGAGGCCGACGATCGCGCCCAGCCGCAGCCCCGACGGCGAGCTCTCGACGATGGACGAGAGCTGCGACGACACCAGGTCGCGGACCTCGGCGGGGGCCGCCGCGAGCAGGTCGTCGACGTTCCGCTGGATGTCGTCCGGGTCGGCCACGAGGCCGTACACCGACACGAGGGCCACCAGGGCCGGCACCAGGGCCAGGAGGGCGAAGAAGGCGACGCCGGCGGCCAGCAGAGGCACGTCGTCGAGCTTCATTTGCTCCTTGGTCCGGACGATGACGTCCTTCCAGCCGCGGAGCGGGAGCCGGCCGGGGCGGGTGGCCGCCCGGCCCCGGTCGCGGCTCTCGCTCGGCACCGACATACTGCTAGCCCCGGGCCTGGTCGCCGACGTTACGGGCCGACGACCGGACGTCGTCCTGTACCGTGCCGGCCGCGTCGGTCGCCGTCTGCTTGACCTGCTCGACGCCCTCCTTGGCGCGGGCCTTGACGTCGTCGGCCACCTGCCGGCCGGCCTCCTTGAGCTCGCCCTCCAGCGGCTCGGCCGTGTCCCGCAGGGTGGCGGCCAGCCGCTGTTCGGGCTCGCTGGGCGGGACCAGCGAGGCGACGAGCAGGCCGGCGCCGAAGGCCACGAGGCCGGCGGCGACGGGGTTGCCCTGCGTCCCCTCCGCCACACGCTCGGGAACCTGGCGCGCGGCGCCGGCCACCGTGCCGGCCGTCTCCCGGGCCGCGTCGGGCAGGTGGCGGGCCTGCTCGCCGGCGGTGCCGTAGCCCGACTCCGCCCGGCCCATCACCCGTTCCCTGACCGACCGCCACCCGTCGGCGACCCGTTGGCGGCGCCGGCTGACGATCCGGCGGGGGCTCGTCCGGTCGGCGATCGCGTCGATCGTCTCGGACATGTCCCGGCGGGTGTCCTCGATCTCGGCCTTCACTTCACTTGTGCTCTTGCCCATCGGGCATCCTCCTTCAACGTCTCCACGGTCTCGTCGGGGACGGGCCGGACCTGGCGCAGCCGGTCGCGGCCCATCATCAGCAGCACGCCGCCCACGGCGGCGACCACGGCACCCACGATCAGGAACGCCCATCCGGCGTCGATGACCTCGGCCAGCCCCCAGGCGGCCGCCATCGCCAGCAGCCCGAGCCCCAGGTAGGCGACGAGGGCGCCGCCGCCGAGCATCGCGACCGCCCGCCCGGCCTTGGCCGCCTCCTCACGGATCTCGACCCGGGCAAGCTCCATCTCGGAGCGGACGAGGCCGCTCAGGTCGCTCGTCAGGTTGCCGAACAGGTCACCCAGCGACTGGTCGCCGATGACCCCGTCGTGGCGGTCGAGGTCGCCGCCCCCGGTCCCGCCGCTCACGGCCGCGCGCCGGGATCACCGGTCGGCGTGCCGGTCGAGGCCGCTCCGCCGTAGGACGTCGCGGCCGGGGTGGTGCCGCCCTCGGGCCCGGCGACGACCGCGCCCGTGGTCGACGGGGACGGCGCGGGCAGGGACGCGGGCTCCTCGCCCACGGCGCCGGGGGACGGCGGCGAGGATGACGCGGCGGCCTGGGCGCCGCGGAACAGCCGCCCGGCGGCGAAGCCGGCACCGGCCGCCACCGCGAGGAACACCCCGGGGCGCCGTCGGGCGAAGGACTGCACGTCGTCGACCACGCCGTCGAAGCCGCGGCTCCCCAGACGGTCGGCCGCCGCCTGGAGCCGCTCACTGGCCTGCTCCGCATACCGGCGCAGCTCGCCCGCGCTCTCGGCGTCGCCGTCGGCCAGGGCCCGGAGCCGCATGCCGAGCTGGTCGAGGGCGCCGGCTGCCCGGTCGGTGCCTTCGCGGGCCTGCGACCGCACCGCCGACCTGGTCTCGTCGACCAGGTTGTGGGCCTGGGCCGCCGCCTCGGAGGCGACGTTCGAGGCCTCCTGCCGAACGTCGCCGGCCACGCCGCGGGCCTCTTCCCGCGCCGTGGTCGCCACGCCGCCGGCCCGGTCGGCCATGCCGGATTCCGGTGTCATCTGGTTCGTCATGCTCGACCTCCGTTGTCGGATGATGCGGGTCGCTACCCACCCGCACCTCGTTCACGCAGGGAGTTCTGAGTTCTCCGTGTGTGAGCGGTCGGGTGGCGGGTACGCGGCCGGCATGACTGATGACGCGCGACGCGACGACGAGCCCGCGACCGACCACGGCGAGATCGTGGAGCCGCCCAACAGCACGGTGGACGACTGGCTGGGACAGCAGGCGAGCGATGACGAGCAGGTCGTCGACGAGCTGCTGGAGGAGACCGGGGGCGACGTGGCCGAGGCGGAGAGACGGTTCCCGGGCCGGTCGCACGAGGACCGCCCGGACCGGCTCCCGACCGAGGAACGGCGGACCTGACCTTCGGGCCGACCCGCCGGCGGATGCAAGCGGGGGCCACCGGGTAGGAGCCCGGCATGGCCACCGCCGTCGTCGTGCTCGCCGTCGTCGCCGTCGTCGCCCTGGTGGCGTTGCTGCTCAGGCAACGGGACCCGGGCCGGCTGTCGGAGGCCCAGGGCCGCCGGAACGACCGCCGGCACGTGACGGACCGTCCGGCAGGGCCCGACGCGGAGCCGATGCACCCCGACCCGCCCAACGACTTCCCGGCCGCCCCTTGAGGGTCCCGGTCGCGGCGGCCCGGGGTCAGGGCCAGGACGTCTCGCCCGGCGGGGTGACGACCAGCTCCTTGACCTCGCAGCCGGCGGGCCGGGTCAGCGCGAAGGCCACGGCGTCGGCCACCTGGGCCGGGTCGCACAGGTGGAGGTCCGAGGGCGGCTTGTAGCGGTCCTCCCGCTCGTCGAAGAACGCGGTCTGCATGCCTCCCGGGGTGAGCATGGTCACGCCGACCTCGCCCCGGAGCTCCGCCGTCAGGGCCCGGGTGAACCCGACGACCCCGAACTTGCTGGCGCAGTACGCGGTGGCGTCGCCCACGGCCCGGTGGCCGAGCGTGGAGGCGACCGTGACGACCCGGCCCCGCGACGCCCGGAGGAACGGAAGCGCGGCCCGGACCACCGCCGCGGTGCCGAGCAGGTTGACCGCCACGATCCGGTCCCACGTCGCACCGTCGACCGCGTCCAGGGCGCCGGGGACGTCGACGCCCGCGCACGTCACCACGGCGTCGAGGCCGCCCGCGGCCCTCGCCGCCTGGGCCACGGCCCGCTCGGTCGCCCGGCCGTCGGCCAGGTCGACCTCGACCGTCGGCACTCCGTCGGGCGACGGGCGGAGGTCGAGGACCGTGACCTTCGCGCCCCCCGCGCCGAGCCGGGCGGCGACCGCGGCACCCAGGCCGGACGACCCGCCGGTGACGATGACGGCGCGGTCGTGGAGCTCGGGTCGGGGGGCGGGATCGGGTGCGTCCATGGCCGGCGCCTACCCGCGGGAGCCCTCGGCGAGAAGCGGTTTCGCCCCGGGGGCCACCAGCCCGGTCGGGCCGCAGGCGTCGCGCAGCAGCGCGTCCCAGTCGCGGACGAACCGGTCGATGCCGAACCGGTCCTCGGCGACCGCCCGCCCGGCGGCACCGACCGCCCGGGCCAGTGCGGGCCGGGCGAGGAGCAGCCGCATGGCGTCGACCAGCCGGTCCGGGTCGGTGTCGATGAACCCGGTGACCCCGTCCTCGATCACCGTGGGCAGCTCGGTCGTGGCCAGCCCGACCACCGGCAGCCCGACGACCATGGCCTCGCACAGCGACAGGCCGAGGCTCGTGTACCGCACGGGGTGGAAGTAGAAGCGGTAGGCGGCCATGTACCCCGGCAGGTCGGGCGGCGGGACCTCGCCGAGGCCGCCCAGCCGCTCCGACCCCATGCCGACCAGGTCGAGCGGCACCTGGTCGCGGGCCCGGGCGAACACGTCGGCGCCGAGGCGGCGGCCCCGCTCGGCCAGGCCGTTGACCACCGCGAGGCCCCGCTCGCGGTCGCCCCGGTAGCGGGCGCCGGGCGGGACGGCCACGCCGTGCTCGACCACCGTCGTGGGCGTCCGGCCGCAGTCCCACATGAGCTGGTTGAAGGCGGTGACGTGGACGACGAGGGCATCGGGGTCGTCGACCGGGTGGCGGGTGTCGGTCGGGCTCTCCCGGGGCGGGTCGTGCTCGAGGACGATCTGGGGCACTCCCCGCTGGGCCCGGGACAGGAGCCGGTGGCGGTCGTGCTCCCAGTGCCGGTGGGCCTGGTAGACGACCGCGTCCACGGGCTCGTCGGCGAGCCGGTCGGCGGGGACCTCGCGGACCGTATCGGGCCACGGGAAGGCCCCGGCCCGTCCCCCGTAGCCGTGGGGGCGCCCGGGCCGCACGGGCAGCACGATCTCGTGGGGGATGTGGGACAGGTACCAGAGGTAGTTGCCGTGCACGTGCCAGGTGAGGATGCGGAGCGGCCTCACGCCGTCACCTCCGGGAGCGGTCGGGCGGGCCTGGACGACGCGTCGTCGGCGACGGCGACGGCGCCCACGGCCGCGGCGGTCGGCCAGGCGGCCCCCGGGGCGGGCGTCACCGGGACGTGGCGGGCGCGGTCGAGCGGCGCCCACCGGTCGGGGTCGCCGGCCGCGGGGTACACGACGACGCTCGGCGCCCGCACTGCGGCGGCGACGTGGGCGGCGCCGGTGTCGTTGCTCACCACCACGCCGGCACCGGCGAAC
>JBKPHT010000069.1:0-10318 GCA_046730015.1 Actinomycetota bacterium
GTGGCGGCGTCGAGGCCGAGGCGGCCGAGGGCGATGGCGGCGACGGCCTGGTCGCCGACCGCGTAGAGGCCGAGGAGCAGGTGCTCGGTGCCGATCGTGTCGTGGTTGCGGCTGCGGGCCGCCTCCTGGGCGGCCTTGACGGCCTCGCGGGCCCGGGGGGTGAAGCGCCGGAACCGTCCCTCGAGCAGGCCGCCCAGCATCCGGTCGATGAAGCCGCCGTGGCGCTGCTGGGCGGCCTGGCGGGTGACGCCGAGGGCCTCGCCGATCTGGGCCCACGAGCAGCCGGCGTCCCGGGCCTCCTTCACGAAGTGGTCGAGGAGGTCGTCACCGAGCTGGGCGAGCTGCTCCTGGAGCAGGACGGCAGTGGTGATCCGGTCGAGGGGGTCGTCGGAGGCCTCGGCGACGTTGTCGACGAGGGTGTCGAGGTCGATGTCCATGCCTGTCAACCTGACATTGACAGCCTCGCGGTGTCAACGATCGATTGACACAGGGGCAGAACGGGCACGGAACCTGACGGTCCGTTAGGTTCGACCGCCATGGGACGAACGATGCGAGCGGCCGTGCTGGAGTCCGGGGGCAAGCTGGGCGTCAGCCCCGTCGAGATCGAGGACCCCCGCCCCGGCGAGGTGCTGGTCAAGGTCACCGACTGCGGCGTCTGCCACTCCGACCTGTCGAACCTCGACGGCAGCTTCCCCACCCCGACGCCCACCGTGCTCGGCCACGAGGCCGCTGGCGTCGTCGAGGCCGTCGGCCCCGGCGTCACCCGGTCCCGCCCCGGCGACAAGGTCGTGCTCACCCCGCTGCCGTCGTGCGGCCGGTGCTACTTCTGCGTCCGCCAGCAGCCGACCCTCTGCGCCGAGTACGCGTCAGCGCTGTTCCTCAACACCCGGCCCGACGGCACCAGCCCGCTGTCCCGGGGCGGCGAGCTGGTCTACCGGGGCCTCGGCCTCGGCGGTTGGGCCGAGTATGTCGTCGTGCCCCAGGAGGGCGCCGTGACGGTCGACGACGACACCGACCTGGCCGACGCCTGCGTCATCGGCTGCGCCGTCCAGACCGGCGTCGGGGCCGTGCTCAACACCGCCCGCGTCGAGGAGGGCGCGACCGTGGCCGTGCTCGGCTCGGGAGGCATCGGGATCGCGGTGATCCAGGGCGCCCGGCTGGCCGGCGCGTCGGTGATCGTGGCCGTCGACCCGGTGGCCGAGCGGCGGGAGGCGGCCCTACGGTTCGGCGCCACCCACACCGTCGACCCGGCCGACACCGACGTTACGGCCTTCTGCATGGACCTGACGACGGTCGGCATGGACTACTGCTTCGAGGCCGCCGGCCAGGCCGCGCTGATCGAGCAGGGCATCGCCACCGCCCGCCCGGGCGGCACCGTCGTGTGCGTCGGCGCCGCGCCCATCGACCAGGGCATCAGCATCCCCATGGTGGCCGGCTTCACCGCCACCGAGAAGAAGCTGATCGGCTGCCTCCTCGGCACTGTCAACGGCCCACGGGACATCCCCCGGATCCTGGCGCTGGCCAAGGCGGGCCGGCTCGACCTCGGCGGCATGATCACCGACCGCTACCGGCTCGACGACGTCGAGGCCGCGGTCGACAACCTCAAGGCCCGGCGCGGCATCCGCACGTCGCTCACCATCGCGTGACCAGGCGGTTCGCCGAGGTCCGCCGTCGGCGGCGCCGGTCGGGTTATCCTGTGGTCCCGTGACAAAACACATCTTCGTCACGGGTGGGGTCGCCAGCTCCCTCGGCAAGGGCATCTCCGCCTCGTCGCTCGGTCGCCTGCTGAAGTCACGAGGCCTGCGGGTCACGATGCAGAAGCTCGACCCGTACATCAATGTCGACCCGGGCACCATGAACCCGTTCGAGCACGGCGAGGTGTTCGTCACCGACGACGGCGGCGAGACCGACCTCGACCTCGGGCACTACGAGCGGTTCATCGACGAGCCCCTGTCGCGGGGCTCCAACGCCACCACCGGCTCGATCTACTCGGCCGTGCTGGCCGCCGAGCGGCGGGGGGACTACCTGGGCAAGACGGTCCAGGTCATCCCCCACATCACCGACGAGATCAAGCGGCGGATCAACCGCCTCGCCGGCGACGACGTCGACGTGGTGATCACCGAGATCGGCGGCACGGTCGGCGACATCGAGATCCTGCCGTACCTCGAGGCGATCCGGCAGTTCCGCCTCGACATCGGGCGCAACAACGTCGCGTTCGTGCACGTCACGCTCGTGCCGTTCATCGGCCCCGCGGGCGAGCAGAAGACCAAGCCCACCCAGCACTCGGTCACCGAGCTTCGGGCCCGGGGCATCCAGCCCGATGTCATCGTGTGCCGGAGCGAGCGGCCGGTGTCCGACGCCCTGAAGCAGAAGATCTCGCGGCTGTGCGACGTCCCCACCGAGGCGGTCGTCAACGCGGCCGACGCCGCCAACCTCTACGAGGTGCCCCTGGTCCTCCACGAGGAGGGGTTCGACGCGGTCATCTGCCGGCACCTGGGGCTCGACGGGCTGGAACCCGACCTGGCCGAGTGGGAGCGGCTGGTCGAGCGGATCGAGTCGGCCACCCGCGAGGTCCGGGTCGGCATCATCGGCAAGTACGTCAGCCTGCCCGACGCGTACCTGTCGGTGGTCGAGGCGCTCAAGCACGGCGGCTTCCATCACGGCGCCCGGGTCGAGGTCGAGTGGATCCAGGCCGAGGAGGTCGAGGGGCTGCTGGCCGAGGGCCGGCTGCGCGACCTCGACGGCATCGTGATCCCCGGCGGGTTCGGCGAGCGGGGCGTCGAGGGCAAGATCGCGGCGGCCGGCTACGCCCGCCAGAACGGCATCCCCTGCCTGGGCCTGTGCCTCGGCCTACAGGCGATGACCATCGAGTTCGGCCGCAACGAGCTCGGCCTCACGGGGGCCAACTCCACCGAGATCGACCCGGCCACCCCCCACCCGGTCATCGACCTCATGGACACCCAGCGCGACGTCACCGACAAGGGCGGCACGATGCGGCTGGGCGCCTACATCGCCGAGCTGGCCGAGGACTCGACCGTGGCCGCGGCCTACGGCAAGGCCGTGGTGTCGGAGCGGCACCGCCACCGCTACGAGTTCAACCCCCGCTACCGGTTGAAGTACGAGGGCGCCGGGTTCCGCTGCTCGGGGACCTCCCCCGACGGCCGGCTCGTCGAGTTCATCGAGCTGCCGGGCCATCCGTTCTGGGTCGGCACCCAGGCCCACCCGGAGCTGAAGAGCCGCCCCAACCGGCCGGCGCCGCTGTTCCGGGAGTTCGTGTCGGCGGCGCTCGACAGGGCCGAGGGCCGGCGGCCCCACCTGTTCCCGGTGGACGAGCGCGAGACCGCCCGGACTGCCTCTTGAGCGGGCTCGGGGAGGAGCATCAGGGGCACGAGGGGGACGCGGGGGACGCGGGGGCGACGCCGTTTCGCGTCGTGTCCGAGCGGACGGTGTGGACCGGCCTGCGGATCACGCTCGCGATGCGCGACATCGTCGCCCCGGACGGGAGCCACTACGAGCGGGAGGTCGTCCACCACCCGGGCGCGGTCGGGGTCGTGCCGCTGCACGCCGACGGGACGGTGACCCTCGTCCGCCAGTACCGGGCGGCGCTCGACCGGACGCTGTGGGAGGTGCCCGCCGGACTTCGGGACGTCGAGGGCGAGGATCCGGCGGCCAACGCCGCCCGCGAGCTGGCCGAGGAGGCCGGGCTGGAGGCGGGCACCCTGGAGCACCTGATCACGTTCCACAACTCGCCCGGCTTCTGCGACGAGGCGGTGGTGATCTACCTGGCCACCGACCTGTCGGAGGTGCCGGTCGATCGCCAGAGCATCGAGGAGCAGCACATGGAGGTCGCTCGGGTGCCCCTGGCCGAGGTGCTGGCCATGGTGGACGACGGGCGGATCACCGACGCCAAGACCGTGATCGCCCTGCTGGCCACGGACCGGCGGCGGGCGGGGGGCTGACGGTCACTCGCAGGGGATCTCGTCGAGGACGGCGGTGACGGTGTAGCTGCCGTCGACCGTGACGCCGTGGTTGCCCGACCAGGTCATCGACGGGGCGTCGCAGTCGGTGCCGTCGTTCATGGCACCGACCGGGCCGGGGGTCGCCACGGCGTTGTTGAGCACCGTCCAGGGGCCGGCGTCAGGGTCGGCGTCGTCCTGGATGCGGATCGGGTAGTTCGGCGCGAGCAGCAGGTTGCCGTCGACGGTGGCGGAGACCGAGCCGTCGGCGAAGAAGATCGCGGCGGTGACGCAGTCGCCGCGGTCGACGTCGATCGTGTTGCCCCGTACGACGACGTCGGTGCCGCCGGCGTAGCCCTGCACGCCGTCGAGGTGGTAGCCGCAGTCGGCGCCCACGTCGTTGGCGTGGAAGTAGTTGTCCTCGATGAGCACGCCGGCGTCGCCGCCCTCGGGCGTGGCCTCCGGCTCGCTGACCCGGAAGCCGTCGCTGCCGTATAGCTCGCTGCCCCGCAGCGTGTAGGAACCGGGACCCACCGTGCCGTGCTGGGTGACGTCGGTGGCGGCCTCGCCGGTGTCGCCGATGACGCTGTCCTCGATCGTCATCGGGTACTGGGTAAGTGCCGAGCCCCGCCGGGGCGGGTACCACTGGTTCCACACGCGACCGTGGACCCGGACCCGGCGCAGCGTGACGTCAGGGGCCTTCACCGCCACCGAGCCCGTGACCTCGATGTCCTGGACGACGGCGCCGGCCTCGGTGATGTCGAGGTCGCCCTGGTGGACCGACGCCGGCACCCAGCCGTCGGGGGTGCCCGTGGTGGCGGGGTTGGGGAACGTGGCGTCGACCGCGGGCGGGCGGGTCGACCCGAGGCCGGGATCGTCGGGCGCGCCGGGGGCGGCCGAGGGCTCGTCGCCGCCGTCGCGGGCGAGGGCGATGGCGATGGCCACGCCGGCGGCGAGCGCCGCCACGGCGACGATCGCCCCGGCGGCGAGGAGCCGGCGGCGCCGGCGGGGACGGGGGGTGGGGGAGGGGTCGTCCATCTCGCGCGCGCCGTCGGGGACGCGCGTAGCGATCTTCATCGCCCGACCTGTCCTTTCCGCCCGGGGGATTCCGCCGCTGCGATGCTAGCCGCAGCCGCAGGCGCCGCCGCAGCACCCGCCGCCGGCGACCGGCCCGGGGGTCGGGGCGGGGTCGCCGGCCCGCCCGCCGACGGCGACCAGCGGCATGAGCTTCACCGTGTCGGCGTGTCCCGCCGGGCACCGGGCCGGGTCCGCGGCGTCGGCCATCGACCGGCGGACCTCGAAGGTGTCGCCGCAGGTGCGGCAGCGGAAGTCGTAGCGCGGCATCGGCATCACGTTAGCCCTGGCCGGCCGGCCCTACCGTGGTCGCGATGGAGGTGACGATCGCCGACCTGCCTCCGCTGGAGGTCGAGGAGTGGCTGTCGTGGCTCGCCACCGAGCGGGGCCGGGCGCCGGGGACGCTGGCCGCCTACCGGCGGGACGCCCGCCGCTGGTGGCGCTGGCTCGCGGCCCGGGACCGGGCGTTGGCCGAGGCCACCGAGGCGGACGTCGAGGCCTACGTGGGGGACCTGCGGGGCGGCGACCTCGCCCCGGCCACGGTGGCCCGGGCGGTGGTGGCCGTCCGGTCGCTGCACCGCTTCCTGGCCGACGAGGGCCGCGCGCCGCACGACCCGGGCGCGGGCGTCGCCAGCCCGCGGGTGCCGGCGGGCCTGCCCAAGGCCCTGACCGAAGACGAGGTCGGCGCCCTGCTGGGCGCGGTGGTCGGCGAGGGGCCGGTGGCCCGGCGGGACCGGGCCCTGCTGGAGGTGCTGTACGGGACCGGGGCCCGGATCTCGGAGGCGGTCGGGCTGCGGCTCGCCGACGTCGACCTGGAGTCCGCGCTGCTCCGCCTGTTCGGCAAGGGGGCCAGGGAGCGGGTGGTGCCGGTGGGCCGGCCCGCGGTCGCGGCCCTGGTGGCGTGGCTCGGGCCCGGGGGCCGACCGGCGCTGGCGCCGGAGCGGTGGGCCCGGCGGGGCGACGCCGAGGCCGTGTTCCTCAACCGCCGGGGCGGCCGCCTCACCCGCCAGGGGGCCTGGCTGGTGGTGAAGCGTTGGGGCGGCGAGGTCGGGCTGGAGGCACGGCTGACCCCCCACGTGCTGCGTCATTCGTGCGCCACCCACATGCTCGACCACGGGGCCGACATCCGGGCCGTGCAGGAGCTGCTGGGGCACGCCTCGCTCAGCACCACCCAGGTGTACACGAAGGTGTCGACCGAGCGGCTGTTCGCCGCCTACCGGGCGGCCCACCCGCGGGCGGGCGGGACCTCCTGACGCCGACCACCATCGGGCGTCGACGCGCCGCCCACCGTCGCACGGCCCGGTTTCTTGTACCCTCAGGGTGTGCCCGACCAGACGACGCTCTCCACGCTGCGCGGCCAGCTCGAGAAGGAGCGGCGGCGGCTGGCGAACCAGATCGCGGGCCTGCAGGTGGGCACGGCCGACTCGCTCAGCTACGACGAGAACTTTGCCGACTCCGGCCAGGTCGCCGCCGAGCAGGGTGAGAACAAGGCGCTCCTCAACCAGCTGGGCGAGCAGCTCGAGGAGATCGACCGCGCCCTCGCCAAGATGGACGACGGCACGTACGGCCGATGCGAGGTGTGCGGCGAGCCCATCGCCGAGGCCCGGCTCGAGGCGATGCCGGCCACCCGGTTCTGCATCAGGCACGCGTGACCACCCTCGCCACCTGGCGCCACCTGGTGGCGCGGTTCGCCGGCTCGCTGCGGCCCGGCGGTCCCCGCAAGGCCGACGAGGCGTGGGCCACCGCGTCCCTGCTGCCGGGCGAGGTCCTGCTGTGGCGGCGGATGAGCGGCGCCGACCGCCGCCACGCGGTCGGGGTCGCCCGCCACGCCGCCGCGGCCCTCGGACCGGAGGCGACCCGGCCGGTGGTGGCCGCCGCGCTGCTCCACGACATCGGCAAGGTCGACAGCGGGCTCGGGCCAGTCCGGCGGGCGGTCGTGACGATCGCCGGCATGGCGGCCGGGCGGGACGCGGCCGAGCGGTGGCGGGGTCGCCCGGGTGCGGTCGGCCGGGCCGGCAGCTACCTGTGCCACGACCGGCTCGGGGCCGCGCTGCTCGACGCAGCCGGCAGCGATGGCCTGACCGTCGCCTGGGCCCGCGAGCACCACCTGCCGCCCGAGCGGTGGACGGTCCCCGCCGCGGTCGGCGCCGCCATCAAGGCCGCCGACGACGACTGAGAGGCGACAGGCGTCGCGGGAACGCTTCCCGGTGGGCGATGATGGGCACCTCGGAACGTGTCGCCGCAACGGCGCGGCGAGGGGGGAGATCCGTCGATGGCAGGAATCTCGGCCAGCAGTGGCAGGACGTTGGCGTTGGCCGGGCTGGCCACGTTCATGGCCGGGTGCTGGCTGGGCATGGGCACCGACGACTCGGGCGGCGAGCCCTTCTGCGTCGTGACCGAGGCGACCGCCTGGCAGTACCCGGAGAACGCGGCCGGCGACATCGTCGACCAGCCGTCGGACGGCTGCCTGCCGGGCGAGCCCGAGGTGTGCGGCCGCTGGGAGGGCTCGGGCGAGGACCGCTCGTTCGAGTCCGACCAGTGCGGCGACTGACCGAGGCTCCGGGTCAGCCGGCCGTCTGGGGCGGCAGGCCGAGGCGGTCGCGCACCCGGTCCATCGTCGCGCGGGCCGTCCGCCCCGCCTTGGCCGCACCGGCGGCCAGGATCGCCCGGGTGCCGTCGGGGTCGGCGGCCAGCTCGGCGAACCGCCGCTGGAGGGGCCGGAGCAGCTCGATGACCGCCTCGGCCGCGTCGGCCTTGAGCGGCCCGTACTGGGTGTACTTGCCGGCCAGGGTGACGGGGTCGTCGTCGGTGGCGGCGGCCAGGATCGACAGCAGGTTCGACACCCCCGGCTTGGCGTCGGGGTCGTAGCGGACCTCGGCCTCGCTGTCGGTCACCGCCCGCTTGAACTTCCGCTCGATGTCGGCCGGGTCGTCGAGCACCAGCACGGTGCCCTGGGGCGAGTCGAGTGACTTGGACATCTTCCGGTCGGGCGCCTGCAGGTCCATGATCCGGGCCGCCACCGGCGGGATGACGTGGGCCGGCACGACGAAGGTGTCGCCGTACCGGGAGTTGAAGCGGATGGCCAGGTCGCGGGCCAGCTCCAGGTGCTGGCGCTGGTCGTCGCCCACCGGCACCTCCTCGGTGTCGTACAGGAGGATCTCGGCGGCCTGGAGCGCCGGGTAGCTGAACAGCCCGGCGGAGACGAACTCGGCCCGGTCGGCCTTCTCCTTGAACTGGACCATCCGCCGCAGCTCCCCGAACGCCGCGGTGCACTCCATCACCCAGCCGAGCTCGGTGTGCTCGGGCACCTGGCTCTGGGCGAACAGGGTGACGACGTCGGGGTCGAGTCCGGCGGCCACCAGCACCTGGGTCAGCTCCAGGGTCTTGTCCCGCAGCTCGACCGGGTCCTTCGGGACGGTGAGCGCGTGGAGGTCGACGATGCAGTAGATGGCGTCGTCCTCGTGCTGGCTGCCGACCCACCGCCGCACCGCGCCGAGGTAGTTGCCGAGGTGCACCTCGCCGGTGGGCTGGATGCCGGAGAACACGCGGGCCATGGGGCGATCGTAGAGGCTGACCTGGGCCGTCCACGCACGGGTCCGGCGGGTGCGCGGGGAACGACAGGGGTGTGATTATCATCGAGGGATGCCGTACGCGGTGCAGACCCCGGTGTTCGACGGGCCGTTCGACCTGCTGCTGCACCTCATCCTGGCCGAGCAGGTCGACCTGTACGAGGTCCGCCTGGCCACGATCGTCGACGGCTACCTGGCCGAGCTCGAGCGGATGGAGGAGCTCGACCTCGACGTGGCCAGCGAGTTCCTGCTCATCGCGGCGACGCTGGTGGAGCTGAAGAGCCGGCGGCTGCTGCCCCAGTCGGACGACCTCGACCTCGACGAGGAGCTGGCCCTGTGGGAGGAGCGCGACCTGCTGCTCCACCGCCTGGTCGAGTGCAAGACGTTCAAGGAGGCGGCCATCGCCCTGTCGGTGCTGGCCGGCGAGGCGTCACGCACCGTCGGCCGGGCCGTCGGCGTCGACGAGCGCTACGTCGGGCTCATGCCCGACCTGCTGGAGGGCGTCACCGGCGAGGACCTCCGCCGCGCCTACCTGCGGGCCATGGCCCCGAAGCCGGTGCCCGGCATCGACCTCGACCACGTCGCCCCGATCCGGGCCTCGGTCACCGACGCCATCGCCGAGCTGGTCGACGAGCTGCCCCGCGTGGGGCGGATCACGTTCCGGGACCTGTCCGGCGACCTGGTCGAGCGGCTCGAGGTCGTGGTCCGGTTCCTGGCCGTGCTCGAGCTGTTCAAGCTGGGCATGGTCGACATCGACCAGCCCCGGACGTTCGGCGACATCGAGATCGTGTGGCTGGGCGCCGAGGGAGCCCGCGACCTGGCCGAGATCGACGCCTACGACGGATGAGGTCGTGACGGCGCCCCCCGAGCCCCCGGTCCCGCCGGTGCCGCCGCTGCCGCCCGACCGGCTG
The DNA here is from genome assembly GCA_046730015.1 of Actinomycetota bacterium. Lineage (GTDB taxonomy): Bacteria > Actinomycetota > Acidimicrobiia > Acidimicrobiales > VFJN01 > ZC4RG19. The sequence continues at coordinate 9,511 of JBKPHT010000069.1, forward strand.
GGCGACGACGTCCGCCGCGAGGCCCGCCGGGCGGTCGAGGCCATCGTTCTCGTCACCGAGCAGCCGATCGACACCAACGTGCTCGGCCAGCTCCTGGAGCTGCGGCCGGCCATCGTCGAGGAGCTGTGCCGGGAGCTGGCCGCGGAGTACGAGGCGGAGGGTCGTGGCTTCCAACTGGCACGGGTGGCCGGGGGCTGGCGCTTCCAGTCCCACCCCGACCAGGCCCCCTACGTCGAGCGGTTCGTGCTCGACGGCCAGTCGGCCAAGCTGTCGGCCGCCGCGTTGGAGACGCTCGCGATCGTCGCCTACAAGCAGCCGATCTCCCGGGCCCAGGTGGCGTCGATCCGCGGGGTCAGCGTCGAGGGCGTGATGCGGACGCTGCAGCAGCGGGGCTACATCGCCGAGGTCGGCCGCGACCCGGGGCCGGGCCAGGCCGTGATGTTCGGCACCACCCGGGGCTTCCTCGAGAAGCTGGGGGTCGACCACCTGGGCGAGCTGCCCGCGCTGGGCGACTTCGTGCCGGGCGCCGACGTGGTCGAGCAGCTGGAGCGGGGTCTGCGGCCGGACGGGCCGACCGTGGCCGAGGAGCTCGACGCGCTGGACGAGGCCGACGATACCGACGAGCTCGATCCCGACGCAGGCGGGTGAGCGGCCCGGGCGAGGGCGGACGAGGCGAGCGGCTGCAGAAGGTCCTCGCCCAGGCCGGTCTGGGCAGCCGCCGGGCCTGCGAGGAGCTGATCGCCGCCGGCCGGGTCCGGGTCAACGACGAGGTGGCCGTGCTCGGCGCCCGGGTCGACCCCGAGCACGA
>JBKPHT010000070.1:0-5302 GCA_046730015.1 Actinomycetota bacterium
GGCCCGCACCAGCCGCGTCGACCCCGACGGCCTCGCCGACCTGGTCGACCGGGCGCTGGCCGCGGCCGCCCTGCGCCCGCCCGACCCCCACTTCCCCGGCTTCGCGCCGCCCGCGCCGGTGCCCGCGGTCGACCACTGGGACGACGGCACCGCCGGGGCGACGCCCGACGACCGGGCCGACGTCGTCGCCGCCTTCGTCGAGGCGGCCGCCGGCTACGAGGCGGCCGGGTTCTGCTCGACATCGGCCAGCGTCCGGGCGCTGGCCGCCACCACCGGCCAGCGGGCGGAGGGACGGTCGTCGATGGCCCAGGTCGACGGCATCGCCCGGGCGCCCGGCGCCGACGGCGTGCCGGTCGACGGCTACGGCCAGGTCACCTCCGTCCGCCTCGCCGACCTCGACGGCACCGCCTGCGGCGGCCGGGCGGCGGCCAAGGCCGGCGCCGGGCGCGATCCCGTCGTCCTGCCGCCGGGCAGCTACGAGGTGGTGCTCGAGCCCAAGGCGGTGGCCTCGGTGCTGCTGTTCCCCGCCTACCTGGGGTTCAACGGCAAGGCCCACGCCGAGGGAATGTCCTTCGTGCACCTGGGCGAGGCCCAGTGGGACACCGCGGTCGACATCTGGGACGACGCCACCGACCCCGCCGCGCTGGGCAAGGCGTTCGACGCCGAGGGGACGCCCAAGGCCCGGCTCGACCTGGTGGCCGGCGGGGTCTCGGCCGGGCTGGCCCACGACCGCCGCTCGGCCACGCTGGCCGGCGTCACCCCGACCGGGCACTCGGTGGGGTCGGAGGCGCTCGGCGGCTACCCGACCAACATGATCCTCGGCGGCGGCCCCGGGTCCACCGACGACCTGGTGGCCGGCGTCGAGCGGGGGCTGCTGGTGACCGACTTCTGGTACAACCGCATCCTCGACCCCAAGACCCAGGTGGTCACCGGCCTCACCCGGAACGGCCTGTTCCTCGTCGAGGACGGCACGGTCGCGGGGGCGGTGCAGAACCTCCGCTACACCCAGTCCATCGTGGGCGCGTTCGGGCCGGGCGGAGTGCGGGCGCTCGGCGGCGACGGTCAGATGGTCGGAATGACCGAGGGCGGCAGCATGCACGTGCCGAGCGTCCACCTGGCGGCGTGGTCGTTCACCGGCAACGCCCGTGGCTGACCGGCGCCGGGCCGCTGACCAGCGCAACGGCCGGGGTCAAGGGACGTCGGCAAAGCCGGCGCCCGCAGCCGGGGGGACTCAGGTTGCTCAGCAGGTGCAGGGGCAGTCCACCGAGGGGGCGCACGTTGGCCCACATGCGCAGGTCTCAGGGCAGGGACAGGTCATGGCGTTTCACCTCACTTCGCCGGTCGGGAAACGTGGTGTTCGTCGCCGTCGCCTCGTATGGCTTCCAGACCTTCGCGGGCGGCAAGTCCGGCGATGACCAGCGCGGCCATCGGATCGGCCCACCACCAGTTCACGGTGGCGTTGAGGACCAGACCCACCAGCAGCGTGGCCGAGAGCCACGAGCACAGAAGAGTCTCTGTGGCGTCGGCGCGCACGGTGGGCGACCCGAGCTGGTCAGCGGTGCGCTTCTTGGCCCAGGCGAGCACGGGCATGACCAACAGCGACAGCGCTGCCAGGGCAATCCCGATGGCAGACACGTCGGCTTCGGCATCGACGAAGAACAGATCCCGGACGGCCTCGACGCTGACGTAGGCGGCCAGAACGAAGAACGTCACGCCGATCAGGCGCAGCGCCCGGCGCTCGCGGTCTTCGTCATAGCCGCCGCGCAATTCCGCTCCGAACTGCCAGACCACGACCCAGGCCGACAGCACTTCAATGGTCGAGTCGAACCCGAACCCGACCAGTGCGATCGACCCGGCAGCCACACCAGCGGCCACCGCCACGATGGCCTCCACCACGTTCCAGGCGATGGTCAACGCGGCCAGGCCGAGCGCGCGGCGCCGAAGCCGCTCTACCGAGCCGGTGGCGGTGTCGAGCGGGGTCACGATGCGGTCGGACCGGAGTTCGCTACGCCGGGGCTGTAGACGGGGCACAGCGCGACCGCTTCGCCAGTGGCCGCCAGCAGCGCCTCCGCCGATCGCAGCAGGTCGAACAGCTCGGGCCGACCAACGAAGTAGAACGACTGGCGGCCCACCGGGCGATAGTCGATCAGCCGGCAATCGCGAAGGCAGGCCAAGTGCTTGGACACCGTCGACTGCGCCAGGCCGAGTTCCCCCGTCAGGTCCACCACCCGGGCCTCGCCATGAGAGAGCCGCAGCACGATCGCTAGTCGCACGGGGTCGCTCAAGGAGTGGAACAGCACCGCCCCCGGAATCAAATGCTCCCGGACCCTGACGCCGCACGAATCCATCGCCATATCGCGATGTTATCACGCCCTCGGGATGTAGATGTGCCCGAGGGCGACCTTCTGGCCGGCGACCATGATCACGCCCGTGTTGCTGGCCAGCGCTGGACGCGCATGGACTCACCGAGGATGGATGTTGGCTCGCCACCGGACGATACTGGGATCGGTTTGCGGCCAGGCAGACGACGCCGCGGGCGGAGGTGGACGATGGACGCCCAGGGCACGATGCGCCTCATGTTCGACACGATGGATGCCTACGATCGCGCCGACTTCGACCGCCTCGAAGAGATCTATGCCGAGGATGCCCAGTGGCTCAACGCCAACCCCGACGGGCCGCACTGCCACAACCGCGACGATATCTTCAGCATGTTCCGCCAGCGTATGAACGCCGGGATAAGGATCGGGTTCGACGAGCTGCGCTCCACGCCGACCCAGGTCCTGCTCACCGCAAGGATCGACGGCTTCGACCCTGTCGTCACCGTGTTCAGCTTCCAGGGACGCCGCATCGTGGCCATCAGGGACTATTTCTCGACGGAGGCCGCCGAGTCAGCACTAATGGGTCCGCGCCGTACGCCAGCTGACCGGTGGTGGCGCCGATGGTGGCGCCGATGGCGGCCAGCCTCACGTGGTTGATCCAGGACGGTTGACAGTGCAGCAATGACGCCGCGCTGTCGGCCAGCCGGTCGCTCTCGTCATTGTCGCTCCCGTCATTGTCATCGGATCGGCTCTGCCGAATTTGGCTCTCCAGGATCCAGGATCCAGGATCAAGGACGCCGGCTTCGCCGGCGCCACGCCCGGCCTGCGGCCGGCACCTCCGGCGCCGTCCTCGGCCGGGCGGTAGGGCTGCCGGTGCTGTGAGTTTCGGGGCGGTGGTCAGCCGTTGGGCGGTGCGCTGGAGATGGCGTCCACGAGGTCGCCGATCTTGGCGTCGGGCATGGCCCGGGCGATGTCGGCTTGGCTGACCATGCCGACGAGGGATTGGCCGTCGATGACCGGCAGGCGGCGGACGGCGTGGTCCTTCATCGTCCGGATGGCTTCGTCGGCACTGTCGTCGGCGCCGATGGTGACCACCTCGGAGCGGTCGATGAGGTCGCCGAGGCGTACGGTGCCCGAGTCGCGGCCCTCGGCGACGACCTTCACCGCGAGGTCGCGGTCGGTCACAACGCCGGACAGGTGGCCGTCGGTGTCACAGACGGGAAGTGCCCCGATTCCTTCGGACGCCATCTTGCGCGCGGCCTCCGCGGCGGTCGTGTCTTCGGAGCAGAACGTTGCGTCCGGCGTCATGATCTCGCGTGCAGTGGTCATGTGGGTCCTCTTCCGTAGGGCATCGATGGCGCTGGCTAGGAGTTCCTGGCGGCGGCTTTGCCGCCCTTACGGCCGGCGGCCTTGTGCTGCGCAGTGGTGCCTCCCTGCTTCGGGTTGCCGCCCGATCCGCTCTTCTTCCCCCCGCGCTTGGAGGCGCCGGGGGAATTGGCGATCCTGGCGGCGCGTTCCTTGGACATGCCCTTGTCCTTGAGCGCCTCGTACTGCTTCTCATTTTTCACGTTGGCGGACTTTGACGGCATCCGTCCTCCCTGTGCTGCGGGACCACCTATGGTCGAGGACGCAAGCGGCTTCTGGCGGCCGATCATCGAGCCGCCGCGGACATGGCGCACCTACGACCGGGATCGGCGGCATGCTGCGCGGCTGTGCGATCAACCGCAGGGGAGGGCTGCCCGCCATCGGCCGGCGGGAAACCGGAGACTGTCGGCGATCAGGAGTAGCGCCGCCGCTTCAGCCGCCGTATAAGCCGACGGAGCTTCTTGGGATCGTCTCGGGCCCACTCGGCCAGCTCCCGGCCAGTCATGTCCTTGATGTCGCGGGGCGGCAGCTCGATCGGCCCGGGATCGGCCGCCTCCTCCCGTTCGAACCGACGACGGTCCGTAGAGCCATGCGACCAGCCACAGCCCGAGAATCGCCCCGATGACCACGAGGTTCTCCTCGAGCGTCAAGTCATCGAAGAGGCCGCCACGTCCGGTGGCCAGCCAGTAGAGCGACGGAACGATCGCCCCCACCGGGAATGCGAACGAGAAGGCACGCACAGCATCTCGCCGCCAGGCTCTGCTGCCGGCCACGGCACAGAGCGTAATCACCGACAACGCCGGTGCCGCTCACGGGGGCGGCCGTCATCCTGACCAGAGGTCCCAGCTCTACTGCGACGGTCAGAGGTCTTCTTCGACGATCCGGCGGCGTCGGCTGAAACCTCCCCAGCTGTTCCAGTAGATCATCGAGGCGATCAGCCCGATGACGCCCACGATCATGAGGATCACCCCGACGGCGTCGAGGTTCAGCCCTTCGGCGTCCACCTCGACGGCGAACGTGAGGATGGCACCCACCGCGATCAAGAACAGACTGGTGCCGAAACCCATGGTCCGGCCTCCCTTTCCAGAAGCTGCTGGCCCGGGGGGTACCCATACAGCCGTCGCCCTAGACGGGGACACCCCCCCGCCGAATGGACGGTTGCGCTCGTGCGCACCGGACGGGTCGGTCCTCACCCAGTCCTCAGCAGATCCGGCTCGGCGGAGACTCAACGGGATCGGCCGAGTCTCCGCCGACCTGATCAGCCGGTCGGTGCCGGGCCCGCCCGCTCGTCGCCGCGTCGTCGCTGCCGTTCACCGGCAACGCCCGGCTGACCTTGTTCGTCATACCCCCTCGGTAGGTTCTGGGCTATGACGGACACCACCCCCACCGAGCCCACCGACCCGACCGACTCCCCCGACGCCGCCGCGCCCCCCGACCTGGTGACGGGCGACGACGGCCACGCCCGTTGCGCCTGGGGTGCACGCGACCCCCTGTACCTGGCCTACCACGACGACGAGTGGGGCCGGCCGTTGCGCGACGAGCGGGCCGTGTTCGAGCTGCTGTGTCTCGAGGCGTTCCAGTCGGGGCTGGCCTGGATCACCATCCTCCGCAAGCGGCCG
>JBKPHT010000071.1:0-15341 GCA_046730015.1 Actinomycetota bacterium
GATGTCGTCGGGCGGCACGAAGGCCACCCCGGCGCCCTCCGTGATCCGGGTCACCCGGGTCGCCACCACCTCCTGGAGGCGGGTGAGCTGGTACTTCCATCGGGGCCGGGTGTCGATCTCCTTGACCACCAGCGTTCCGCCGGGGGCGACGGCGGCTGCGGCCCGGGCCACGAGGTCGAGCGCCGCCGCCGGTCCGAGCAGGTAGAGCACGTCGACGACCGTCACCGCGTCCCACGGGCCGGCCGGCAAGGCGCCGCCGACCGCCTCGGCGAAGTCGACCTGCAGGCCCGCCCGGGCCGCGGCCTGGCGGGCGGACTCCAGCTTGGCGGCGGCGCCGTCGACGCCGACCACCCCCCGCGCGGGCGCCCGGGCCGCCACGTAGAGGGCGAACAGCCCGTGCCCGCAGCCCACGTCGAGGACCCGCCCGGCACGGGGCACCCGTGCCTCCACGGCCGGGAACGGGCACGACCGCCAGCGGACGGCGACGTGGAACCGGTCGCCCCAGCCCAGGTCGTCGTAGGCGGCGAGGGCGCGGGCGGCCGCGGCGTCGGGCCGCGGGCGGGCGCCGGTCCCGGTCACGGCGGCGGTCACCGCCGCACCGCCAGGTCGGCGTAGGTGCCCAGCCGGAACCCCGCGGCCGCGACCCGGTCGCGGGACGCCGGGTCGGTGAGCGCGGCCAGCTCGCGGTCCCAGACGTAGCCCCACCGGTAGCGGTCGAGGTCGGCGTCGCCGGCCTCTCCGGGGTGGGTGGCCAGCTCGGCGCTGTCACCCGGCGTCGCGGCCAGGCGGTCGATGGCCCCGGCGAGCCGGGGGCCGTCGAGGGTGCCGGCCTCGTCGAGCCCGGTGGCGGCCGCCGGGAACACGACGCCGCGCCGACGGGCCTCGGCCTCCAGCCGCCGCGACAGGCGGCGGACCGTGGTCCCCACCGCGCCGCGGCCGGCGGAGCGGATGATCCGCATCGCCCCGATGCCCGCCCGGTCGGCCACGTCAAGCACCACGCCCCCCACCGCGGGCCACAGGTGGAGGTGCTGGTGGGTGTCGACGTGCGCAGGTGCCAGGCCGGCGCCCCGGATGGCCTCGACCTGGGCGTCGAACTCGCGGCGGAGGTCGTCGAGGTCGACCCGCCGGGCCGCCATGCGGGGCAGGAACACCCGCCACGACGGGGCGAGACGGCCCCGCCGGTCGACCAGCGTCGGCACCTCGCGGGCGCTGAGCAGCGGCGGGTCCTCCCCCACCGCGGCCAGGTGGGCGCCGACGCCGATGCCGGGGGTGTCGCGCAGCGCGGCCGCGGACCCGGCGAAGCCGGGGGCCAGCGCCAGCACCGACGTGCTGGTCACGATGCCGTCCCGGTGGGCCCGCAGGATTGCCCGCGAGACCCGGGCGGTGAGGCCGTAGTCGTCGGCGTTGACGATCAGCAGCCGCTCGCCGGCGTCGCCGGTTCGCTCGCTCACGCCGCGTCGCCGTCGAGCACCGCCGACGGCAGGCGCTCGAGCGAGCGGATGTCGGAACGGAGCGCGGCCAGCTCGCGCACCATCGTCATGATCACGTCGGGGGACGACAGCGTCGAGGTCCCCCGCGTGCGGGCGATGTAGTCGACCCCGAACTGCACGAACCGGAACCCCCGCCGGTGGGCCTTGGCGACCAGCTCGGCGTCGATGAAGCTGCCCTCGCTGATCAGCTCGACGTGGTCCAGCACCCGCCGCCGGACCAGCTTGAAGGCGAAGTTCACGTCGCGGATCCGGACGCCGAGGGCCCACCGGACCAGGTGGTTGTAGGCGAACGAGTACATGGCCCGCTGGACGCCCTCGGCCGTCCGGTCGAACCGGTAGGCGGACACCAGGTCGGCCTCGTAGAGCCGCATCAGGCGGAGCGCCTTGGCCGTCTCGGACAGGTCGCAGGGCAGGTCGGCGTCGGTGTAGAGCAGGACGTCGCCGGAGGCGGCGGCGAAGCCCGACTTGATCGCGCCGCCCAGCTTGCGGTTCTCCGGGTGGTGGACGACCACGACGCGGGGGTCCGCGTCGGCCAGGTCGTCGGCGATCTTGCCGGTGCCGTCGGTCGAGGCGTCGTCCACCACGACGATCTCGTACGAGTCGGCCGCCCCGTCCGCCACCAGGTGGGTGCCGGCCTCGTGGGCGGCGGCGACCGTGCGGCGGATCATGGGCTCCTCGTTCCACATCGGGAAGAGGAACGACAGGCGGTCGTCGCTGGGTGGCATCGGCAGGCTTTCGGAGTCGGTCAGGACAGGTAGCGGCCGTTGGCGAACAGGGCGGTGAACGTGAGGAGGACCAGGGCCGACGCCGGGAGCACCAGCCGGCGCAGCGCCGCCCGGTCGGCAAGCAACGAGCCGAGGACCGCGAACGCCGGGAACGCCCCCAGGAGGTAGCGGCCCAGGCCCTGGAAGTCCTGGCTCCCGACCGCGGGGATCAGCAGCAGCACGACCAGGTAGGCACCGTAGCGCCACCCGAAGCGGCGGACCACCGTCGGAACGGACAGCAGCGCGAGCAACCCGAAGAGCGACTGGATGACCAGGCCGTGGCTGTAGAACCGGGCGGGGTGGCGGGCGAGCTCGGCGAAGAAGTCGCGCTTGAGCCAGGTGGAGAGGCCCGACTGCTGCCCCCAGGTCTCCTGCACGGTCGAGAACAGCAGCGGGTCGCCGAACCGGTGCCACAGGTAGAGCGACCAGGCCGCGAGCCCGCCGAGCGACAGCAGCACCCAGCCGTCGCGGGGCCGCAGCCGCCCGAGGCGGATCTGGGGGAGCCGCCGGCCCGCGGTCGGGGCCAGCACCGCCCGGCGTTCGAGCACCCCGACCACCAGCCCGACCACCACGGCCAGGCCGACCAGCCGGGTCCCCGTGGCCGCCGCGCCGGCCAGCCCGGCGAGCAGCAGCCGATCGCGCTCGAAGGCCAGGAAGGCGACCAGCGCGCACAGCAGGAACAGGGCGTCGCCGTACATGGCGCCGTAGAGGTAGTAGGCGTAGGGGTAGAGGGCGATGCAGAGCAGGGCGGTGGTGGCCTCGGCCGGGGTGAGCCGGTCGCGGCACCAGCGGTGGAACGCCACCAGCGCCAGGGCGCCGCACACCAGGGTCACGAGGATGCCGGCCAGCTGGACGCTGTCGGTGAGCCGGGCCACCTGCCGGACGACCATCGGGTAGCCGGGGAAGAACGCGACCGGGGACTGCACGCCGGGGGCGTAGTAGTAGCCGTGGTCGGCGATGATCGTGTACCAGCCGGCGTCGTAGCGGACCCAGCCGTCCCAGAACCACTCGCCGCGGAAGCTCCCCGGCGGCTCGCCGGAGGGCGTCTCCGTGAAGTTGGAGATCGACCACCAGCTCACGAGCAGGAGCACCGACAGCACGGCGCCGTAGACGCCCAGGGGCGTCAGCCAGGCCGGCACGGTGGCGGTGCGTTCGCGCTGGGGCTCCTCGACCTCGGAACTCAGCACCGGCACGGCGAAGAAACTACTGCGGCGCGGCCCCCCCTCCGGGCGCGCCCTCCCGGCGGGGCTACCCGCCCGCCAGCGCCTCGATGGCGGCGGTGACCGCCAGGGTCCGCCGGGCCTGGTCGACGTGGAGGTTCTCGACCATCCGCCCGTCGACGGTGACGACGCCCCGACCCTCGGCCTCGGCCTGCTCGAACGCCTCGATGATCCGGCGGGCCCGGTCGACCTCGTCCGCGGTCGGGGCGAACACGCGGTTGCACGGCTCGAGCTGGCTCGGGTGGATGAGCGTCTTGCCGTCGAAGCCCATCTGCCGGCCCTGGACACACTCGGCCTCGAACCCCTCGGCGTCCTTGATGTCGTTGTAGACGCCGTCGAGGATCACCTTGCCGGTGGCCCGGGCCGCCAGCAGGGCCAGTCCCAGGCCGGCGAGCAGCGGCTGGCGGCCGGGGACGTGCTCGGCCTGCAGCTCCTTGGCGAGGTCGTTGGTCCCCATGACCAGCACGGTGAGCCGCTCGGAGGCCCGGGCGACCTCCTCGGCGTGGAGCATGGCGACCGGCGTCTCGACCATGGCCCAGATGGCGGTGCCGTCGGGGGCGTCGCCGGCCTCCAGCGCCTTCTCGATGGCGTGGACGGCGTCCGCCGAGTCGACCTTGGGCACCACGACCGCGGCGGGGCCGGCGGCGGCCGCGGCCCGGAGGTCGTCGTCGTGCCACGGGGTGCCGAGCCCGTTGACCCGGATGGCGACCTCGCGGCGGCCGTAGCGGCCGGAGGCGGCGGCCTCGCAGACCCGGACGCGGGCCTCGGCCTTGGCGTCGGGGGCGACGGCGTCCTCGAGATCGAGGATGAGGGCGTCGGCCGGCAGCGACTCGGCCTTCTCCAGGGCCCGGGCGTTGGCGCCGGGCATGTAGAGGACCGACCGGCGGGGCCGCAGGGTGGCGGGCTCAGGCACCCTCGCCCTCCTCCGTGGGGGCGTCCTCGGCGTAGGCCTTGGCCAGCTCGGGGTCCTTGGCGGCGAGGGCCTCGGCGAGCGACACCATGACCCGGCACTGCTTGACCGAGGCGTCGTCCTCCATCTTGCCGTCGAGCATGACGGCGCCTGTGCCGTCGCCCATGGCGGCGATGACCCGGCGGGCGTGGCGGACCTCGGCCGGCGAGGGCGAGAACACGGTCCGGGCGATGTCGATCTGCACCGGGTGCAGGGTCCACGCCCCGACGCAGCCGAGCAGGAAGGCGTTTCGGAACTGGTCCTCGCAGGCGACCGTGTCCTTGATGTCGCCGAACGGGCCGTAGAACGGCAGGATCCCGTTGGCGGCGCAGGCGTCGACCATCCGGGCGATGGTGTAGTGCCACAGGTCCTGCTGGTAGATCGCCCGGTCGGCCTCGACGTCGCCCCCCGGCGGGTCCTGGCGGACCAGGTAGCCGGGGTGCCCGCCGCCCACCCGGGTGGTCTTCATCCGGCGGCTGGCGGCCAGGTCGGCGGGGCCGAGCGACAAGCCCTGCATGCGGGGGCTGGCGGCGCAGATCTCCTCCACGTTGGCGACGCCCCGGGGCGTCTCGAGGATGGCGTGGAGCAGGAGCGGCCGGTCGAGCCCGGCCTTGGCCTCGAGCTGGGCGACCAGCCGGTCGACGTAGTGGATGTCCTCGGGCCCCTCGACCTTGGGGACCATGATCACATGGAGGCGGTCGCCGACCTCGGTGACCGCGGCGGTGAGGTCGTCGAGCGCCCACGGGGAGTCCAGGCTGTTGACCCGGGTCCACAGCTGGGTGCCGACCGCCGGGTCCCAGGCCCGGCCGACGTCGACGAGCCCGGCCCGGGCGGCCTCCTTGTCCGCGGCGGGGACCCCGTCCTCCAGGTTGGCCAGCAGGATGTCCACCTTGGCCGCCATGTCGGGGACCTTGGCCGCCATCTTCGGGTTGGACGCCGGGAAGAAGTGGATCATCCGCGAGGGCGGGAACGGGATCTCCCGCACCGGGGCGGGGGCTCCGACCGCCAGGGGACGGAAGAAGTCCTTCGGGGAACGCATCGAGCCTCCACGATCACGCGAACGGTGCTGTCGCTCCCACCCTAGGTTTCCCCGAACGCGGGGCGACAGCCGCTCAGGCCGCGGTGGCCAGGTCGTCCGGCAGCACCTGCTCGGTGATCAGGCGCTCGAACCGGACCGGGTCGCCGGCGACCCAGCCCCGGCACAGCCGCAGGCCCTCGGTGTAGCAGTGGCTGTAGGCCCGCCAGGTCGGGTCGGTGAGGAACGACACCGCCTTCTCGGCCCTGCTGTGGGGCAGCAGCGCCCACCGCTCCAGGTAGGCGACCACCTCGTCGACCGGCCGCCCGCGGTCGTGCAGGTGGATGGCGGCGTTGGACCGCACCCACGACAGCGCCTCGCCCGCCTCGGCCACGGCGGCCGCCACCTCGGCGTCGTAGCGGACGCCGAGGGGGGCGAGGTGCTCGGCGACGATGCCCTCCGGGCGGCGGCCGAACGCCACCTCGACGCCCAGGTCGGCCAGGCCCTCGGCCAGGGTGCACTGGGGGGTGCCGACCAGGAAGATCGTCTCCTCCTGCCAGCGGCGGCCCCGGACCAGCCCGACCTCCTTGCGCGAGTGCTCGGTGTGGTGGCCCGGGTAGGCCTCGTGGGCCACCAGGTGGCCGAGCGACAGCGACAGCACCGGCAGGTCGACGTTGATCGCCACCCGGCTCCGCAGCCCGCCCTCGTAGTAGTTGAACCCGGACCACGGCTTGCCAGTCTCGAACACCCACTCGACCTGCTCGCCGTCCGGCAGCCCGAACAGCCGGACGGTCCGCTCCCGCAGGTCGTCGGCCAGCGATCGGATGGCCGCCTCCAGCCGGTCGGGCGGGACGGCGTGAGCCTCCCGCCATTCGATGTAGCGCTCCCGCAAGGGGCCGTCGCCGGGCAGGACGGCGTCGAGCCGGGCGTGGGCGGCCGCGAAGTCGTCCTCGGGCACCAGCGCGGGGCGGGCGCCATAGCAGGCCTCGACCTCGTCGAGGTAGCCGATCCCGGTGCCGGCCAGCTTCGTGGCGCTGGTGTACAGCCCGCGGACCTGGGCCCGGATCCAGCGGCGGCGGCCGGCGTCGAGGTCGTCGGCGCCGTCACCGGCGTCGAGGTCGGCCATCAGCCGCCCCGCCTCCGCCCGCAGGTCGGCCGGGGGCCGGAGGGGCTCGGCCCCGACGCGGTCGGCGAGCTCGGGCGGCCCGTAGTAGGCGTCGACGAACCCGTCGACGTGCCGCCCCAGCCGCAGCCCGAGCCGCAGGTAGCGCGCGACGACGTCCGTCACCGGCGCGGCCCGTCAGCCCAGCTCGTTGCGGAAGAACGTCACGGTCTCGGCCCAGCAGGCCCGCGACGCCTCGGGGTCGTGGACCTCGGGCCGGGTGTCGTTGAAGAACGCGTGCTCGGCGCCCGGCACGACGTGAAGGGTCGCGTCCTTGCCCAGGCCGTCGAGGGTCTGCTGCAGCTCGGCGACCTTGCCCGGGTCGAAGAACCCGTCGTTCTCCGCGTAGTGGCCGAGCACCTTGGCATCGAGGGTCGACCAGTCGGGCTCGGCGCCCGGCCACGGGATCAGCCCGTACCACGGCACGACGGCCTTGACCTTGTCGGGCCGCCGGGCGGCCACCACCAGCGCGAGTCCGCCGCCGATGCAGAACCCCGTCACCCCGACCCGGTCCGACCCGGCCACCTCGGCCACCTTGTCGACCGCGCCGGACATCTCGGTGGCCGCCTGGTCGATGTTCAACGACATCATCAGCTTGCCGGCCTCGTCGGGCTCGGTCGTCGTCTGGCCGTGGAACAGATCGGGCGCCAGCGCCACGAAGCCCTCGGCTGCGAACCGGTCGCAGACGTCCTCGATGTGGGGCACGAGGCCCCACCACTCCTGGATCACGACGACCGGGATGCCCGACCCGGCCTCCGGCACCGCCAGGTAGCCCCTGGCGGTGCCGCCGTTGCTCGGAAACTCGACGATCTCACCCATGCCCGAGGAAACTAGCCCCGGCCCTGGGTAGGGTCGCACGGATGACTGGTGACCTGGCCGGTTGGGGGGCCGGCACCGCGCTGACGGCCGCGGCCGCCGCTCTGGTGGTGATGGCCGCCGGATGGCTGGCCCGCCGCCTGGCGCACCGCCACCCGGCGGTCGTCGAGCTGATCCGCCGGGCGCGCTGGCCGGCCCGGGCGACCGTCGCGGCGGCGGCCGTGCGCGCCCGGGTGCCCGGCGCGCCGCTGGCGGAGGCCACCGCGGACGCCTGGACCCAGGTCGCGTCGCTGGTGCTCATCGCCGCCGCGGCCTGGCTGGCGATCCGGGCCCTGTCGGTGATCGAGCCGGCGCTGATGGGCCGGTTCGACGTCACGCCCCGCGACAACCGCCGGGCCCGGGCGCTGCGGACCCAGGTGCAGATCCTCCGGCGGGTCGGCGCGCTGGCCGTCGTCGTGGTCGCGCTGGTGGCCGCGCTCCGGACCTCGGACTGGGGCCGCGACCTGGGCACCAGCCTCCTGGCCGTCTCCGGCATCATCGCCGCCGTGGCCGGCGTCGCGGGCCGGTCGACCGTCGGCAACGTCATCGCCGGACTGCAGATCGCGTTCGCCGAGCCGATCCGCCTCGACGACGTGGTCGTGATCGAGGGCGAGTGGGGCAACGTCGAGGAGATCACCCTCACCTACGTCGTCGTGCGGGTGTGGGACGAGCGGCGGCTGGTGCTGCCCACCGGCTACTTCGTCGAGCAGCCGTTCCAGAACTGGACCCGGGAGCGGTCCGAGATCGTCGGCGCGGTCGAGCTGTGGGTGGACTACGCCGCCCCGGTCGATGCCGTGCGTGCCGAGCTCGACCAGCTCGTCGCCGGCTCGCCCCGGTGGGACGGCCGGGTGGTGAACCTCCAGGTCACGGACACGTCACCCCATGCGATGAAGCTGCGGGCGCTCGTGTCGGCGGCCGACGGGCCGACCGCCTGGGACCTCCGCTGCGAGGTGCGCGAGGGCCTGGTTCGGTGGCTGGCCGCCCACCATCCCCAGGCGCTCCCCCAGCTGCGGACGAGCGCCGGGCTACCAGCCGGCGGGCGCGCGCAGTAGCTCCGGCGGCACGGGGCAGTCGACCCGACGGCCGGTCTCGACCACCTTCTCCGCCTCCCGCCGGGCGACCACCTCGCACTCGGGCGCCGACCGGCGGACCACGGCCTCGAACAGCGCCCGCGGGAGCCGCCGGCCGGTGTCGATCACCAGCCAGACCGGGACGCCGGCGTCGCGGGCGGAGGCGATCTCGTCGCCTGTCCCCTCGGGGGCCAGGAACCGCTCGGTGTCGGCCGCGCCCGCCTCGACCAGCAGCACCCGGGGCTCGGGCCGGTCGGCGTGGAGGGCGCCCGGGTCGTGGGCGACCACCAGGTCGTCCCGCCAACCGCTCAGGTCGTAGGCCAGCTCCGAGCCGCCGGCGACGTCGGGCACGATCGCGACCACCGCCCCGGACGGCAGGTCGAGGCTGAGCGTCGTGGCCGCGGGCTCGGCGTCCAGGTCGCCGCGGATCGCCTCGGACTCGGCCCGGAGGTCGCCGGCCGCCAGCAGGCGGGCCAGGGTCCACCACAGCGCTCCCGCAGACGGGTGCCGGTCGAGCAGCCGCCGGCAGGCCGTCACCAGCCCCGGCGGGTCGCCGGCGAAGCTCGCCAGCACCGCCGCCGCCTCGCGGGCGAGCAGGGTCTGATCGACCTCACGGGCCCGGGACAGGGCCCGGAGGCGCTCGATCGGGTGCACGCCCCGACGCTAGCGGTGGGGTGCGAGTACCTGACACGCCACTAGTAGCCGGGCTTCCAGATCATGATCCAGAGCATGACCAGCAGCAGCACGGTCATGATCGCCTGGCCGTTGTTGACCTTGGACTCGTCGTTCTGGCGACGCCCGGTCAGCACCAGGGCGTGGAAGACGCCGTTCATCGCGATCCAGACGACGAACGCCAACGAGATCCAGGTGTCGCTGAACTCCCACACGTCGTCGCTGAGGAGGATGAGCGCGATGCCGAAGAGCCCGGCGAGGATCAGCGCGGGCGAGTACACGATGCGGCCGGCCCGGTCGATGACGCCCAGCGCACCCTCGCGGCCTCCCGGCAGGACCGAGACGACCGCCGGGGCGAAGGCCACGATCACCGACAGGATGTGGAGCAGGAAGAAGATCCTGTAGCTCGTGTCGTTCACGGCGGTGAAACCTAGTGCCGGGCGGGATCTGCTCGTGGAAGCCGGTGTCCACTACTTTCTCCGCCGTGGCGACCGACCCCCCTGGTGATCTGCAACTCGCGCCGCTGGACGGCGAGCCGCGCACCCTCGACGGCTGGCTCACGACCTTCCACCTGGCCGCCGTGGTCCTCGACCCCTACACCTACGAGAGCGCCTGGCTGCTCGAGACCGCGGGCCGCATCCTCGAGAACTTCCGGGGGGCGGACTGTCGCATCGCCTTCGTCGTGACCGCCGAGGCCGACGACGCCCGCGAGTTCCTGGGTCCCTGGGCCCAGCGGATCCTCACGTTCGCCGACCCCCGCCGCGAGCTGGTCAAGGCCATCGGGATCAACGAGCTGCCGGCGTTCGTCCACCTCCGCCAGGACCGCTCGGTCGCCGCCCTGGCCGAGGGCTGGGACCCGCTGGAGTGGCGCGACGCGGCCTCGGAGCTGGGCAAGGCGATGAGCTGGTCGCGGCCCAACATCCCGGCCCCGGGCGACCCCAACCCCTACGCCGGCTCACCCGCCCTGGGCGCCTGACCGGGCCGCACCGCTACTTCCGCACCCCGCCCTCGGTCATGCCGAGGACGTCGAGGGCCCGGTCGACCTGCTCGTCGTCGAGCAGCCCCCGCTCGACCACGATCTCCCGGACGCTGCGGCCCGTCGCGATGCTCTCCTTGACCACCTCGGCCGCCGCCTCGTAGCCGATGTACGGGTTGAGGGAGGTGCCGAGCGACGGGCTCGACTCGGCGTAGGCCCGGCAGCGCTCCTCGTCGGCCTCGATGCCGGCGACGCACCGGTCGGCGAACGGGCGGGTGACGTTGGCCAGGAGCCGGATCGACTCCAGCACGTTCCGGGCGATGACCGGCAGGTAGACGTTGAGCTCGAAGTTGCCCTGCGAGCCGGCGAAGGCCACCGCGGCGTCGTTGCCGATGACCTGGGCGCACACCTGGGTCATGGCCTCGACCATCACTGGGTTGACCTTGCCCGGCATGATCGACGAGCCAGGTTGGAGGTCGGGCAGCCGGATCTCGGCCAGCCCGGTCCGGGGCCCGCTGGCCATCCACCGGATGTCGTTGCCGATCTTCACGAGCGCCACCGCCAGCGTCCGCAGCCCGCCCGACAGGCCGACCAGGGCGTCGCGGGCACCCTGGGCGGCGAAGTGGTCGGCCGCCTCGGTGAGCGGCAGCTCCAGGCCCGCCGCCAGCCGACCGATCACGGCGGACGCGAAGCCGGGCGGGGCGTTGAGCCCGGTGCCCACCGCGGTGCCGCCCAGCGGCACCTCGCCCACCGCCGGCAGCGCGGCCCGCAGCGCGTCGGTGGCGTTGGCCACCTGGGCGGCGTAGCCGCCGAACTCCTGCCCCAGCGTCACCGGGGTGGCGTCCATGAGATGGGTGCGCCCCGATTTCACCACGGTCGCGAACTCGTGGGCCTTGGTCCGCAGCGCCGCGGTCAGGTACTCGAGCGCCGGGATCAGCGAGCCGTCCACCTCCCCGGCGGCGGCCACGTGGATCGCCGACGGGAACACGTCGTTCGACGACTGCGAGGCGTTCACGTCGTCGTTGGGGTGGACGGGCCGGCCCAGCCGGGCCGAGGCCAGCCGGGCGATGACCTCGTTGGCGTTCATGTTGGAGCTGGTGCCCGACCCGGTCTGGAACACGTCGACCGGGAAGTGGTCGTCGTGGTCGCCGCCGGCGACCTCGGCCGCGGCGGCGGCGATCGCGTCGGCCACGTCGGCGTCGATGACGCCCAGGTCGGCGTTGGCCCGGGCCGCGGCCTCCTTGATCCGGGCCAGCGCGGCGATCAGCGACCGCTCCAGCCGCATCCCGGAGATCGGGAAGTTCTCGACCGCCCGCTGGGTCTGCGCGCCCCAGTGGGCGGAGGCGGGCACATGGACCTCCCCCATCGTGTCGCGCTCGGTCCGGAACCCGTCGTCGTCGTCCACGGGCTCGACGGTACCGACGGCGGCCGAGCAACACACGGGACCGGGCTGACCCCGGACGTGCCCCGTGCGCCGGCACCCGCCTACCGTGCGAGTCGATGAGTGAGTTCGTGTACACGGAGTTGCTGCCGCTGGGGTCCGACGAGACCATCTACCGGCGGGTGGAGTCCGACGGGATCGGCAGCTTCACCGCCGGCGGCCACCGCTTCCTCACCGTCGAGCCCGAGGTGCTCACCAGGCTCACCGCCCTGGCCATGCACGAGATCGCCCACTATCTGCGACCCGGGCACCTGGGCCAGCTCCGGGCCGTCTTCGACGACCCGGAGGCGTCGGCCAACGACCGCTTCGTCGCCCTCGACCTGCTGAAGAACGCCTGCATCTCCGCCGGCGGCGTGCTGCCCATGTGCCAGGACACGGGCACCGCCATCGTGAAGGGCAAGAAGGGCCAGTACGTCTTCACCGGGGGCGGCGACGAGGCCGCCATCGCCCGCGGGGTGTTCGACACCTACGAGCGCGACAACCTCCGCTACAGCCAGCTGGCCCCGCTCACCATGTGGGACGAGGTCAACACGAAGACCAACCTGCCGGCCGAGATCAAGATCTCGGCCGTCGACGGCGACGCCGACAAGCTGATGTTCATGGCGAAGGGCGGCGGCTCCGCCAACAAGAGCTACCTGTTCCAGGAGACGAAGGCCCTCCTCAACCCCCGGAGCCTCGCCGCCTTCCTGGACGAGAAGCTCCGGGCCCTCGGCACCGCGGCCTGCCCGCCGTACCACCTGGCGGTCGTGGTCGGCGGCACGTCGGCCGAGTTCGCGGTGGAGACCGCCAAGCTCGCCTCGACCCGCTACCTCGATTCGCTGCCCGCCACCGGCAGCGGCCTCGGCCACGGCTTTCGAGACCTCGACCTGGAGGCCGAGGTCCTGGCCCAGGTGCAGCGGTTCGGCATCGGGGCCCAGTTCGGCGGCAAGTACTTCTGCCACGACGTCCGCGTCATCCGGCTGCCCCGCCACGGCGCCTCCTGCCCGGTCGCCGTCGCCGTGTCGTGCTCGGCCGACCGCCAGGCCCTCGCCAAGATCACCCACGACGGCGTCTACCTGGAGCAGCTGGAGCACGACCCGGCCCGGTTCCTGCCCGAGGTCGACGACGCCGCGCTCGGCGCCGACGTGGTCGAGATCGACCTCGACCGCCCCATGGCCGAGATCCGGGCCGAGCTCAGCCGCTACCCGGTCAAGACCCGGCTGTCGCTTTCGGGGCCGATGGTGGTCGCCCGCGACATCGCCCACGCCAGGATCAAGGAGCGGCTCGACGCCGGCGACGGCATGCCCGACTACCTGCGCGACCACTGCGTCTACTACGCCGGCCCGGCCAAGACCCCGGAGGGCATGGCGTCGGGCAGCTTCGGTCCGACCACGGCGGGCCGGATGGACGCCTACGTCGAGGAGTTCCAGGCCGCCGGCGGGAGCATGGTCATGCTCGCCAAGGGCAACCGCAGCCGCCGGGTGACCGACGCCTGCAAGGCCCACGGCGGCTTCTATCTCGGCTCGATCGGCGGGCCCGCCGCCCGGCTGGCGCAGGACTGCATCCTCAAGGTCGAGGTCCTCGAGTATCCCGAGCTGGGCATGGAGGCGGTGTGGCGGATCGAGGTCGTGGACTTCCCCGCCTTCATCGTGGTCGACGACAAGGGCCACGACTTCTTCGACGAGGTCAGTCGGCCCGTCGACATCCGCGCCAGTTGACCCGGCTGGCGCTCAGGGGCGGTCGAGCTCCAGATGGCGACCGGCCGCCGCGGCGACAGCCGCCAGGTCTCCGGGGTCCGACGTGACGACCAGGTCGTGCCGGCGCAGCGCACCCTCCACGACGCAGGCGTCGACGACGTCCCGTGTGCCCGCGGCAGCGGCGAGCCTGCCCACGACCCGGGCCTGCGGGTCGGTGAGCGCCTCGACGTCGCAGCCCTTCAGCAGCCGGGCGAGCAGAGCCTGGCGGCTGCCGCCCCGCCAGCCCTGGGCGACGACGGGTGCCGGAACGGTGGGCACCTCGCGGGCGAGGAGGAGCGCCCGGTGCCTGGCCCACATCCGGCGCTCGCCCCGGTCGGCCGCGACGAGGGCGCCGGTGTCGTAGGTGACGCCCATCAGGCGCTGCGACGGTGCGGCCCGCTGCGGCGCGACCGTTCGATCGCCCGTGCCGCCCAATCGGCTGCGTCGGCCTTCTCCTCGTCGGTGAACGCACCGCTCTCGCGCTCGAACTCCGCGACGGCGCCGAGCCCGGTCCGCACCAGGAGCTCCTTGCGGGCGGCGGCGGCGAGCCAGGCGCTGTAGGTCAGGCCGTCGGCCGCGGCCGCAGCCTCGACCTCCTCGTCGAGGTCGGGCGGCAGGGAAATGGAACGCTTCCGGCGGACAGCCACCGGCGAAGAGTAGCACAGCGGTAGGACACCGTTGCCTCGGCACGCCCGGGCTACGGTCCTGCCCATGAAGTTCGGACTCGCGTACGCGAACCCCGGCCCCTTCGCCACCGCGGAGGGCGCCGAGGCTGTGGGGCGGGCCGCCGAGGCGGCCGGCCTGGACTCCGTGTGGACGGTCGAGCACGTCGTCGTGCCGCACGAGTACGCGTCGGTCTACCCCTACGCCCGCGGCGGCAAGATGCCCGGCGCCGAGCTCGTCGACATGCCCGACCCGCTCGTGTGGCTCACCTGGGTCGCCGCCCACACCACCACCGTGCGGCTGGCGACCGGGATCCTCATCCTTCCCCAGCGCAACCCGCTGGTGACCGCCAAGGAGGTCGCCACGCTCGACCAGCTGTCCGGCGGCCGGGTCATCCTCGGCGTGGGCATCGGCTGGCTGGAGGAGGAGTTCCGCTTCCTCAACGCCCCGTGGCCCGACCGCGCCGCCCGCACCGAGGAGTACGTCGCCGCCATGCGGGCCCTGTGGACGCAGGACCTGCCGACCTTCTCGGGCGACACGATCAGGTTCCGCGAGGCGATCAGCAAGCCCCGCCCGCCCCAGGGCTCGGTGCCGATCG
This sequence comes from Actinomycetota bacterium, assembly GCA_046730015.1. GTDB lineage: Bacteria > Actinomycetota > Acidimicrobiia > Acidimicrobiales > VFJN01 > ZC4RG19. Next base: position 14,591 of record JBKPHT010000071.1, read on the forward strand.
TGGTCGGCGGGCACTCGGCGGCCGCGGCCCGCCGCGCCGGCCGGATCGGCGACGGGTTCTTCCCGGCCAAGGGCGACCTCCCCGAGCTGCTGGGCGAGATGCGGAAGGCCGCCGACGACGCCGGCCGCGACCCCGACGCCATCGAGGTGAGCTGGGGCGGCGCGTCGGTCGCCCGCGGCGACGAGCAGGCGCTCGACGAGATCGGGCGACTGGCCGAGCTCGGGGTCGACCGGGTGGTCATCCCGCCGCCGGCCTACGACGTCGCAGGCCTCCGGGACGGCCTCGCCGCCTTCGGCGAGACGGTCGTCGCCCGCGCCGCCGGCGGCTGACGGCGAACGTCCGTGGCCGGCCTCGCCGCCCCCGCCCGCCACGTCGCCGTGGTCGGCGGCTACGACGCCGACCCGACGGCGCTCGCCCTCGCCGAAGAGGTGGGCCGGCTCCTGGCCCAGCGGGGCTGCGTCGTCATCACCGGCGGCCGGCGCGGGGTGGCCGAGGCGGCCAGCCGGGGTGCGGTGCTGGCCGGCGGCACGACCATCGGCATCCTGCCCGGCACCAGCCGGGCGGAGGCCAACCCCTACGTCACCGTCGCAGTCCCCACCGGGCTGGGCGAGACCCGCAACGCCCTGGTGGTGATGGGCGCCGACGCCGTGATCGCCCTGCCCGGCGCCTACGGGACGCTGTCGGAGATCGCCCACGCCCTGCTGGCCGGCACCCGGGTGGTCGCGCTGGGCGGCGGCTGGGACGTCGCCGG
>JBKPHT010000072.1:0-5862 GCA_046730015.1 Actinomycetota bacterium
GCCGAACGCGACGACCAGGTGGAAGCGCTCCCCAGCGTGCGGGTAGTCGGCGACCGCGAGCCGCGTCCCGTCGGCGTCGACCAGCGCGAAGTCGGCAAGCTCGCGGATCCGGTAGTAACGACGAGCGGCGACCTCGAGGGCGACATCACGCTCGGCCCGTCCGCCCTGCTGGTACCGGCGCAACAGCGCCGGGCGCATGGGCTGCGGGCAGGCGATGAGCGCGTCCAGGTGCGGTCCCCGTTGCCCGGCGTCCGTGCCGGCTGCCAGCGCGTCGATGTGGCGATCCATCTCCCGGTACAGCTCGGCCTGGGCCCGGTCCAGCAACGGCTGGTCGAAGAAGCGGAACCGCACGTCGCGAGCGAGGTCCATGAGGCCCGCGTAGCGGCCCTCGGTCGTGGCGACGAGGTGATCGAGGAGCTCACGCAGGTCGTCACCGGCGAGGGCGAGCAGCTCGCCCCGGTGAGCGAGTCGGCGATCGAGGATCGCGGCCACGGCGGGGAGGACCTCGTCCAGCCGTTGTTGGGAGCGGTACAGGCGCAACAGGGCATCCTCGACCTCGGTCGACGGAGCCAGGCCGTCGATCCCGTGGCGGCGGAGCACCCCTTGGAGACGGTCGAGGAACACCGACGGAAGCCCTACGCCCCCCGTCCCGTAGGTGCGCAGGCAGGTGAGGAGATGCTCCTCGGGCGCCCGGACCCGCTCGCCGGTCACCTCGTCCGCCGGCTCGGGCCGGCGACGCGAGACGGCGGAGACGTCCGCGAACAGGTGGAGGATCTCCTCCTCGCCCCGGAGCCGGTCGGGATCGTCGGGCGCTAGCGGCGCCCAGGGGTCGTCGCCTCGTTCGATGTGGCGCATGGCCGCCGGGTCGAGGTCGTAGCCGAGGAGGTAGTCGCGCATGGCGTCAGCGGCGTCGCCCCCGCGGCTCGCCCCCGGGCCGAAGTCGAGACCGACGGGGCGACCGGGAATGGCCTCCTCCTCGGCGATGAGTGGCTCGAGCTGCAGCAAGGGATCGCCGGCGTCGACCTGCACGTTCGGGGCGACGAGCACCGACCTGACCCGTCCGGGGAAGCTGGCCGTCACGGCCGTCTCCATCTTCATGCTCTCGAGCACCACGAGTGGATCGCCCACCGCCACCCTGCCGCCGGGTGACACCGCCACGGACACGATCACCGCCGGAGCCGGCGAGCGGACCACGCCGCCCTCGTCGCGGGCGATGGTGTGGGTCACGCCTTCGACCTCGACCGAGTGGACGGGCCCGACGACCGAGGACAGCACCCGGTGCCGGCGGCCGGCAAGGGTGACCCGCCGCTCGACCTCGCCGAGCCGCTCGACCTCGACGTCGACCAGCGACGCGCCCGTCGCGACGCGATAGGTCGCCGGCCCGAGCTGGTACACGTGCAGGGCGTACGGGTGGCCCCGGTAGCGGAACTCGATGCGACGGCCGATGTCGGCCGCCGGGCCGGGGCGGCCGCGTGCGACCTCGGCGTAGAACGCGGCACGGGCGAGCGCGTGCTCCACGTCGTAGGCCTCGACGGCCGCGCTCACGAGCGCGACGTCGGCGTGACGGGGTTCGAGCAGCTCGCCGGTGCCCATGTGGGCGTCGATCCAGCCGGTGTCATAGCGCCCCGCGACGACGTCGGGATGCTGGAGCAGCGTGAGGAGGAATGCCTTGTTGGTGCGCCCGCCCTCGACGATGACCTGGGTCTGGGCCAGCGCACGAGCCAGGCGAGCGCGGGCTTCCTCCCGGTCCCGGCCCCAGGCCAGCAGCTTGGCGATCATCGAGTCGAACTCGGCGGCGATCTCGTCGCCCTCGGCCACGCCGGTGTCGACCCGGACGCCGGGCCCGGCCGGCGTGCGGAACCAGCGGACGCGGCCCGGCGCCGCGACGAACTGGTTGTCGGGATCCTCTGCGTTGAGGCGCGCCTCCAGGGCATAGCCCGACGGGGCCGGTGGCTCGCCGTCGAGCCGGCCGCCCCGGGCCACCTCGATCTGCAGCTTGACGAGGTCGAGCCCGGTCGTCAGCTCGGTCACGGGGTGCTCGACCTGGAGGCGGGCGTTCACCTCCATGAAGTACCAGTGCCGCGGCTCCGGCATGTAGAGGAACTCGACCGTGCCCGCGCTGCTGTAGCCGGCGAGCCGGCACAGCTCGGCCGCCCTCCGGCTCATCTCGGCCTCCTGATCGGGATCGAGCAGCGTGCACGAGGACTCCTCGATCACCTTCTGGTGGCGCCGCTGGAGCGTGCAGTCGCGGAGCCCGACCGGCCACACGCCACCGTGACGGTCGGCGATCACCTGGACCTCGACGTGACGGGCGTTCGTGATCTGGCGTTCGAGGAACACCGTCGGGTCGCCGAAGGAATGACGGGCCTCGGCCCGGGCCACCTCGAACGCCCCGACCAGCTCGGCCTGGTTCGCCGCCCGCCGGATGCCGCGGCCGCCACCCCCGCCCGTCGCCTTGATGAACAGCGGGTAGCCGACTCGCTCGGCGGCGGCGGACGCCGCGTCGAGGTCGGCCACCGGCCCGCCGCTCCACGGGACGACGGGGATCCCGGCCGCCTCGGCCAGCCGCTTGGACCGGATCTTGTCGCCGACCCGCCGCATGGCGTCGCCGGAGGGGCCGATGAAGACGATGCCGAGCTTGTCGCACAGGTCGACGAACTCGGGCTGCTCGGCGACGAAGCCCCAGCCCGCCCAGGCGGCGTCCGCGCCCGTCGCGACCAGCGCCCGTTCGAGCCGACCGTGGTCGAGATAGGTCTGCGTCTCCCGCCCGACGCGCTCGTCGAACGTGGTGGCGGGGCCGATGCACACCGCCTCGTCGGCTTCCCGGACGAACCATGCATGCCGGTCGGGCTCGGTGTACAGCGCGATGGTCGTCAGCCGGTCGCCACCCCCGCAGTTGAGCTCGGCCACCGCGTTGATGAACCGCAGGGCCGGCTCGCCCCGGTTGACGATGGCGATCCGCTGGAACGGCATCCTGCCCCTCCCGAGGCAATAGTTACTGGCGGGTGCGTCGGTGGATCCGCCCGGTCAGGCCATGGCCTCGGCCAGCCGGGTCTGCCGCTCGGGGTCGACGGCCCCGGGAAGCTCGACGGTGCGGTAGCCGCGCACCTCGACGAGGACGGTGCCGGCCTCGTCGACGACGCGGCCGTCGAAACCGGTGTCACCCGGCTCCACCACCGCCGCCACCCGGCCCCGGGGCGTTTCGAGCGCCCCGAGGACCCCGATCCGGTCCACGTGCTGCGGGAGCCCGAACCGCCCGTGACGACCGATCTCCCAGATCCCCGCCGTCTGGAAGAACAGCTCGATGAGGCGCGGAGAGGCGACCTCGGGCCGCTCGGCCGGCACGTGGTCGATCGGCAGCTCCGCCGCGAGCAGCCCCACCGGTCCCTGCTCGTCACGCCAAGCCCGCTCGAGCACCCGGAACGCGGGACCGTGGAAGTAGACGCCGTAGATCGCATCGGCCGTCGTGCCCTTCCCGTCCGGCGACGGGGGCGCGGGCGCGGGCTCCCCGTCGGCGAGCGGCGCCCGCGCCAGCCGGACCCGGCCCGTGAAGTGGGTGGTCGTCTGGGGCTCGGGCTGGTTGGCCAACCGGCGGCTGCCGACGAGCCGGCAGTCGGCGACGAGCTGGTCGCCCTCCCGTCGGAAGGTCGCCGTGATCGCCAGCGTGCGCGGCTCGTGCCGGTAGAACTTGCACGGCGCGAGGAACTCGACCTCCTCGATCTCGACCGGGCGCCATCCCGGCAGCGGCAGCGCCGCGACCTCCGCGAACGCCTCGATCCCCATCACGCCGGGCAGCACCGGCGTGCCCTCGATCTGGTGGTCGCCGAGGAACGGCTGCTCCGCGGGGTCGAGCGTGGTCTCGACGACGAGCCCACCGTGGACGCCCATGGCTGAGACCCGACCGACCATCGGGCCGGTCGCGGCGGTGTCGAAGCGGGCCGGGTCGACGCCGCCGCGGTCTGCGCGCTCCTCGGCCATGACGCCCAAGCGCCCGGCCACGACGACCTCGCCGCGGGTGGCACCGGCGGTCAGCTCCCGGCGGATCGTCGGGATGCCCACCTCCGGCGGCAGCATCTCGATGCCCGCCAGCTCCATCACCTTGGGGATGGAGCCCCGCGCCGCCATGCCGATGCCCGCCCACGCCGTCCAGTCGATGACGATCGCCCGCGTGCCGGGCCTGGTCGTGCGCATCGCCGACGCCAGCTTGCACAGCAGGTCGTTGGCCGCGCTGTAGTCGGTCTGGCCGGCGTTGCCGAACCGGCCGGCGACCGAGCTGAAGGCGACGGTGGCGCCCAGGGGCAGGTCGCCGATCGCCGACATGAGGTTGAACCAGCCGTCGGTCTTCACCCCGTACACGAGGTCGAACTCGCCCGGCGCCTTGTCGGGCAGGGCGTGGCTGACCTCGAGGCCCGCGGCGTGCAGCAGCACGTCGATGCGGCCGTCGCCCACCGCCACGTCGCCGATGACCCGGGCGACCGCGTGCGCGTCGGTGAGATCGACGCTGTGGTAGAAGGCCTGGCCGCCTGCCGCGTGCACCGCATCGATGGCGGCCCGTGCGGCCGCGAGCCGCTCGATCCGGGCCAGCTCGCGTTCGACCGTCACCGGCGTGGGCCGCTCACCGGCCGCGCGCAGCCGCTCGATGAGGTCGGCCTTGAGGCCCTCCCGGTCGGTGGTGAAGCGGCCGATGTCGGGGTCGTCCGGCTCGGGCTTCGGAACGAGGTCGAGCAGGTGGAAGATGCCACCCGACGCCCCGGCCAGGTCCTGCGTGATGGCCGAGACGATGCTGCCGGCGGCGCCGGTCACGACGAACACGGTGTCCGACCCGAGGACCATGCCCTCGCCGTGCTCGGTGGCCGCGGGCCTCTCCTCGAGGGTGACGGTCCACCTCAGCCCCTCGGCGCGGCCGACCTCGACGGCGCCCGGGTCGTGCAGCGCCTCCGCCACGAGCAGATCGGCGACGTCGCCGGGAGCATCGGCCGGTCCGACGTCGATCGCCTTCACCACTGCGTCGGGCCGCTCGCGGGCGAACGCCTTGGCGAAGCCGGTCACCGCGCCGCCCAGCGGCGCGTCGGCGCCGTCCTCGTCGTAGCCGTGATGGCCGCCGAGCCGGGTCGCGGTCAGGAGGAACGTTCCCGGCCCGGAGATCTGTTCGTAGAGCCGCCGCATCGTGGCGTAGAGGAGCTTGACCCGCACCCGGTTCGCCTCCCGCCACGTGCCGAGGTCCATCGCTTCGACGCGGCCCTCGACGTCGAGGGCGGCGAGCCAGTAGACGCCGTGGATCGGGCCGTCGGCCAGCCAGCGGTCGATCTGGGCGACCAGGTCGTCGACCTCGGGCCGGTCGTCGACGGTGAGCACCTCGACGCCCCGCGCCACGAGTCGCTCGGCCAGTTCGGCGCCCACGCCGCCGCGGTCGCAGGCGACGACGACCCTCGTACCCGCCCGGAGGTCGATCCCCGTCGCCACGCAGCGATCGAGCGGCGGGCGGATGGTCGGAACGGGCACCCGCCGTGGCATGCGGTCGGCGTTCGAGACGTCCGCGATCGGTCCGGGCGGCGGTGCGGGCGTCGCTTGCGACGACATCTCGGCGTGAGCGACGCCAGACCCCTCCGGCTCCGCTCCGGCCGGGGCGGTCGCCGCCGACCGGTCCCGCACGAAGCCGATCACGTGGGCCAGCGTCGGGTAGTCGCGCAGCTTGAGCTTGTCGTCCCGCTCGATCCCGAACCGCTCACGGATCAGCGCGAACACCTCCGCCTGCTTGACCGTGTCGATGCCCAGGTCGGCCTCCAAGTCGAGATCGAGGTCCAGCATGTCGGCCGGGTAGCCGGTCTTGTCCGCCACCACCGCCAGCACCTCGGCCTCCAC
>JBKPHT010000073.1:0-22708 GCA_046730015.1 Actinomycetota bacterium
ACCTGGGGCTCAGGCGTTCTCGAGGATGAGCAGGCCGTTGTGAGTGTTCGAGGTGGGCACGTGGGTTGCCCGGTAGACCTCGCGCACGTGGGGGTCGAGCGCGCCGCGCATCACCAGCCACATGACGAGCTCGATGCCCTCCGAGCCAGCTTCCCGGATGTAGTCGAGATGAGGGATGTGGGCGGCGGCCTCGGGGTCGGCGGTGAGCCGGTCCAGGAACGCGTGGTCGAACGCCTCGTTGATCAGGCCGGCCCGCTGCGCCTGGAGCTGGTGGGACATGCCGCCCGTGCCGCACACCACGACCCGCTCCCCGCCGCCGTAGGACTCGACCGCCCGCCGGATCGCCTGGCCCAACCGGTAGCAGCGGTTGCCGGTCGGCGGCGGGTACTGGATCACGTTGACGCACAGCGGGATGACCCGGCAGGGCCAGGCCTCGGGCTGGCCGTAGAGCACCGACAGCGGCACGGTGAGCCCGTGATCGACCTCCATCTCGTTGACGAGGGTCAGGTCGAACTCGTCGAGGATCAGCGATTCCGCCAGGTGCCACGCAAGCTCGGGGTGACCCTCGACGATCGGCACCGCGCGCGGACCGTAGCCCTCGTCGGCCGGCGGGAACTCGGCCGCCAGGCCCAACGCGAAGGTCGGGATGACCTCCAGCGAGAAGGCCGAGGCGTGGTCGTTGTACACGACGATGCACACGTCCGGGTCGACAGCGGCCATCCACGCCCGGGCCGGCTCGACCTTGGCGAAGTACGGAGCCCAGTACGGGTCGCCCGTCTGGCCCTTGTCGATCGCCACCCCCACGGCCGGGACGTGGGAGCACCCCACGCCGGCGACGACCTGGGCCATCAGCCCTCGCCCCTTGCTGCCCACTCGGCCCGGGAGCGGTTCCCCTCGATGGGACGGCCACCCTCGATCATCATGCGGCGGTACGCCTCGGGCGTCATGCCGGTCTGCTCGGCCGCCAGGTCCTGGAACGTCATGCCGTCGCAGGCCGCCAGCTTGTACGTGTAGTAGAGGTTGCCACCCACCTCGAGCAGGCGCAGCCACTGCCTCTGGAGCACCGCCTCGCGCTGCTCCGGGTCGAGGGGGAACCGGTCGAGGTAGGCCGCCTCGTCGGCCCGGAACGCGTCACGGTTCGCGGCCTTGTTGAGCGACATGAGGAAGCTGTTGAGCGGGTAGCCCCGGCGGCTGCGCAGGGCGTCGAACACGTAGGTGCCGGGGATGTCGTCGTAGGCCCGCACCTCGTCGTCCGGCACACGCCGACACTAGCATCGATGTTCACAAGATTGTAGACAATGTGGCGCGACGTGAAGACGCTGGAACGGCGTTCCGCGGGCGAGAGGCCCATCGACGATGATCATCGACTGCCACGGCCACTACACGACGGCGCCACCCCAGCTGGGCCAGTACCGCGACGCGCAGATCGCGGCCCTCGGCACCGATCCCGGTCACGCCGGCGACGTCGATCTCCCCGCGATCAGCGACGACGACATCCGGGCCAGCCTCGAGGGGGCCCAGCTGCGGCTGCAGCACGAGCGGGGCACCGACCTGACGCTGTTCTCCCCCCGGGCCTCGTGGATGGGCCACCACGTCGGCAACATCGACACCAGCCGGTTCTGGGCGCAGCGGTGCAACGACCTGATCCGCCGGGCCTGCGATCTGTACCCCGACCGCTTCGCTCCGGTCTGCCAGCTCCCCCAGTCGCCCGGGGCGCCCATCGAGCCGTCGGTCCACGAGCTGGCGCGCTGCGTCACCGAGATGGAGTTCGTCGGCTGCAACCTCAACCCCGACCCGTCCGGCGGCTACTGGGACGGGCCGCCCCTGCCCGACCGGTCCTGGTATCCGCTGTACGAGGCGCTGTGCGAGCTCGACGTCCCGGCCATGATCCATGTGAGCGCGGCCTGCAACCCGAACTTCCACACCACCGGGTCCCACTACCTCGGCGCCGACACCACCGCCTTCGTGCAGCTCCTCCTGGCCGACCTGTTCGCCGACTTCCCGACCCTGCGCCTGATCATCCCGCACGGCGGCGGCGCCGTCCCCTACCACTGGGGCCGGTTCAGGGGCCTGGCCCAGGACCTCGGCCGGCCCTCACCCGACGAGCTGCTGGCCGACAACGTGTTCTTCGACACCTGCGTGTACCACCAGGCCGGCATCGACTGCCTCCTCGCCGTCATCCCGGCAGACAACATCCTGTTCGCCTCGGAGATGATCGGCGCGGTTCGAGGCGTCGATCCGCGCACCGGGCACCATTACGACGACACCCGCCGGTACCTCGACGCCGCAGGGCTGAGCGACGAGGATCGTCGCAAGATCTTCGAAGGCAACGTCCGCCGCGTCTTCCCGCGGGTGGAAGCGGTGATCTCCTCGTGACCATGACGCATCCCTCATGACTCCCCGCCACGTCGTCGTCCGCCGCATCGACCGGGCCGAGCCAGCGATCGTCGACGCGCTCGGCGCGCTAGGCGCCGCCACCGTCCACGAGGCGCTCGGACGGCGGGGCTTCGCGGGCCCGCACCTGCGGCCGATCCAGCAGGGCACCCGGCTCGCCGGATCGGCCGTCACCGTCAGCTGCCACCCAGGCGACAACCTGATGGTCCACGCCGCGGTGGAGGTGTGCGAGGCAGGAGACGTGCTGGTGGTGACGAACACGGCGTCGTCGTCCCACGGTATGTTCGGCGAGTTGCTGGCCACGTCGCTCATGGCCCGGGGTGTGCGGGCGCTGGTCATCGACGCGGGAGTGCGCGACACCGCGGAGCTGCGGGCGATGGGGTTCGCGGTCTGGTCGCAGCACGTGTCCTGCGAGGGCACGGTCAAGGCCACCGCCGGCTCGGTGAACGTCCCGGTCGTCCTGGGCGCGCAGATCGTCCACCCGGGCGACGTGGTCTGTGCCGACGACGACGGCGTCGTCGTCGTGCCCCGGAGCGAGGCACCCGCCACGCTCGAGCAGGCTCGCCAGCGAGTGGCCCGCGAGGAGGCGACCCGGTCCCGCCTGGCCGCCGGGGAGCTCGGCGTCGACATCTACGGCCTGCGCAGCAAGCTGGCGGAGCTCGGCGTGGAGTACACCGGGTGACGCCGGTCGTTGGGCTGCCGCTCCCCCCACCGCTCGGGACCATCGCCCGGGGGCATGGCGGGTGAGGCGGATCGCCGTCCTGGGCCTCGGCGAGGCCGGCGCGGCCCTCGCCTCCGACCTGGCCGCCGCCGCAGGCGCGGGCGCTCATGTGGCCGGCTACGACCCGGCGGCACCGTTGACGCCGGAGGGCGTCGTGCGGCACGACGACCCGGCGTCCGCCGTGGCCGGGGCCGACCTGGTGCTCGCGGTCACGCCAGCATCGGGTGCGGCCGCGGCCCTGGACTCCGTGGTCGGCACCCTGCCACCTGGTGCGATCTACGCCGACCTTTCCACCGCGTCGCCCGGATGCAAGCACCGGCTGGCCTCGACGGCTGCGGCCGCCGGGGTGGGGTTCGTGGACGTCGCGCTGATGGCGCCGGTGCCCGGCAACGGGTTGCGCACCCCCTCGCTGGCTGCGGGGACGGCGGCCGCCGACTTCGCCGCCACCATGCGGCCGCTGGGGATGCCGGTCGAGGTCGTCGGACCCGAGGCCGGCCAGGCGGCGACGCGCAAGCTGCTGCGCAGCGTGGTCATGAAGGGCCTGGCGCAGCTGCTGATCGAGGCCGTGCGAGCGGCCGAGGCGGCCGGGCTGGCCGCAGAGACGTGGGATCAGCTGCTGGAGCAGCTCTCGGACGTCGACGAGGCGCTGCTCCGCCGGCTGGTCAGCGGGACCCCTCTGCACGCCCGGCGCCGGCTGGACGAGATGGAGGCGACGGTCGAGCTGCTCGACGAGCTCGGTGTCGACGCCACCATGTCCCGGGCGACCACGGTCCGCCTGCGGCAGATCGCCGCCGACCCGACCCTCGTCCCCGAGCCGCCGAGCGGCCCGCAGGACCCGGGCCGGGTCAGGCGTAGCGCCGGTCCAGGTGCTCCCACTGCCGGAGGGCGTCGATGACCGAGTCCAGGTGGGCACGCATGGCCGACTCGGCCGCATCCGGGTCGCCCGCGACCACGGCGTCGACGATGGCCCGGTGCTCGGCCAGCGACTGGGATGCCCGGCCGGGCATGAGCGACAGCTGGAACTGATGGTGCACCCCGCGGTCGCGGAGGTTGGCGATGAGGTCGTCGGCCACCCTGTGGTGGGCGATGCGCGGCAGCGTCGCGTGCAGCGTGCGATTGAGCTTCGAGTAGCCCGGCTTGTCGTCCTGCTCGACCGCCATCTGCATTTCCCCCACGAGGGCCCGCAGCTCCTTGCGGTCGGCGGCCGTCGCCCGCTCGGCGGCCCGCCGGGCCACCAGGCCCTCGAGCGCGGCGCGGGCCTCGGCGATCTCCACCGCGTCCGCCACGCTGATGCGCCGTACCGTCGCCCCGCGGTTGGTCTCCCGCCGCACCAAGCCCTGGGTGTCGAGCTCGACGAGGGCCGCTCGGATCGCGGCCCGGCCGACGGCGTAGCGCTCACTGAGCTGCAGCTCGATCAGCCGCTCGCCCGGCGGGAACACGCCCTGGAGGATGTCGGCGCGCAGACGTTCCGCCACCGTTTGTCGTGCCGCCGCGCGCTTCGCTGTCATCGCCGGATCAGTGTGGCAGCTTGACCGGCGCGACCGAGGGACGGCTGCAGGGGCCGCCGCGGTCGCGCCGCATCCCGGGTGACGAGCCAGATCGTTGACACTACTGTTGACAATACGCACCGGGAGAGGAGCAGGACAGCGCAGATGAAGATCGTCCTCGCCGGCACCGGCGCCGCCGCCCGGAAGCACCTCGACGCCGTGCGCAGCATCGGCGGCCACTCTGTGGTCAGCGTGGTCGGCCGTGACGCCGTGCCCACCGCCACGTTCGCGGCCGACCACGGCATCGGTCACCGCACCGCCGATCTCGCCGAGGCCCTGGTCCAGCCCGGGGTCGAGGCGGTCATCCTCGCTACGCCCACCCAGCTCCACGCGAGCCAGGCCGTCCAGGCCATGGAGGCCGGCAAGCACGTGCTCGTCGAGATCCCCATGGCCGACAGCCTGGCCGACGCCGAGGCGGTGGTGGCCACCCAGCAACGCACGGGCGTGACGGCCATGGTGTGCCACACCCGCCGGTTCAACCCGAGCCATCAGTGGGTCCACCGGCGCATCGTGTCGGGCGAGCTGACGCTGCAGCACCTGGTGGTGCAGACGTTCTTCCTGCGGCGGGAGAACCGCAACGCCCTCGGCGAGCCCCGCGACTGGACCGACCACCTGCTGTGGCACCACGCCTGCCACACCGTCGACCTGTTCCACTACCAGACCGGCGAGTCGCCGGCGGCCGTCAGTGCCCAGCAGGGCCCGCCGCACCCCCAGCTGGGCATCGCCATGGACATGACCATCGGGCTGCGGTCCCCGTCCGGCGGGCTCTGCAGCCTGGCGCTGTCGTTCAACAACGACGGGCCCTTCGGCACCTGGTTCCGCTACATCGGCGACACCGGCACCTACGTGGCCCGCTACGACGAGCTGGTCGACGGCTACGACAACCCCATGGACCTCTCGGGGCTCTACCCCTCGCTGGACGGCTACGAGCTACAGGCCCGGGAGTTTTTCGACGCCATCGAGGCCGGGCGCGAGCCCAACGCCAGCGTCGCCCAGTGCCTCCCGGCGATGCAGACCCTGGACCGGGTCGACCGGATCCTGGCCGGCGAGCCGTCGTAGGGCGCAGGGGCATGGACGTTCCGAGCCGAGCCCCCGTCGTGATCATCGGCGGCGGCCCCGCGGGGTTGCTGCTGGCCCAGTTGCTGCACCTCGCCGGCATCGAGTCGGTGATCCTCGAGCGCCAGACCCGCGAGCACGTGCTGGGGCGGATCCGGGCCGGGGTCCTCGAGTGGGGAACGGTCCAGGTCCTCCGGGACGCCGGCGTCGGGGAACGCATGGACCGCGAGGGGTTCGTGCACGAGGGCGTCGGGCTGAGCTTCCGGGGTCGCCACGTGCGCGTCGACTTCAAGGGCCTGACCGGCAAGAGCATCATGGTCTACGGCCAGACCAAGCTGACCGAGGACCTCTACGCCGCCATCGACGAGGCCGGCGTCACCGTCGTGGAAGAGGCCGCCGACGTCCTGCCCGGTGGCGTGGACGGCGACGCGCCGTACGTGACGTTCGTCCGGGACGGGGCGACGCAGCGCATCGACTGCGCCTACGTGGCCGGCTGCGACGGCGCCCACTCCGTGAGCCTCGGTGTCCTTCCCGCCTCGATCCTGCGGACCTACGAGCGGCTCTACCCGTTCGGCTGGCTCGGCGTCCTGTCCGAGACGCCGCCGGTGGACACCGAGCTGATCTACTGCCACAGCGAGCGCGGCTTCGCGCTGTGCTCGATGCGCCACGCCCGGCTCAGCCGCTACTACGTCCAGTGCGACCTGGACGACGGCGTCGACGACTGGCCGGACGATCGCTTCTGGGAGGAGCTCCTCCCCCGGTTGCCCGATACGGCCGCCGCCCGGCTCGTGACCGGTCCGTCGATCGAGAAGTCCATCACGCCGTTGCGCAGCTTCGTGGCCGAGCCGCTGCGGTATGGCCGCCTGGTCCTGGCCGGCGATGCGGGACACGTCGTGCCGCCCACCGGCGCCAAGGGCCTCAACCTCGCCGTCTCCGACGTGCACTACCTGGCCGGCGCGCTGACGCACGCGCTGACCACCGGCTCGACGAGCGGGCTCGCCGAGTACTCCGACCGGGCGCTGGCCCGGGTCTGGAAGGCGGTCCGGTTCTCGTGGTGGATGACCTCGCTGCTGCACCGATTCCCCGAGACCGGCGGCTTCGGCCAGCGCATCCAGGAGGCCGAGCTCGATTACCTGGCCGGCTCGGAGGCGGCGCAGCACGCCCTGGCCGAGAACTACGTCGGGCTCCCGCTGTGACCATCGACACGAGGACCAGGAGGTAACGCATGTCTGCTCGAACCTCTCCGCCCTTCCGGGCCGACCATGTGGGCAGCCTGCTGCGGCCGCCCGAGGTCCTGCGCGCCCGGGAGGACTTCGCCGCCGGCCGGATCGACGCCGCCGACAAGCGGGCCGTCGAGGACCAGGCCATCCGCGACGTCGTCCGGATGCAGGAAGACGTCGGACTGCAGTCGGCCACCGACGGCGAGTTCCGCCGTACCTCCTGGCACATGGACTTCATCTACCAGCTGGGGGGCGTGCACCCCGGCGACGAGAAGCTCAGGGTCGAGTTCCACAACGAGCAGGGTGAGCTCTCGTTCGAGGCCCCGGCGCTGGTCGTCGACGAGCGGATCTCGCTCCCGAAGGTGATCTTCGGCGATGACTTCAGCTTCCTGGCCGGGGCGACGACCACCGCCACGCCCAAGCTGACCATCCCCTCGCCGAGCATGGTCCACTACCGCGGGGGCCGGGCCGCACTCGACCCAGCGGTGTACCCCGACATCGAGCAGTTCTGGGAAGATCTCAGCGCCGCGTACGCCGAGCAGGTCGCCGGCGTGGCCGAGCTGGGCTGCACCTACCTGCAGTTCGACGACACCAGCCTCGCCTACCTCAACGACCCGGCACAGCGGGATCAGCTGGCCGAGCGCGGCGACGACGCCGAGCATCAGCACCTCCGGTACATCCGCCAGATCAACGCCGCGCTCACGGGGCGGCCCAAGGGGCTGACCGTCACCACACACCTCTGCCGGGGCAACTTTCGCTCGTCGTGGGCGGCGGAGGGCGGCTACGACTTCGTGGCCGAGGCGCTGTTCGGGGAGCTGCAGGTCGACGGCTTCTTCCTCGAGTACGACGATGCCCGCTCCGGCGGCTTCGAGCCCCTGCGGTTCGTACCCCCGGGCAAGCAGGTGGTGCTCGGGCTGGTGACCACCAAGCGGCCCCAGCTCGAGGACAAGGACACCCTCAAGCGGCGCATCGAGGAGGCGTCGAGGTTCGTTCCGATCGACCAGCTGTGCCTGTCGCCGCAGTGCGGCTTCTCGTCGACGGTCGAGGGGAACCAGCTGTCGTACGACGACCAGGTCGCCAAGCTGCGGCGTATCGTCGAGGTCGCGGAGGAGGTCTGGGGCTAGGCCAGCCTGCCCTCAGGCCACGAAGTCGTAGAGCCGCTCGGGGTTGTCCACGAGGATCTGGTGGCGGGTGGCCTCGTCGGGGGCGACGTCGGCCAGGAGGTCGACGAGGTCGCCGTCGTCGGGCATGTGGCGGACGTTGGGGTGCGGCCAGTCGGTCCCCCAAAGCACGCGGTCGGGCGCGGCGGCGACGACTGCCCGGGCGAGGGGGACGACATCGGCATAGGGCGGCGCGCCGTCAGCTGTCAGCCTCTCCGCGCCGGAGATCTTCACCCAGCAGCGTTCGTCACCCAGCTGCCGCAGCAGCGCCGCGAACGGCGGCTGGTCGGGCCCGGCCCTGGCGTCGACCCGCGCCATGTGGTCGATGACATAGGGGCCCGGGATCCGGTCCAGCAACTCGGCGTAGGCCGGTAGATCCAGGGCGTCGAAGTGGAGCACCAGGTGCCAGCCGAGGCGGACGATCCGGCCGGTGATCCGCCAGAAGCTGTCGAGGTCCGGGGCGCCGCCGAGGTGGGCGACGAAGTTGAACCGGGTCCCGCGCACGCCCGCGGCGTGCAGCTCGGACAGGTCGTCGTCGGTGAAGGTGTCGTCGACCATGGCGACGCCGGCGTAGCGGCCGGCCCCGTGCCTCAGCGCGTCGACCATCGCCCGGTTGTCGGTGCCGTGGCAGCTGGCCTGGACGAACACCGCGCGCGACAGCCCCAGACGGGCCTGGAGCCGCTCGAAATCGTCGATCCCCGCGTCGGGGGGCGTGTAGCTGCGGTCGGGTGAGAACGGGAACCGAGCGGCGGGGCCGAAGATGTGGCAGTGCGCGTCGCAGGCGTGCGGCGGCGGCGTGAAGGCGCGGGGCGGGTGCGGGTCCGGATGGGGCGGCGGAATCGTCCGCTCGAGTGGGCTCATTGGCGCACCCTTCGGGATGCGCGCAATGAGCCATCGGCCCTTCGGGCCGAGCAGGGCACTGTGCTGATGGTTCGCTCGCTGCGCTCGCTCACCGGGCCGGCCCGGGGAAGACGACGCCGTCCATGAGCTTGCGCGCCGTGCGGATGATGCCGGCGCGCTCGACGACCGGCGGGGCGTGGCGGCCGTGGGGAAAGGCGATGGCGACGGCGGCCTCGAAGCTCCCGGTGGGGTGCTCGACGACCACGGTGTCGCGCCCGTCGACCTCCGCCACGTCTGCCGCCGGTCCCCCGGGCAGCAGCGCTGCGGTCGCAACGCTCACGGCCCCCAGGACCCCGATGGCGTCGTGGCACCGGTGAGGGATGAACGTGCGGCTGCACACCGCACCGCCGTTCCGGGGCGGGGCGACGAGGGTGAGCTTCGGCACGGTCAGGGCCGTGACGTCCCCCAGCTTCATGAGCGGACCCGCCGCCAGCCGGACCCGCTCCAGGGTCTCCCGCAGCGCGGCGTTGGCCTCGAGCTCGGCGCAGCTCTCGTAGCCGGACACGCCCACGTCGCGGGCGCGCAGCACGACCACCGGCATCCCGTTGTCGACCAACGTCACCTCGACGCCGGCGATCTCGTCGACCAGGTTGCCGGTGGGCAGCACCGCGCCCGACGACGACCCGGCGATGTCCTCGAAGTCCAGCCGGATCGCGGCAGCGGTACCGGGAACGCCGGAGATCTCCGTCGATCCGTCGTAGCGCGGACGACCGTTCCGGAGCGGAACGGTCGCCGTCGCCACTCCTCCTGTATTGAGCATCCGGATCCGCACGGCCGCCACGTCGGCGTCGGGCGCCTCGACCAGGCCCCGCTCGAGCGCGAACGGGGCGACCCCGGCGAGCAGGTTGCCGCAGTTCTGGCGATCGGTGACGACGGCATCGTCGACCGCCACCTGGAGGAAGTGGTAGTCGACGGCAATACCGCCGACGGTCGAACGGTCGACCACGGCGACCTTGCTGGTGAGGGGGTGGGCGCCGCCCAGCCCGTCGATCTGCCGGGTGTCGGGGGATCCCATGATCCGCAGCAGCAGGTCGTCGCGGGCGCGCTCGTCGCCCGGCAGGTCGCCGCCCACGAAGTACAGACCCTTGGACGTTCCTCCGCGCATCAGCATGCAGCGGACGCCGTCGGCCGACACGCCAGAGATCACACCAGCAGACACCGGCGCCAGTCTGGCGTATGTTGACATCATTGTCGACAATGCTCGCGGCGCTCGGACGTCGCGAGCCCGGTGTACAACGACAGCCATGCCAGTCCGTGCGATGCGACCACGATCGGGTTCGAGCGCGAAGGCGCTCCTGCTGACCGCGCTTGGCGAGTTCGTCCTGCCACACCGGGGGTCCGTGTGGACGTCGACGGTCATCCGCTCGCTCGGGGCGCTGGGCGTCGAGGAGCGCAACGCCCGCCAGGCGCTCGCCCGGCTCGCCGACCAGGATGTCGTGCGGTCGCATCGGGAGGGCCGGCGGGCCTCCTGGCACCTGACCGACGCGGGCCGGGCCCTGCTCACGTCCGGCACCGAGCGCATCTACCAGTTCGGCGGCGGCGACGACGCCTGGGACGGGCGCTGGCTGGTCGTCCTGTGCTCGGTGCCCGAGGACCAACGGGCCAAGCGACACCAGCTGCGGAGCCAGCTCGGGTTCGCCGGGTTCGGCTTCCTGGCGCCCGGCGTGGCGCTGTCCCCGCACCTCGACCGCGAGGCGCTCGCGAACCAGGTGCTCGAGGACCTGGAGCTGGTTCCGGGCGCGGTGGTGTTCCGCGCCGAGACCGGCGACCTGGCATCGACCGAGGCGCTGCTCGAACGCGCGTGGGACCTCGACGCGCTGGCCTCCCGCTACGAGGACTTCCTGCGCGTATTCGGGCGCAGCTCGCCGCACGGCGAGGAGGCCCGGTTCGTGGCCCTGACCGAGCTGGTCCACGAATGGCGGCACTTCCCGTTCATCGATCCGGAGATCCCCCATCCCCTGCTGCCCGACGGCTGGCCGGGTCGCCGGGCCAGAGCGCTGTTCGATGACCGGCACGCGGCGTGGGCCTCCGATGCCAACCGCTGGTACGAGGAGCTCGACGGCTCCGGGACTGACGACCTTCCCCAAGGGCGTGCGATCTATGACAACTTCTTGACGTAGCTACACAGATATGTCGACAATAGATTCAACGGCGCAAGGGGGGACGATCCGTGACCAAGGCCGTGACCAAGGCGTCCACCGTGGAGCTCTGGACCGACCCCTCCACGTACCGGCACTGGGACCTCGCGATCGACGGGCCCGTCGCCACCGTCACCATGCGGGTCACGCCGGACGCCGGCGTCCGGGACGACTACGAGCTCAAGCTCAACAGCTACGACCTCGCCGTCGACATCGAGCTGTACGACGCCGCCCAGCGGTTGCGGTTCGAGCACCCCGAGGTCAAGACGGTGGTCGTCACGGGCGGCCTGGACAAGGTCTTCTGTGCCGGCGCCAACATCCAGATGCTGGCCACCTCGACCCACGGCGACAAGGTGAACTTCTGCAAGTTCACCAACGAGACCCGTCTCGCCATCGAGGACGCCACGGCCAACGCGGGGCAGACCTGGATCGCGGCCGTCAACGGCATCGCCGCCGGTGGGGGCTACGAGCTGGCGCTCGCCTGCGACGAGATCCTGCTGGTCGACGATCGCGCGTCCGCCGTGTCGCTGCCCGAGGTGCCGCTGCTGGCCGTGCTGCCCGGCACCGGGGGCCTCACCCGGCTGGTCGACAAGCGCCACGTGCGCCGCGACCGCGCCGACGTGTTCGCCACCCGGGCCGAGGGAGTCAAGGGTCGCCAGGCGGTCGAGTGGGGTCTGGTCGACGCCCTCGTCCCCCGCAGTCGGTTCGACGAGGTCGTGCGGGAGCGGGCGCTGGCGCGCGTCGCCACCTCGGACCGCCCCGACGAGGGCCCCGGGGTCGTGCTCGTGCCACTGGAGATCGACCGGGGCGACGACGCCCTGCGCTACCCCCACGTGTCGGTGGCCATCGACCGGGGGCTGGGCGTCGCCAACCTCACCGTCCACGCGCCGACCGGTTCCCAGCCCGCCGATCCCGGCGAGCTGCTCGACGTCGGCGCCTCCGCCTGGCTGCTCGCCGCCGCCCGTGAGCTCGATGACGCCGTCCTGCGGCTGCGCCTCGACGAGCCGGAGGTCGGCACGTGGGTTCTGCGCACGCAGGGCGACCCCATGCTGACCCTGGCCGCGGAGGACGTGCTCGCAGCGTGGCCCGACCACTGGCTGGTGCGGGAGATCCGCCTCTTCTGGACGCGCACGCTGAAGCGCCTCGACCTCTCCGCCCGCAGCCTGGTGGCGCTGATCGAGCCTGGCAGTTGCTTCGCCGGTCTGCTCGCGGAGGTGGCCCTCGCCGCCGATCGGGCGCTGATGCTCGACGGACCCGAGGCGCACCTCCGGCTGACCGCCGCCAACGACGGCTGGTTCCCGATGGCCAACGGTCTGAGCCGGCTCGCCACCCGGTTCTGGGGGGACGACGAGGGCCTGGCGGCCGCCCGCGCCCGGATCGGCAAGGACCTGCTCGCGCCAGCGGCCGCGGAGGCCGGCCTCGTCACAGCGACGCCGGACGACCTCGACTGGGACGACGAGGTGCGCCTCACTCTCGAGGAGCGCGCCAGCTTCTCACCGGACGCCCTCACCGGCATGGAGGCCAACCTTCGCTTCGCCGGGCCCGAGACCATGGAGACCAAGATCTTCGGCCGCCTGACGGCCTGGCAGAACTGGATCTTCCAGCGCCCCAACGCCGTCGGCCCCGAGGGTGCGCTCCGGAGCTACGGCACCGGCACGCGCCCCACCTACGACCGGGCACGGACGTGACCACCGCGGGAGTTGCGCCATGACCACCGTCGACATCGCAGCCACGATCCCCAACAACATCGACCTCGCCGCCGACCGCCGCCTCCGGCGGGCCCTCGAGTCGTGGCAGCCCCGGTTCCTCGACTGGTGGCGCCAGCTCGGGCCCGTGGCGTTCCAGGACCGCGAGATCTACCTCCGCACGGCCATCGACGTCGGCCAGGAGGGGTGGGCCAACTTCGGCCACGTCAAGATGCCCGAGTACAGGTGGGGAATCTTCCTGGCCGACCCCGAGCCCGACCGCCGCATCGGCTTCGGCGACCACCGGGGCGACCCGGCGTGGCAGGAGGTGCCGGGCGAGCACCGGGCCGACCTTCGCCGCCTGGTGGTCGTGCAGGGCGACACCGAGCCGGCCTCGGTGGAGCAGCAACGGGCGCTGTGCCTCACCGCACCGAGCCATTACGACCTGCGCAACCTGTTCCAGGTGAACGTCGAGGAGGGGCGGCACCTGTGGGCCATGGTCTACCTGCTGCACCGCTACTTCGGCCGCGACGGCCGCGACGAGGCCGACGAGATGCTCGAACGGCACGCCGGCGACCAGGACCATCCCCGGATCCTCGGGGCGTTCAACGAGCCGACGCCGGACTGGCTGTCGTTCTTCCTGTTCACGTACTTCACCGACCGAGACGGGAAGTTCCAGCTCGCGTCGTTGCGGGAGAGCGCCTTCGACCCGCTGTCCCGCACCTGCGACTTCATGCTCAAGGAGGAGGCGCACCACATGTTCGTGGGCGCCACCGGCGTCGGGCGGGTGGTCCGGCGGACGGTCGACCTGATGATGGCCCACGACACCGACGACGTGCGTCCCCACGGCGGCATCGACGTGGCCACGCTGCAGCGCTACCTGAACCTCCACTACAGCGTCTCGCTCGACCTGTTCGGCGCCGAGACGTCGACCAACGCGGCCAACTACTTCGCCGCCGGGCTCAAGGGGCGCTTCCAGGAGGCCGCCCGGGACGACGACCACCGGCTCCGCGATGCCACGCGCCCGGTGCCCGCCGTCTCCGAGGGGCGCGTCGTGGAGCGGGACGCACCGGCGCTGAGCACCCTCAACGAGACGCTGCGCGACGACTACGTCGCCGACTGCCGGAAGGGCGTGGACCGATGGAACCGCGCCCTGGCCGACGTCGGGTGCGAGCTCGTCCTGCCGCATGTGGGGTTCCACCGGGGGGTCGGGGAGTTCGCCGCGCACCGGGTGAGCCCGGATGGGCGGCTGCTCACCGACGAGGAGTGGGCGGCGGCGGTCGGGAGCTGGTTGCCCACCGACGCCGACCGTGCCCACGTCGAGTCGCTCATGGTGGGCGTGCAACGGCCGGGCGAGATGGCGGGATGGATCGCACCACCGGCGACCGGCATCGCCCGCAAGCCAGTGGACTACGAGTACGTACGGGTGTGACGTGACCTTGCGACCTCTCGTGAGGAGCGCCCACTGTCGGCGTGCGAGAGGCGGGACGTGAGGAAAGGGGGGCGAATGGAGGACTACAACGCAGCCGCCTGGCTGCTCGACCGGCGTCTCGACGCAGGGGACGGACCGCGGACCGCCTACCGGGTCGACGGGGACACGGTGACCTACACCGAGCTGCAGGGCGAGGTGTGGCGGGCGCAGAACGCCCTCCGCGAGTTCGACGTGCGCAGAGGCGAGCGCGTGGCCCTGGTGCTCGACGACGAGCCGGCCTTCCCCGCGTGGTTCCTCGGCGGCCTGCGGTCGGGCGCGGTGCCTGTGCCCCTGTCGACCATGCTCACGGCCCCGGAGCTGGCGTCCATCCTGGCGGACGCGAGCGCCGGCACCGTCGTCGTGTCCGCCCGCTATGCGGGGCACCTCCCCACGCTGGCGAGTGGCTGCCCGGAGCTGCGCACTGCGGTGGTCGTCGGTGAGCCGGCCGCCGCGGTGGACGGCGGAACCTTGTCCGTCCGCGCCTGGGCGGATCTGACCGACCGTGCCGACGCGCCCGTGGCGCCGACGGGGCCGGACTCGCCAGCGTTCTGGCTCTACAGCTCAGGCACCACCGGCCAGCCCAAGGGCGTCATGCACCGTCATGCCAGCCTCCAGGCCACCGCCAACACGTACGGCCGCGCCGTCCTGGAGATCGGGCCCGACGACCGCAGCCTGTCGGTGCCGAAGCTGTTCTTCGCCTACGGGCTCGGCAACTCGCTCACGTTCCCGCTGTCGGTTGGTGCCAGTGCGGTGCTGAACCCGCGGCCTCCGACGCCGCCGGACGTGGTGCGCTTGCTGCGCGACGAGCAGCCGACCCTGTTCTTCGCCACGCCCGGGTTCATCGCCGCGTTGCTCGACTCCGATCCGCCGCCCGAGGCCTTCGCCTCGGTGCGCTGCACGGTCAGCGCCGGCGAGGCGCTCCCCGCCGACCTGCAGCGCCGCTTCCAGGACCGCGTCGGCCATCCGGTGCTCGACGGGATCGGCACCACCGAGGCGCTGCATATCTTCCTGTCCAATGCCAAGGGCGTGGAGCACCCGGGCACGAGCGGCCGGCTGGTCCCCGGCTACGACGCCCGCCTGGTCGACGACGACGGCCACGACGTCACCGAACCCGAGGCCCCCGGCTACCTGGAGGTGCGGGGCCCGTCGCTCGCCACCGGGTACTGGTGCCGCGACGAGGCCACCCGGGCTGCATTCCGCGGCGAGTGGCTGCGGACCGGCGACGTCTACCGCCGCTCGGTGGACGGCTACTGGACGTTCCTGGGCCGGAACAACGACATGATCAAGGCGGGTGGGATCTGGGTGTCGCCGGCGGAGGTCGAGGGCGTGCTCGTCGAGCATCCCGACGTCCTCGAGGCCGCGGTCGTCCGGGGCCGAGACCCGCATGGACTCGAGGTGACCGTGGCCTTCGTCGTGCCGCGCGTCGGGCACCGCATCGACCCCGTCAGCATCGACGCGCACTGCCGGGAGCGGATGGCGGCGTTCAAGCGGCCACGCCGCATCGAGGTCGTCGACGAGCTGCCCAAGACCCCGACGGGCAAGATCCGGCGCTTCGCCCTGCGCGAGCGCCTCGAGGCGGAGTGAACAGCCGGATGCGCTCAGATTGTGGACAATTTTGCTAACAACCGATAGCGTGCGAGCGTCCAGCAAGGGGGGTTGTGATGAGGGCCGGACTGTTCAAGCTCGTTGCGGTTGTCGCCGCTGCGGCACTCGTGGCCGCGGCGTGCGGTGACGATGACGATGACGACGAGGCGGGCGAGTCGGCGGAGACCACCGCCGAAGGAGGGGGCGAGCCGATCCGGATCGGTGCGCTCACCTCGCTCACGGGCAACTTCGCGCCGTGGGGCCTCCAGGTTCGCGACGGGATGCAGCTCGCGGTCGACGAGCTGAACGAGGAGGGCGGGGTCGACGGGCGCCAGCTGGAGCTCGTCGTCGTCGACGACCAGTCGGACGCCGACGCAGGCGCGAGCGGCATCGAGCGCCTCATCGAGGACGACGTGGTCGCCATCGGCGGCACGATTTCGAGTGACGTCGGCCTGGCGACCGCCCGCACCGCGGAGGAGCTCGAGACCCCGCTGTTCCTCGTCAAGGCGGGCTCGGAGGAGATCCTGACGGCCAACAGCCGCTACACCTTCCGCACCTGCCTGCCCGCCGCGCCGATGGACGCGGGGCCGATCGCTGAGTACGCCGAGCAGGAAGGGCTGTCGCGGGTCGGCGCGATCGTCGCCGACTACGCGTGGGGCCAGGCGATCCGCTCCGCCCTCGAAGACGAGTTCGATGCGGTCGGCATCGAGCTCCAGGTCGAGGTGGCGCCGGTGCCCGAGACCGATTTCACCACGTACCTGCGCAACCTGGAGTCGTTCGGCCCCGAGCTCCTCGTAGCCACCGGGCATCCACCCGGGTCGGGTGCCATCACCGTGCAGTCGGCCGACCTCGGGCTCGACGTCCCCGTCACCGGTGCCTACGCGCCGCTGGCCGCGGTCGTCTCCCGTGCCGGGGACGCCGCCATCGAGCGCTACGCCGACTTCGACTGCGCCGACTTCGCGAGCGACGACTACCAGGAGCTCGCCCAGCGCTACCTGGCGATGTCCGACAACACGTTCATGGAGGACGACGCCGTCGCGGGCTACGGGATCGTCCAGATGGTCGCCCAGGCGGTGGGCGAGGTCGGCGACGACCCGGTCGACATCGCGGAGTACCTCCACGGCGAGACCTTCGACCTGCCCGGCTACGCCTTCGAGATGGGCTGGACCGAGTGGGGTGAGCTGGCGAACGCCCAGCCGCTGTTCACGGTCATCGGGCCCGGCCCGGCTCCGGAGGGCGTCAACGAGGCCGGTGACTGGTACCCCGAGACGCTGATCCTGCCCGAACCGCTCGAACCCTACGAACCCGAGTAGAGGACCCGGGCAGCGCGGTGGCGATCCTCGAACTCGTCGATGTCGAGAAGCGTTTCGGGGGCCTGCCCGCGGTCGGTGGTGTGTCGTTGACGGTCGACGAGGGCGAGATCGTCGCCCTCGTCGGCCCCAACGGCGCCGGCAAGTCCACCCTGCTGCGCACGGTGATCGGCCTCCAGGCGCCCACGGCGGGCACCATCCGGTTCCTCGGTCGCGACATCTCGCGCCTGCCCGCACATAGGACCCGCCAGACCGGCATCGCCATGGTCCTCCAGACCCCGCGGGTGTTCGCCGAGATGACGGTCCGCGAGAACGCGGCGCTCGGGGCGCTGTTCGGGTCGGTCGGGCGACCGGTCGGCGAGACGCTCGCACTCGAGCGGGCCGACGAGGCGCTCGGGTTCGTCGGGCTGTCCCGCCGCGGCGACGACGACGTTGGCACGCTGAACCTCCACGAGCAGCGGTTCCTCGAGCTCGCCCGCGCCCTGGCCGGGCGGCCCCGCCTGCTCCTGCTCGACGAGGTGATGGCCGGCCTCAACGACACCGAGCTCCGCGCCTCCATCGACATCGTGCGGATGGCCCGCGACCAGCTCGGCGTGACGGTGATCTGGGTCGAGCACGTGATGGAGGCCGTGATGAGCCTCGCCGAACGGGTCGTGGTGCTGAACTTCGGCTGCGTGCTCGTCGACGGCCCGCCCGAGGTCGCCATGCGCGACCCGGAGGTGGTCCTCGCTTATCTCGGAACGGGAGTTACGAACGGTGCTCGAGGTCGCTGAGCTGTCGGCCGGCTACCTCGGCCAGGACGTGGTCCACGATGTGTCCCTCTCCGTCGGCGAGCGCGAGGTCGTGGTGGTGATCGGGTCGAACGGGGCGGGGAAGACGACGCTGTTCCGGTCCGTCTGCGGCCTGTTGCGCGCCTCGCACGGCCAGGTCACCTTCGACGGCCGGTCGATCAGCGGGCGGCGCGCCCACGACATCGCCCGGAGCGGGCTGGCGTACGTGCCCGCAGATCGTCACCTCTTCCCTCACATGTCGGTGCGGGAGAACCTCGACCTCGGCGCCTACCCCGAGCGGCCCCAGCGGGCCCGTCGCGACCTCGTGCTCGATCTGTTCCCGCGACTCGCCGAACGGCATCGCCAAGCCGCCGGCACGATGAGCGGCGGCGAGCAGCAGATGCTCACCGTCGGCCGGGCCCTGATGAGGGACCCGCGGCTGCTGCTGCTCGACGAGCCGACGACGGGCCTCGCCCCCAAGCTCGCCGCCGACGCGTACGCGGCGCTTGCTGCGCTGCGCGACGCCGGTCTCACCATCCTCGTCGCCGAGCAGCAGGTGCCGCTGGCACTGGGGCTCGCGGACCGCGGCTACGTCCTCGAGGACGGGCGCATCCGGTTCGCCGGCACGTCTGCCGACCTGGAGCGCAACCCCGAGGTCCAGCGCGCCTATCTGGGGGTCACATGAAAGCGGTCGTCCTGGACGGGATCGTGCTCGGGTTGCAGTTCGGGCTGCTCGGGGTCGGCCTGACGCTGGTCTACGGCCTCGGCGGCGTCCTCAACCTCGCGCACGGCCAGCTCGCGGTGCTCGGCGCGATCGTCGTCGCGCTCCGGATGGATGCGGGAGCGTCGGCGGCCGTCGCCGTCCTCACGGGGCTCGCCGTCGCGGGCGCCTTGGGGCTGTTCCTCGACCTCACTCTGCTCCGTCCCGTGTACCGGCGGCGCGGAGAATCCCGGGTGCTCCTCGGCCTGCTGCTCATGCTCGGCGTCGCGTTCGTCATCGATGGCGTGCTCGGGTGGCGCTACCCGATCGAGGCGCTGAGCCTGCACATCGGGGGCGATCCGATCGACATCGCCGGCGTCGGCATGCGGACCGGGTCCCTCCTGGCATCGGCGATCGCTGTGGGGACGGGCATCGCGCTGGCCGCCTTGTTCCGCTTCACGACCTTCGGCAAGGCGGTGCGCTCGGTGATCCAGGACGAGATCGGGGCGCAGCTGTGCGGGGTGAGGCCGGCGACCGTACGCGCCGTCGTCCTGGCGCTGAGCGCGGTCCTGGCGGCGCTCGTCGCCGTGACCCGCTCGATGACATCCCCCGTCACCGTCGACGCCGGGATCGATTTCACGATCCTCGCGCTGATCGTGGCCGTCGTCGGCGGGCTGGGCAGCGTGTCCGGGGCCTTCCTGGCCGGTGTCCTGCTCGGCATCGTCAACACGGTGAGCGCTCACTACATCGGCTCGTACGTCACGACGATCGTTCTGCTGGGCGCGGCGGCGGTGACCATCGTGCTGCGGCCCTCCGGCCTGCTGGGCATGGGGCGGGAATGATGCGGGGGCTCCTGCTGGGGCACGCGAGGCAGGTCCGGCAACCGGAGCCAGGGCGACCGGCGGAGCCGGGGCCGTCGGGCGCCGGGCGCCGAGCGAGGTCGTCGGCGGCGCGGGCGTACGCGCCGATCGCCGTCGTCGGTGGCCTGGCCGCGCTGCTGCCTCTCCGCTACGGCGACTCCCGGACGATGATGGGCGTGATCATCGTCGGGGCGCTGTTCGCGGTGTACACGATCGGGTTCAACGTCATCTTCGGCAGCACCGGCCAACTGTTCCTGTGCGTCGGGGCCCTCGCGGGTGTCGGGGGGTACGCGTCGGTGCTGCTGAGCGATCGCAGCGGGCTGCCGCTGATCCTCTCCATGGTGCTCGCCTGCCTCCTTGCCGCGGCCGTCGGCGGGCTGCTGAGCTGGATCGCGGTGAGCCGCTCTCTGGGGGTGATCTTCACCGGGATCGTGACCCTGGCGTTCTCGCTGGCGTTCCACAACCTGCTGCTGGGCCAGCGCGACCTCACGCGCGGCGAGACGGGGCTGCTGGTCGAGGCCGGTTCGGACACGTTCCTCGGCGAACAGGTCGCGCCGTACTACGCGTTCGTTGTCCTCATCGTCGCGTGCCTGGTGGTGCACCGGTTGCTGCAACGGTCGCGTGTCGGGTGGGCGTTCCGGGCCCTGCGTGACGACGAGGTCGCCGCCGAGCTGACCGGCGTCGACGTCAAGCGGTACCGGGTCCTCGCCGGCATGGTTGGGTCGGCGATGATCGGGCTCGCCGGCGCCCTGTATGCCCACAGCGAGGGGTTCATCAGCCCGTCGACGTTCGACTTCGGCGAGGTGGACGTCCGGGTGCTGGTCATGCTGGCGTTCGGCGGCATCGGTAGCCTGCTGGGGCCTGTCATCGGCGCGGCCACCTTCACCATCGTCGACGAGTGGCTGGTCGAGGCCAACGAGTACCGGCTGATCATCTACGGCGTCGTGATCCTGGTGCTGTTTCTCGGACTGCCTCGCGGCGTGGCACCCACCGTGCAGTCATTTGTGCGGCGCTGGCGCCACCGGTGACGTTAAGCCCTGGGCAGCGTCGCCGCTGGCTGCGATCGACAGGCCGTGAGCTAGCCGTAGCCGCAGCCGGCTGCGAGACGTTCTCTTGAAACTCCTGGCGTGGTCACGCTCGCGGAGCGCTTCGAGGCCAAGGTCGACCGCTCGGACGAGCATCACCGGTGGCTCGGTGCCCGGCAGCCTCGCGTTCGTCGCCGGCGTCAGCCACGCTTGATGCGGCCGCGCAGGGCGGCGAAGCACAGCCACATGCTGATGGTGCCCACGATGACGACTGCCAGCAGCGCTTGGCCGAGATCGGCCCATTCCCAACCACTGGTGATCAGCGAGCGAAATCCCTCGAGCAGGTAAGTGACGGGGTTGATGGAAGCGACGGTGTCCAGCCAGCCGCTCAGCTCCTCGCGGGGCACGTACGACGACGTCAGGAACAGGAAGGGAAAGAACAGCAGGAAGCTGGAGTTCACCGCCGCCGGGTTGCCGGTCTTGAGAGCGATGGCGTAGCCGAACCCGGCGAACGCGAGGCTCCACAGCCCGGCCAGGAGGATGAACGCCACGACCCCCAGAGGCCCCGACTCGAACCGCACGCCGAGGATGAAACCCAGGATCAGGATCGGGATCGTGAGCGCACACGCCACCGCCACGTCGGCACACAGATGCCCGAGCAGGATGGCCAGGCGCCGGATGGGCGTGAGCAGGAGCCGGTCGAAATACCCGTCCTGCACGTCGAGCACCAGGGCGTACGCCCGTGAGACGCCGGTGACGCCGAGCAGGATTGCCGTCGGCAGCTGGAACGCAGTGAAGTCGAACCCGGGGATGTTGTTCTCGGTGAGGTCCGATAACGTGCCGACGTTCACCACGAAGAAGAACAGGGCGATGAAGATCGGCGGGATCACCGCTTCCACGTCGCGGGGAACCGCCCGCAGCGCCCGCCCCGCGATGGAGGCGACGTCGTGGACGAACCCGGCGGGGCGGGCTCGGATGGCGCTCGGCGTGGCCGGCGTCGTGACGGTGGTGTCGATGGCGGTCACGACTTCACCTCCGTGCTGTCATTGTCGCTCTCGGTAATCTCGGCCAGCTCGGCCTCGATGGCCTCGTCGGACGTCTGGATGTGCGTGCCGGTCAGCTCGAGGAAGACGTCGTCGAGCGTCGGCGTCCGCAGCGTGAGGTCGCGCACCGGTATGCCGCAGTTGTTGAGGGCGACGGCCACCGGGCCGATGACGGCGGTGCCCTCGGCGGCGGTGATCACCATCTCGTTGCCTCGGGCCTCGACTCCGGCGACGCCGGCCACGGCCTGGACCATGGGGCACGCGCCGGCGGCGTCGCCATCGAGCCGGGCGAAGATCACGTCGTTGCCGATGCGGCGCTTGAGCTCGAAGGGCGTGCCCTCGGCCACCAGCTTTCCCCCGTTGATGATGCCGACCCGGTCGGCCAGCTCGTCGGCCTCCTCGAGGTACTGGGTCGTGAGGAAGATGGTCATGTCGAGGTCCTGATTGAGCCGGCGCACCTCCTCCCACACGCGGGCCCGGCTCACCGGGTCGAGCCCGGTCGTCGGTTCGTCGAGGAAGAGCACCTGGGGGTTGTGGACGAGGGCGGCGGCCAGGTCGAGGCGCCGCTTCATGCCGCCGGAGTAGGTGCTGATGGGCCGGCCCAACGCGTCGCCGATGTCGACCAGTTGGGCCAGGTCCGAGAGCCGCTGCACGATCTCGTCCTTGGATAGGCCGTAGAGCCGACCCTGCAAGCGCAACAGCTCCTCGCCGGTCTGCTTGGGGTCGAGCGCCGCCTCCTGCAGCGCCACTCCGATGCTCAGCCGCACTTGGCCGGGATCGGTGGCGACGTCGTGCCCGGCGACGACCGCGCGACCGGAGGTGGGCGCCAGCAGGGTGCAGAGCACCCGGACGGTAGTGGACTTCCCGGCGCCGTTGGGTCCGAGGAAGCCGTAGATCTCGCCCTGCTGGATCTCGAGATCCACCTCGTCGACCGCCGTGAGACTGTCGAACTGGCGGACCAGTTTCTCCGTACTGATTGTCGTACGCATGTTCGCCTGTTACTCCTCGGGACGGGGAATCCAAGAATTTCGCGGTTTAGACGTGACGGCGACGCAAAACTTGTCGAACCACACGATCGCGCCGCCGCCGCGCCGCGTCTTGGAAGGAAGGAAGCCCCCGGTCGC
>JBKPHT010000074.1:0-19069 GCA_046730015.1 Actinomycetota bacterium
TGGAGCACGGCGAACCCGATGCTGTGGTGGAAGCGGGTGCCGGGTTCGGGCCAGCGGGCATCGAACCAGCGGATGCGCTTGCTGCCGACGACGACCCCATCGTACGTGCGGGGGTCGGCGAGCACCGAGGCGACGGCGTCAAGCGGGGCGGCCACGAGCCGCTCGACGGTGGCCACGTCAGATCCCTGCCAGGGTCCGGGTGAACCGGTCGCGCACGCTCGTCGGCACGGCCCGGGCCAGGAACGTGACCGAGGTCCCCGGCCCCGTCCGGTAGCGGAAGGGCGGGTGGCCGGCGCGGAGGGCGGTACCGACCACGCGGGCGACCTCGTCGGGATCGCCACTGGCGGCCTCCAGCGCCTCCAGCACGACGCGGGTGCGATCGTACACGTCAGGCTCGTCGCTCAGCTCGCGCCGCTGCAGGAGCGACGACTGCGCCTTGCGCCAGATAGGTGTGGCGTAGGGACCCGGCTCGATGAGCACCACGTCGATGCCGTCGTGGGCAAGCTCCTGGCGCATGGTGTCGCTCACGGTGCTCAGGGCCTGCTTGGCGGCCTCGTACCAGCCGAGCATGGGTCCGTTCTCGTCGCCGAGGACGGACGACACGTTGACGATGCGACCACCCCCCTCCCGGCGCATGGCTGGCAGGGCAAGCTGGGCGAGACGGACGGGGGCCAGGACCATGACCTCGAGGTGGAGCCGCGCCTCACTGGGTGGGGTGTCGGCCAGGAGACCGGGTGACAGCAGGCCCGCGGCGTTGACCAGCCCCCACGGCCTGTGCCGCTCCATGAGCTCGGTCGCCCGGGCATCGTCGGTGACGTCGAGCACCTCGACATCCACATCGACGCGGCTGTCCCTTGCGACCCGCTGGACGTCGGCGACCTGCGGCTCCCGGTGCACTGCGGCCACGACACCGAACCCGAGGCGAGCCGCCTCCAACGCGCTTGCCAGACCGATGCCGGACCCGGCACCGGTCACGATCACTCGTCGCTCCATGGCTGGCGCCTACCCGGCCCCGGCCGCAGGAAACACCGGTCAGCCGGCCGACCGGTGGGGACACAGCCCTGCTCCTGGTCGACCGGGGTCAGGTCTCGAGCTGGCGGGCGAGCGACTCTGTCGCCTCGATGAACTCCTCGATCATCTCGTAGACGACCTGGGCTGCGGGCTTCGACTGGTTCATGGTGCCGACGATCTGACCGACGTAGTAGTTGGCCAGCCGTTCTGCGCCGGAGCCCTTGCGGTGAGCCGCCCGGTCGATGCGCTGAAGCGCGGTGTCGACGAGCACCGGTTGCAACGGCATGCCCAGGGGCATCGGCGTCTCCGGGTCATCCCACTCGTCGGTCCAGGCCGAGCGCAGCTGGCGGGCCGGCTTGCCCGTGCGCGACCGCGAACGGACCGTGTCGGCGGACGTGGCGGCGAGGAACTTCTCCTTCACCACGGGATGGGTCTCCGCCTCCTCGGTGGTGAGCCAGACCGAGCCGCACCACACACCGGCGGCGCCGAGGGCCATCGCCGCGGCCATCTGGCG
This sequence comes from Actinomycetota bacterium, assembly GCA_046730015.1. Taxonomy (GTDB): domain Bacteria; phylum Actinomycetota; class Acidimicrobiia; order Acidimicrobiales; family VFJN01; genus ZC4RG19. The sequence continues at coordinate 1,526 of JBKPHT010000074.1, forward strand.
CCCGCGCCCGATGCCACCGGCCCCCAGCACCGGGACGCCACCGACGGCGTCGACGATCTCGGGCAGGAGCACCATGGTGCCTATCTGGCCGGTGTGGCCGCCGGCCTCGTAGCCCTGAGCCACGATGAGGTCGACGCCGGCCTGGACGTGGCGCTCGGCGTGCTGCGCGGCACCAGCGAGCGCGCCGACCAGCCGGCCCTCGGCCTTGGCGCGGTCGATCATGTCGGGCGTCGGCGGTCCGAGCGCGTTCACCACCAGCGCGGTCCGGCGTGCGAGGGCGATGTCGAGCTGCGGGCCGGCGCGCTCGGCCGAGAAGATCATCCCGGCGCCGGCGTCGCCCACGGGGCCGCCACGCGACCACGGTGCGCCGTCGGTGTCCCGGTCGGGCAGCTCCGGCACCTCGTAGCGGCGGAGGATGTCGGCGACGAACGCGACGTGCTCGGGCGGGATGAGGCCCCGCACGGCCTCGATCGACAGGCCGCCCTCGTCGGACCCCTCGTAGCGAGCGGGCACGATCAGGTCGACGCCGTACGGGCGGTCGCCGATCTCGGCCTCGATCCAGTCGAGGTCGATCTCGAGCTGGGTGGGTGAGTGGGCGGCCGCACCCAGCACGCCCATGCCGCCGGCCTTGGTGACGGCGGCCACGACGTCCCGGCAGTGGCTGAACGCCAGGATCGGGACGTCGATGCCGAACATGTCGGTGACGGCGGTGCGCATGGTCAGGCTCCCTTCCCCGGCGGCGGGCGCGTCCACGCGGCCGGGCGCTTCTCGAGGAAGGCACGCATGCCCTCCCTGGCCTCCTCGGTGGCGAACAGCTGCGCCGAGAGCTCGCCGGTCCAGCGGAACGCCTCGTCGACCGGGGTGCCGGGCACCTCGGCCAACAGCCGCTTCGCGGCGGCGATGGCGCCGGGTCCACCGGCCAGCAGGTCCGTCACGACCGCGTCGACCTCCTCGTCGAGCCGGTCGGCGGGCACGGCGGCGTTGACGAGGCCCATCTCCGCGGCCTCGGCGGCGGAGAATCGGCTGCCGCGCAGGAACGCGGCACGGGCGTCGGCCGGCCGCAGCTTGGGCAGGCAGACCACCGAGATGACCGCGGGCGCCACGCCCACGCGCACCTCGGTGAACCCGAACTTGGCGTCCTCGGACGCGATCGAGATGTCCATCGCGGCGGCGAGCCCCATGCCACCGGCGACGCAGTGCCCGGCGATGCGCCCGACATAGGGCTTGGGCGACCGGGCGAACCGCCCGAACAGCTCCTGCGGGCTGCGGATCGCCGCCGGTGCGTCCTCGGAGGCGCGCTCGGACAGGTCGGCGCCCGCGCAGAACACCCTGCCCCGGTTCGTGAGCACGACGACCCTGACCGCGGGATCGGCGTCCGCGTCGTCGAGCGCGTCCACGAGCTCGCCGACGAGGCGCGCGCCGAGGGCGTTGCGGTTCGCCTCGTCCGCGAGGGTGACCGTGAGCACGCCGCCACTGAGCTCCGTCTCGACGACCGCCATCACGCGCTCCTAGGGGCGGGGCCGTCCGTCGGGGGACCGGCGAACGCCTGCGCCCGCTCCATCCAATCGCGGGCGACGTCGCCGGTCACCTGGAGGGCCGTGTCGTCGGGGTGGCGGCGTTGGGTGACCACGAGGCAGAAGTCCAGCGCCGGCCCGGTCACGACACCGGCCGCGTCGTCGGGCCCGAAGCGCCAGAGCGTGCCGGACGGTCCCGTCAGCTCCACCCGGACGTCGCCGGCGGGCGGTTCGAGGCCGCGGTTGACGTAGGACCAGCCCCGGGTGATGACGCCGAGCCGGGCGATGTGGTGGAGACGGTCGGTCGCCGCCCGCTCGACGCCGAGCGCGTCGGCGACGTCCTGGCCGTGGGCCCAGCACTCCATGAGCCGCGCGGTGAGGAACGACTTGGCGCCCATCGACGGCCCGTACCACGCGACCCGAGCGCCATCCTCGAGGCCGGTCGCGACGTCTGCCAGCAGCTTGCGGTTGGCCCGCCACGCAGCCAGCAGCTCCGGCGGCGACAGATGGCGATGCAGGGTGAGCGCGTCCCTGTCGTCGGCGGCCATGAGCTGCTCGACCGACGCCGTGAACGCCGGCGGGTCGGCGATGGCGGTGGCGGCGGCACCGTCGAAGTAGGTCAGGTGGCCGATCTGGTCGGCCACCGACCACCCGGGGCTCGGCGTCGACAGCCCCCACTGCTCGTCGGTCAGGCCGGCCACGATCGCGTCGAGCGCCTCCTGCTCGGCGCGCAGATCGGTGGCCACCTCGCGGACGTCGGTCACGGGCGCTCCTCCATCGGTAGGGACATCAGGCCCCGCAAAACGAGGTCGACGACGCCGTCCGCGGCCTCCTTCGGCGACGACCGGAGCGTCGGGATGACGTCCGGCCGCGAGAAGAACCCGCCGAGGCCGGCCAGCACCCGGGCGACGGCCGCCGTGTCGACGTCCGGGATGTCGCCGCGCTGGACTCCGAGGTCGAGCAGCGTGCAGGTCACGGCGAACAGGTACTCGTTGTGCTCGGCCGCGAGCTGCCGGGCCGCCGGCACGGCCGCCAGATCGCGCGCGAAGGCCTCGGTCCAGCCGCCCACCGCCACGGTCGCGGCCTCGAGGTAGGCACGCACGGCGTCGAGCGGCGCGAGGTCGTGGCCGATGGCGTCGCGCGCCACCCTGCCGGTGCGCCACAGGCTGCGGTCCACGACGATCAGCACCAGCTCGTCCCGACTGGGGGCCAGGGCGTAGAGCGTGCGGAGCGAGCAGTTGAGGCGCGCCGCGAGCCCGGCCATCGTCAGGTCGGCGAAGCCGTTGGTGAACAGGTGCTCCATCTGGTCGAGCAGCTCGCGCTGGCGGTCGGTCAGCGCCCGCTCCCGCTCCCGGGCGAGCACGGGCCGGGGACGCCGCACCGCCCGGAGCCGCCGCTGCGTGTCGTCGACCGCGACCCCGGGGACCGACGTCATGCCGGCCTCGGGTCGCGGGGCAGGCCGAGGACCATCTCCGCGACGATGTTGCGCTGGATGGCGAACGTGCCCCCACCGAGCGTCAGGGCGGGCGCGAACAGGAAGCCGTAGTGCCAGATCGGCTCGACGTCGGGGAACAGGTCGCGGCGGACGTTGACCTCCGTGGCGCCGGTGCGGGCCGACTCGGGCAGGTCGCCGGCGGGCCCCGACCCCTCGAGCATCCCCGCCGCACCGGCGAGGTCCTTCGCCAGCGCCATGACGTGCTGGCCGTGCTCGTCGGCCATGACCTTCTGGATCGACGCCTCGGGGCCGGGCGTGCGCCCGGCGAGGCCCGCGCTCAGCGTGCGCAGCCGGTTGAGTCGCAGCACCTCGGCCTCGCAGTGCAGGGCCGCCAGCCGCTGCCGCAACCGGGGATCGCCGACGCCGCCGCCGGCTCGCACGAGGTCGACCAGCATGGCGGCGGAGGGCCCCGCTCCCCACAGGGAACCGGAGGACGAGAGCACGACCCGCTCGTTCGACAGCGTGACCTTGGCGAGCCGCCACCCTGCGCCCTCGTCGCCGACGCGTAGCGACGCCGGGAGCCGCACACCGTCGAAGAAGACCTGGTTGAACGAGTGTGCCGTGGTCATGTCCACGATCGGCCGCGCCGTGATGCCGGGCAGGTCCATCGGGCAGACGAAGTACGAGATGCCCCTGTGCTTCGGCACGTCCGGGTCGGTGCGGGCGAGCAGGATCCCGTAGCGGCTCTGGTGGGCGCCGCTGGACCAGATCTTGGAACCGGTGACGACGTACTCGTCGCCGTCGCGCTCGGCCCGGGTGGTGAGGCCCGCCAGATCCGACCCGGCGTCCGGCTCGCTGAAGAGCTGGCACCACCGGTCCTCGCCGCTGAGGATCCCGGGCAGGAAGCGCTGCTGCTGTTCCGGAGTGCCGGCGACCAGGAGGGTCGGCGCCGCCCAGCCGATGCCGATGCCCCCGGGGCGATGCACGCCGGCCCTGTCCAGCTCGTCGTCGATGATCAGCTGGTGCACCGGGTCGGCGTCGACGCCCCAGGGCGGCGGCCACTGCGGCACCACGTAGCCGGCGGCGGCGAGCTGGCGCCCGGTCGGATCGGGGTTGGCGTCGAGCCAGGCGCGCACCGCCAGCCGACGGGGATCGTCGTCGGGCGGGAGGTCGAAGTCCATCGTCAGGCGTCCGGCAGCAGCGCGGCCGGGATGTCGACGACCCGAGCGCGCAGCCACTCGCCGAGGCTCTTGGCCTGGGCGTCCTGGCGGGTGGACGCCGCCACACCCTCCTGCAGCAGCCCGTGGATCACGAAGTTGAGCGAGCGCAGGGCCGGGAGCCGGTGGCGGTCGACGGGGAGGTCGGCCGTCTCGGGCAGCAGCGCCCGCAGCCGGTCGACGGTGAGGAAACCGTCGAGCCACGCCCACCCCTCGTCGCTGCGGGCGAACACGCCGAGGTTGGCGTTGCCGCCCTTGTCACCCGACCGGGCGCCGGCGACGCGACCGAGGGGCGCAGCGATGGTCGCGCCGCCGGGTGGGGCAGCGTCGGGATCCGGCGCGGGCGTCACCGGCCGGGTGGCGGGCTGCGGCGGCGCCACCGAGTCGACCACGGTCCGGTCGCCGCCGAGGACCACGACGTGCTGGGGCACCAGCTCCGCCGGCACGACCGCCGGCCGGTACACGCCGTACGGCCGGCCCTCCCGGGGCCCGCCGCCGACGCCGAAGAAGCCGGGAATCGTGGCCAGGCCGAGCTCGACCAGGGCGTTGGAGACGGCCCGACCGACCTTGCGCTCGTCCGGGTCCTTGAGGGTCAGCCGCCAGACGGCGACACCCTCCTCGTTGGTGGCGGGGTCGGGCTTGTCGGTGCGGACCAGCCGCGTGGTCACGCCGGCGAAGTCCGACGGCTTGTAGGGGCACGCCTCCCAGAAGGCGTCCTCGACGAGCTGCGCCTTCGCCTCGATGTCGAGGCCGGTGAGGGCGACGCCGATGTCGTTGCGGTACCCGCCCAGCTCGTTCATGGCGACCTTGAGCGTGGGCGGCGGCGGCTCGCCCCGGGCGCCCCGGATGCGCACGCGGTCGGGCGCGACGTCGTCGAGCTCGACCGTGTCGAACCGCGCGGTCACGTCTGGGCCGAGGTACGCCGGCCCGCCGATCTCGTAGAGCAGCTGCGAGGTGACGGTGCCGATCGACACCTCTCCCCCCGTGCCGTCGTGCTTGCCGATCACCGACGACCCGTCGGCCGCCACCTCGGCCCACGGGAAGCCGGTGCGGGCCATGCCCGGCACCTCGGTGAAGAACGAGTAGTTCCCTCCGGTGGCCTGCGTGCCGCACTCGATGACGTGGCCGGCGACCACACCTCCGGCCAGCGCGTCCCAATCGTCGCGGGCCCAGCCGTGGTGCCACGCCGCCGGGCCGCACACGACGGCGGCGTCGGTGGTGCGCCCGGTCACGACGACGTCCGCGCCGCGGTTCAGCGCCTCGACGATGCCCCAGCACCCGAGGTAGGCGTTGGCGCTGACGAACCGGCTCGTGTCGCCGACCGGCTCGCCGGTCTCGAGGTGCGCGAGGTCGACGCCGGCGGCCACGAGCTCGTCGAGCCGGGGCAACAGGTCGTCGCCGTCGACGTAGGCGATGGTGGGTGACAGGCCCAGCTGTGCGGCCACCTCGGCGACGGCGTCGGCGCAGCCGCCCGGGTCGAGGCCGCCCGCGTTGGCGACGACCCTGATGCCGCGGTCGAGGCATGTCCCCATCACCTGCTCCATCTGGTTGACGAAGCTGCGGGCGTACCCGCCGCCCGGCCGGGTGGCCCGGGTGCGGGCGAGGATCAGCATCGTGAGCTCGGCGAGCCAGTCGCCGGTGAGCACGTCGATGGGACCACCCTCGACCATCTCCCGGGCGGCCGAGAGGCGGTCGCCGTAGAAGCCGGAGCAGTTGGCGATGCGGATGGGCGCGCTCACTGGTGCACCCTTCGGGATGCACGCAGTGAGCGATCGGCACTTCGTGCCGAGCAACGCACTGTCCTTATGATTCGCTCGCTCCGCTCGCTCATTGGCTGTCCTCGCCGGCGGGGCCGTCGGCCGGCTCGAACACCAGCAGCAGCGCACCGTTCTCCACGTGCTGTCCCTTGGCCACGCGCACGTCGGAGACCACGCCGTCGGCCGGCGCCCGCACGACGTGCTCCATCTTCATCGCTTCGAGTACGACCAGGGTCTGGCCGATCTCGACCTGGTCCCCGGGGGCGCAGCGGACGTCGAGGACGACACCGGGCATCGGGGCCATGAGCCCGCCCGCCGGCGCCGCGGCGCCGGCCACCACGAAGCGGGGAACGATGTCGAAGGCGATCGTGCCGCGGACGGCCTGCACGTAGAGGCGATCGCCGGCGCGGGTGACCTGCGTCGTCGTGCGCCGGCCGTCGATCTCCGCATCGATCTCCGCCGGCGACCAGCGGTGGACGTGGGCGGTGCCCCCGTCGCCGCGGTCGCCGAGGTCGAACGAGCCGTCGCGGCGCGACTGGTAGCGCACGTCGATCACGTCGTCCCCGTGGGCGAGCGAGACCTGCTGGGCCGGCAGGCGCCCGTTGCGCCACCCGCTCGGGACGGTCGAGAGCACCGGGGCCTGCGCCCGGTTCTCGCCCTGCAGCCAGAGGGAGGCCAGAGTGGCGGAACGGTTCAGCTCACTCTCGGGGAGAACGAGCGTGGTCGCCGGCGCGACGCGGTCGAGGAAGTCGGTGGTGGTGTCGCCGGCCAGGAAGGCGGGATGACGCAGCGTGGCGGCAAGGAGATCACGGTTGGTCGCGACCCCGCCGAGGTGGAGGCGCTCGAGCGCCAGCGCCAGGCGCGCGGCGGCCTCGGCCCGCGTCGGGGCGTGGGCCACGACCTTGGCGAGCATCGGGTCGAAGTCGACGCTCACGACCGAGCCGGCCTCGACCCCGGAATCCCACCGGACGGCCGGCTCGGTGGCCGGCGCGAAGGCGGCGAGCGTGCCGGTGGCGGGCAGGAACCCGGCGGCCGGGTCCTCGGCGTAGAGCCGGGCCTCGATGGCGTGGCCGTGGAACGAGACCGCGTCCTCGCCATAGCCGAGCGCTTCGCCGGCGGCGACGCGCAGCTGCTCGCGGACGAGGTCGATGCCGGTGACCTCCTCGGTGACCGGGTGCTCGACCTGCAGCCGGGTGTTGACCTCGAGGAAGAAGAACTCGCCGGTGGCGTCGTCGACGAGGAACTCGACGGTGCCGGCCGACGAGTAGCCGATGGCGCGCGCCAGCCGCAGCGCGGCGTCGCCCATGGCGGCCCGCAGGTCGGCGTCGACGACGGGTGACGGCGACTCCTCGACGATCTTCTGGTGGCGCCGCTGGATCGAGCACTCGCGTTCGCCCAGGTGGACTAGCCCGCCGTGGGCGTCGCCGAGGATCTGGATCTCGACGTGGCGCGCCCGGGCGATGTAGCGCTCGAGGAACACCCGGTCGTCGCCGAAGCCGCTCGCGGCCTCGCGCCGGGCGGTGGCGACCGCCTCGGGCAGGTCGGCCGCCGACTCGACGACGCGCATCCCCTTGCCACCCCCGCCGGCGGCTGCCTTCACGAGCAGGGGGTAGCCGATGTCGCCGTCGGCGGTCGGGTCGTCGGACGAACGCAGAATCGCGACGCCGGCCGCGGCCGCGGCCCGCTTGGCGGCCAGCTTGTCGCCCATGACCTCGATCGCATCGGGCGGCGGCCCGACCCAGGTCAGCCCGGCCGCCGCGACCTCGGCCGCGAACGCCGCGTTCTCCGAGAGGAAGCCGTAGCCCGGGTGGATCGCGTCCGCGCCGGTCGCCAGCGCGGCGGCGATGATCGCCGGACCGTCCAGGTAGCCGTGCCCGAGCCGGACGGCCTCGTCGGCCTGTGTCACGAACGGTGCGTGCAGGTCGGCGTCGGCGTAGACCGCCACGCACCGCAGGCCCATCGTGCGCGCCGTGCGAAAGACACGGCTGGCGATCTCGCCGCGGTTGGCGACGAGCAGGGTCGCGAGCGGTGTGCCCATCGCCGTCACAGGCGGAACACGCCGTAGCTGGCGGCGCCCTCGATCGCGCGGTTGCGCACCACCGACAGGCACATCCCGAGCACGGTGCGCGTGTCCCGCGGGTCGATGATGCCGTCGTCGCTGATGGCGCCGGTCGCGACGAGAGCGAGCGAGCCCTTCTCCTGCGTCTTCTCGACCGCCTCCACGATCTTGGCGTCCTCCTCCTCGTCGAACTCGAGGCCCTTCCGGGCCGCCTGGCCCCGGCGCACCTGCGACATGACGCCCGCGATCTGCTTGGGCCCCATCACAGCGATCTTCGCCGTCGGCCACAGGAACGTGAACCGGTTGCCGAACGCCCGACCCGACATCCCGTAGGTGCCGGCCCCGTACGAGGAGCCGATGATCACGGTGAGGTGCGGCACGGTCGAGTTGGTCACGGCGTTGATCATCTGCGAGCCCTTCTTGATGATCCCGGCCGCCTCGAAGTCGCGACCCACCATGTAGCCGGTGATGTTCTGCAGGAACACGAGCGGGACGTCCACCTGGTTGCAGAGCTGGATGAAATGCGCCGCCTTCTCCGCGCCCTCGGGGTAGATCACCCCGTTGTTGCCGACGATCCCCACTGGGTAGCCGTGGACCTGGGCCCAGCCGCACACCACCGTCGAGCCGTAGCGGGGCTTGAACTCCTCGAAGCGGGAACCGTCGACCACCCGAGCCAGCACGTCGCGCACGTCGACGGGCTGCCGCAGGTCGCGGCTGACCAACCCGAGCAGCTCGTCGGCGTCGTGGACCGGCGTCTCGGGGTCGACCGCGGGCTCGGGCCCGGGCTTGCGCCAGTTGAGGTGCGAGACCACCTCCCGGCACATGCGGATGGCGTCCATCTCGTCGGTGGCCAGGTAGTCACCCAGCCCCGACACCTGGGCGTGGAGGCGGGCGCCGCCCAGCGTCTCGTCGTCGCTCTCCTCGCCGGTCGCCATCTTCACCAGCGGCGGGCCGGCCAGGAAGATCTTCGACTGCTCCTCGACGACGATCACGTAGTCCGACAGCCCCGGCTGGTAGGCGCCTCCGGCCGTGGACGACCCGAACACCACGCACACCGTCGGGACGCCGAGCCTGGACAGCTCGATCATCTCGTAGAACGCACGGCCGGACTCCGCGAAGTGCTCGGTCTGAGCCCGCCGCCGGCCGCCGTCGCCGCCGGTCTGCACCCGCAGGTCGGCGCCGGCCGACTCGACGAAGCTCACGTAGGGGATGCGGTTGTCGCGGGCGATCTCGATGGCGCGCATCCACTTCTTCAGCGCGTAGGGCGTGAGCGCACCACCGAGGACCGACGGGTCGTTGCCCATCACCACGCACTCCGTGCCTGCGATCACGCCGATGCCCACCACCATGCCGCCGCCCAGGACGTAGTCCGACCCGTAGCCCGCCAGCGGGCTGATCTCGAGGAACGGGCTGTCGGGATCGAGCACGTTGGCGATGCGCTCGCGGATCGGGAGCTTGCCGCGTGACCGCATCCGGTCCATGGCGGCGGGGCCTCCCCCCGCTTCGGCCTGGTCAAGCAGCTCGCTCAGCACGTCGAGCTGTTCGATCATGTCCGCCCGGTTGCGCTCGAACGTCTCGCTGGCCGTGTCGAGCGACGAGGGCAACGGCGGGGCGAGCGACGGCGGTGACATGACACCGACACTAGACCGGTAATGCTCGCGAGTCTAGATTACCGGCGGGTCGGAGAGGTGGCTAACGTCTGGGCATGACTCCGGTGCCTCCTGTTGCCGTCGTGACCGGTGCGAACTCGGGGATCGGCCGCGCCACGGCGATCCACCTCGCCGCCCAGGGACACGAGGTGTACGGGACGGTGCGGAGCAAGGACCGGGCCACCAAGCTCGCCGCCATGTCCGCCGAGCAGGGCGTCGAGGTGAGGCTCGTCGAGGTCGACGTCGCCGACGACGCATCGGTCCGGCGCGGCTTCCAGGAGATCCTCGCTCGTGCCGGCCACATCGACGTGCTGGTGAACAACGCCGGCGTCGCCGGGAACGGCGTGACCGAGGAGACCACTCCGGCCCAGTATCTCGACGTCATGAACGTCAACCTCTGCGGTGTCGTGCGCTGCACCCAGGCGGTCCTCCCGCAGATGCGCGAGCGTCGGAGCGGCGCCATCGTGAACGTCAGCTCGATCGTCGGTCGAGTCGCCGCGCTGGCGCAGTCGCCGTACGTGGCGTCCAAGTGGGCGCTCGAGGGGCTCAGCGAGGGCCTCGCCCAGGAGGTGGCGCCGTTCGGCGTCCGGGTCGTGATCATCGAGCCGGGCATCACCAAGTCGGCGATCTTCGCCAAGACCATCGACGCCCCCAACGCCTCCGGCGCCTACGACGACCACTACCGGCGCATGTTCCAGATGTACGCCACCGGCATCGCCAGTGCCACCGACCCGTTCGAGGTGGCCGAGGTGATCCACCACGCGGTCACCGTCGACCGTCCCGAGCTCCGCTACCGCACGTCATGGGGCGGCGAGGACCTCGCCCGCGGGCGCGAGCGCATGAGCGACGCCGACTGGGTGTCCCTCGGCACCGCCGCCGACGACGACGAGTACTACGCCCGCTTCGAGGCGCTGTTCGGGCTCGACATCCGCCCGGCAGGCTGACCCCAGCAGGTCGGCGTGCTCATGCAGCCGTCGCCTGCGGTTCCCAACGGAAGCCGCGCACGGCGACCACCACACCGCCCACGGCCCAACCCACGAGCACCGCGAGGTCGCCGGCGTGGAGGGATGTGTCGCCGCCGACGCCGAGAGCGGTCTGCAGTCCGGCCGCCAGGTGGTAGACGGGAAAGACGCGACCGATCTCCGCGAGCCATCCCGGGAGCTGGTCGACCGGCACGAAGATGCCGGAGATGAGCGAGAGCAGCACGGTGACGAGGGGGAGCGCGGCGCTGGCGCTGTCCACGTCGGTTGCGACGGTGGTTGCCGCGATTCCGACGCTGCACAGAGTCGCCGTCCCGACCAGGACGTAGACGGTGATGTCCGCGAGCGCCTCCCCCGAGATCGAAACCCCGTAGGCGAGGCGGGCGATCGTGAGCAGCACCGCCGTGATGACCCCCACCATGACGGCGACCCGCATCACGACTGCGGCAACGAACGTCCATGCCGGCACCGGCGTGCCGCGGTAGCGCTTGAGCTGGCCGGTCTCGCGCTGCGTTACGAGAGTCATCGCCAGGGTGCTGAAGGCCGCACCGACCATGGCGTAGGCGAGCATCCCGCCGGTGAAGTACGCCCGCGCGGTGACCCTGGCGCCGGCGAGCTGCGTCGTGTCGCTCCCGCCACCGAAGATCGAGTTGAACATCACCAGCAGGACGATCGGGATGACGACGGTGATCACCATCGCTCGCCGGTTGCGGGCGATGCTGGTGAGCTGGGCTCGGGTCTGGATGACGACGAGTCGCAGGTCAGCCATGATCGGTCTCGTTCGTCGTGATCTCGAGGAACATGTCTTCAAGGGTGGGACGGACCGCCTCCAGCCCCTCGAGACGACGACCCTCGTGCTCGGCCCAGGTGGTGAGCCGGTAGAGAACCGGCTGGGCGTCGGGAGCGCGGATCGTCGCGATGTCGCCCGTCATGTCCACCGCCGATGCCGCGACCGAGGCGATCTCATGAGCGGTGACGCCCGCCGGGACCCGGAAGCGGACGACGGCATCGGCCCGGAGACCGGCACCGATCTCGTCCACGCTGCCGATCGCGACGAGCTCGCCGGCCCGGAGGATCGCGATCCTGTCGGCGAGGTGCTGGGCCTCGTCCATGTAGTGGGTGGTGAGGAAGATCGTCTTGCCCAGCTGGCGCAGCCCGTCGATCGTGTCCCAGGCGGCCCGCCGCGCCGAAGGGTCGAAGCCGGTGGTGGGCTCGTCGAGGAAGAGCAGCTCGGGGTCGCCGACGATTCCCAGCGCAACGTCGGCTCGCCGGCGTTGGCCACCGGAGAGCGTGCCGATGCGGGCGTCGCGCTGGTCGCCGAGGCCGGCGAGCTCGATCGTCTCGTCGACTCGCAGCGGCGACGGGTAGAAGCTGGCGAACAGGGCCACGGTCTCGCGCACGGTCAGGTTGGGGTCGAGCTCGGATTCCTGGAGCACCAGGCCGATGCGCTCCCGCCAACGCCTGGTGGGCTTGCCGGGGTCGACGCCCAGTACGTGGACCACACCCGCGGTTCGTGCGCGGTAGCCCTCGAGGATCTCGATCGTGGTCGTCTTCCCCGCGCCGTTGGGACCGAGGAAGCCGAAGACCTCGCCGGCATCGACATCGAAGCTGACGCCCTGCACCGCCTCTCGCCCACTGTAGGCCTTGCGCAGATCGCGGACCGAGATCGCGGCCCGTTCCTCGGGAACCGGCTCCTCGCGTGCCGGCCCGCCGTCGTCGAGAGCACAGACGCTGCCTCGACGGGGGGCCTGCATGACCCGTGGTCCGGTCGCGTTCGTCATGGGACGCGCCTCCTCCGCCTCAACCAGTCGGCCGCAGGTCGCGGCTCGGCTCATCGCCCTGCACGGCGGCCCGGGCCGGGAGCCAGATGAGGGCGACGAGAGCACCCGCGAGCGCCACAGCCGCGCCCACGAGGACGGCGTTGCCCATGGCGTGGACGAAGGCCTGGCGGGCGTCGTCGAGCAGTGACGGCCCCCCGGTGCCGCCGAGCCGGGCGGCCACCGCCACGGCGCCGCCGAGGGAGTCCCGGGCGGCCGACGCCGCCGAAGCCGGCAGCTCGGCGACGGCGGCGGATCCGCCGACCGCCGCGTGGTAGCCGGCACTGAGCAGGCTGCCGAGGATGGCGACACCCAGCGACCCGCCCACCATGCGGGTCGTGTCGTTGACCGCCGAGCCCACACCGGCCTGCTGCTTGGGAAGTGACCCCATGATCGAGTCCGTGGCCGGCGCCATCGCCAGGCCCATGCCGACGCCGAGGACCGCGATCGTGGCGAGGACGACGCCATAGCCGCTGTCGACCGTGGCCGTCGAGAGGATCGCCAGGCCGCCGGCGGCCAGGGCGAGCCCGATGGCGACCATGACCTTCGTCCCGACGCGGGCTGTCAGCGCGGGGGCGAGTGGCGCCGAGATCATCAGCGCCAGCGCCACCGGAGCGATGGCCAGCCCGGCGCGCAGCGTCCCGTAACCGAGCACGAACTGCAGGTACTGGGTGAGGAAGAAGATGGTCCCGAACAGGGCGAAGAAGACGAGCGTGACAGCGACCGACGCAGCCGAGAAGCGGGGGTTCTCGAAGAAGTGCATGTCGAGCACCGGATGATCGGTGTGCAGCTCCCAGGCCACGAAGGCGGCCAGCAGGGCCAGGCCGACAGCGAAGGTGACCACCACGGGACCGTGTGTCCAGCCCTGCGTGGGCGCCTCGATGATCCCGTACAACACGCCCGCCAGGCCCACGAACGACAGGACGGTGCCCACCGGGTCGAGCCGGCGCGGTGCGGGGTCGCGGCTCGTGGGAACGAGGGCTCGCCCGGCCAGCAGCGCGACGACGACGATGGGCAGGTTGACCAGGAACACCGATCCCCACCAGAAGTGCTCGAGGAGCCAGCCGCCGGTCACGGGCCCGATGGCGATCCCGAGCCCGGCCACACCCGCCCACACGCCGATTGCCCGAGCACGCTCGCGGGCGTCGGTGAACACGTTGGTGAGGATCGACAGCGTGGCCGGCATGATCATCGCTCCCCCGATGCCCATCGCACCGCGGGCGGCGATGAGGCTGCCGGCGGAGCCGGCGAAGGCGGCGGCCGCCGAACCGAGGCCGAACACGACGAGGCCGAGCTGGAGGACACCGCGGCGGCCATAGCGGTCCGCCAGCATGCCGGCGGTGAGCAGCAGGCTGGCGAACACCAGCACGTAGGTGTCGACCATCCACTGTTGCTGGCTCGCCGTCGCCCCCAGATCCTTGACCAGGGTGGGGAGGGCGACGTTCAGGATCGTGTTGTCGATCCCGATGACGACCAGGCTCAGGCACAGCACGGCCAGGGTCCACCAGCGGCGCCGGTGGATGGTGGCGGCGCCGGTCACGGTGCCGGGCACGACATCTGCTCGCAGCGCCGGGGGGTCGAGAAGATCGGTCATGAGGTCAACGTACGAACGGCCGTGTCAACACTCGACCGGGGGAGCGTCAAGGTTCGCCTAACGCCAGGCGATCCCCGGCGGCCACGTTCGGGCCGAGGAGGTCGATCTGGTCTCACCTCGACCATCGGCATGACCATCGTCGCCGTGGCGATCCCGGTGGGGCGCTCAGGTAGACCCCGGACGCGGAGCAGGCGCGCCCACTTTCTCGACGTGGTGGTGTCTGCATCTTCGAGAGACGCGTTCACCCCACGATCGAAGGAGATCGAGATGATGTTGGAGGACAAGACCGCGGTGATCTACGGCGGCGGCGGGGCGATCGGCGGCGCCGTCGCGCGTGCGTTTGCGGGTGCCGGCGCCCGCGTCTACGTCGCCGGGCGGTCGAGGGCCCGGCTCGAGAAGGTGGCCGACGACATCGGCGATGCCGCCGTCGTGGCGGAGGTCGACGCGCTCGACGAGCGCGCCGTCGCCGAGCACGCCGACGCCGTGGCGGCCGACGCGGGCGGAATCGACATCGCACTCAACGCCGTGTCCTTCCCGTTCGTGCACGGAACGCCCTTGGCCGAGCTGGCCGTCGACGAGGTCATGCATCCGATCGAGGCCTTCCTACGGACCAACCTGATCACCGCCAAGGCGGTCGCGCGGCACATGACGGCGCGCCGGTCGGGAACGATCCTGACCCTCTCCACGGGCGCGTCCCGGGTCGCGCTCCCCGGGACTCTCGGTTACGGCACCACCGGCGCGGTGATCGAGACGATGACGCAGCGGCTGGCGGTCGAGCTCGGGCCGAGCGGCGTGCGCATCGTCTGCCTGCGACCGCACGCGATCGCCGACGGACCCTCCAACGGCTCGTTCGCCGGTGAGGTGTTCGAGCGGCGGGCCGCCGCCGCGGGCGTCGACGTCGAGCAGTGGCTCATGCAGTGGGGAGAGGACGTGACGCTGCTGGGGCGGCTCCCGACGCTGGCCCAGGTCGCCGATGCGGCGGTCTTCCTGGCATCGGACCGCGCCGCCGCGATCACCGGCGCGGTGGTCGACCTGACCGCCGGCAACGCGGTACGCACCAGTGCCGGCGCACTGGTCGGTGCCCTCGACTAGGGGCTTCTCTGACGGTCATCACAGGGACATAGGTCGAGCGTCGTAGATCGCCATCTCCGGTGAGCCGTCCGCCAGGGCCGCTACCTCATCTACGAAGGCACGGGAGGCGGCCACGTGGAAGTGCGCACGAAGCGCGTCGGCGTCGATCCAATGCTCGAGGAAGACCAGCCGCAGCGGATCCTCGGCATCGTGGTGGACCGAGTGGAGCAGACATCCCGGTTCCTCTCGGGAGCGCTGCACGTGCTCCAGGCTCAGTGCGAGGACTCGCTCGATGGTGTCCGCGCGAGCCCGGATGCTGCCAGTCACGATGAGCACGAGCTCAAGCTACTTGGGGGTTCCGATGATGGAACGGGTGTGTGCCACCGTCGGTATCGACATCTCGACAGTCTCGTCCGCCCACCAGGTTGCAGCGTCGCCTCATAACGTCGCGTCGTTGGCTGGACCTCCCACGCGATCATGGGGTCGTGGATCTCCCGGACCCGGACGCGCTGGTCGAAGAGCAGATCACGTACTACCGGGCTCGTGCTCCCGAGTATGACGACTGGTGGCTTCGTACCGGCCGCTACCGGTGTGACGACGACTTCGGTCGTCGCTGGGACACGGGCAAGCGGGAGCTCGAGCAAGCCATTCGCGACTTCCACCCTGCGGGCGACGTGCTCGAGCTCGCCGCCGGCACCGGCAACCTGACCCGAGAGCTGCGTCACGCGGCGGACCGGGTCACGGCCGTCGATGCATCAGACGAGGCCCTGTCCGTCGCCCGCACGAAGCTCGAACACGCGTCCAACGTCACGTTCGTCCACGCCGACGTGTTCGGGTGGCGGCCACCACGGCGGTTCGACGTCGTCGCGTTCGGGTTCTGGCTGTCCCACGTGCCCCCCGGTCGATTCGGACAGTTCTGGCGCCTGGTGGACGACGCCCTGGCCCCCACCGGCCGGGTCCTGTTCATCGACAACGCCGTTCCCGTCGAGGCCGCCGCGTCCCTTCACGATCGGCAGCCCACGACCGGCGGCGACGGGAGACCATGGAGCCGGACCTGGCTCGATCGCGGCGTCAGCGTCCGGACGCTCTCTGACGGCCGCCGGTTCCACATCGTGAAGCGCGCCTGGACGCCCGAGGAGCTCCGGGACGAGCTCGGCGCCCTGGGATGGACCGCGTCGGTGCGCGAGGTCCAGCGACTGTTCCTCTACGGATCCGCTCAGCGGACGACGTCTTCCTGACCGTTGCGCGTGCGTCTATGCGGGTCCTTCCTTGATCGGTGGCAGCTGCACCCGAGCGTGGCCACGACGGAGGTCGCGGAGCAGACCTATCTCCGCGCCGTGGTGGATGTGCTCGACCGCGACGGGGCGGGCGCTGGTCCTCACGGCGGGGCCAGCTGCAGGACGGCGACACCGGACGTCGGCCCGGTCGCACCGTTGGATTCGATGACGGCCACGAGGCGGTTGTTGCCTCCCCCCGCCACGGTGTTGCCGAGCGTGACAGGGATGTCGACCGTTCCCCCCGGCCCGATTGTGGCCGTGAGCTCGTTCACCGCCACGACGCTGTTGGCCTCGAAGGGGTCGAGGTCGAAGCCGCCGCCGGGCAGGCCCGCGGTGAACAGCGCACCCTCCACGGCGAGCAGGCGCACGGATGCGCCGGCCGGTCCAGTCACGCGCATGGTCTGCGCCGGCTGGGTGACCGTCGCCGGGGTGGACGGTACGCCGACGACCGCGAGCGACGGCACCGCCCGCCCGATGCCGTCGAGCCGCACCTGCGACTCGCCCAGGCTGCCGGGCGTCCGGAACAGCCGGCCCGTCTCGGACGCGCCGTCCTCGTAGGTGACCGTGACGGTCGCCGCGGTCAGCTCGAGCCCCGAGACGCTGCCGGACTCACCCGGGCCCGGGGGCCCGGTCCCCTTGATGCTCGTGGGGTCGATGTCGACCGAGAACGTGAGCGTCTCGCCGGGTCCGAAGTCGGTGAAGCCGGCGGTGAGCACGTCGAAGCCGCCGTCGTGGGCGCTGCCGAAGCCGTGATCGATCGTGCCGACCCCCGGGTTGGAGTCGACGGTGAAACCCTTGCCGAGGGTGTCACCGGCGGTGCCGTCGGGGTCGAACACCAGGTCGGGGAGGAGGCTGGTCCTCAGGTCGACGCGCATGCTCGCGATCTGCTGGCCGCCGGCCGAGCTGTTCGTGACCCGGAACGACCCACTGGTGAACGTGCTCGCGTTCAGGCCCGGCCCGCCGACCGCGATGGTCGCGGAGGGGGGTGTCCCTGCCCCGGCGGGCACGACCTCGAGGAAGTCCCAGGTGGCGGGGAAGGTGGGGGCGGGGCCGGCGGACGTGGAGATGATGCCGACGGCCGGTGCGGTGGCGCCCGTGAACCACGCGGCGGGGACCGCCTGCGGGCCGCCGACCGCCACCGGTGCGGCGCCGTCGAGCGCGTAGCTCGCCTGGA
>JBKPHT010000075.1:0-2428 GCA_046730015.1 Actinomycetota bacterium
GAGAACGTCGAAGAAGCGCGCCGGGTCGACGGTATCGGCGACCCGGTGCGGTGATCCGTCCCTGTCGACATCGAAGCTTGTGGCACCGCGGAACCGGCGGCTCGTCAGCTCCACCGACACGCGGCCGCCCTGCCAGGTGCATACGTCGGACTCGACCACGGAGACCGCGGCGAGCGGGTCGTGGAAGGTGACCATCTCGACATCCGTGGCCCACACCTCGGTCATCGCCGCCACGACGTCGAGCGCACCGCCGACGGCCGCGAACCTCGACACGACCTCGACCGACGGCATTGTGCACTGCGTCGTGACGTTTAGCCCTAGCGAGCGGTGGTCCTTCACCGGCGTCCGATAGACGATACGCGCCGCGGTCGGGTCGCAGAAGGTGTTCCATTCCTGACCGCCGCCGATCCAGCGTGACGACGAGTAGGCCCCTCCCATGACGACGAGGGAACGAAGCGCCGGTACCACGTCCGGGTAGGTGGCGAACAGCAGGCCCGCGTTGGTCAATGGTCCGACCGTGAGCAGCGTGACCTCCCCAGGCGCGGCAAGGATCGCTTCTCGAAGGAACGTGACCGCCGTGCTCGCCTCGAAGTCGTTGGCCGGCCGATGGTCGAAACGCTCGAGCACCGCAGCTTGCGGCACCTCGGGCTGCGGTGTGTCACCGACGATGGCGTGCTCGGCGCCGGCGTGAATCGGCACATCCGTGACGCCGCCTGCGCGGCACACCGCGTCGGCGAGTGCAGCCCGCAGGCGCGGCCGGCCCGAGACCGTCGTGACACCCCGAAGCTCGCAGCGCGGCTCCGCGATCAGGTAGGCGAGGGCGATCCCGTCGTCGATGTCGCTGCCAATGTCGGTGTCGAACAGGACAGGAACCGTCGTCATGCAGGGGGATTTTGCCGACCGTTCACGGCGCCTGCCCCAGAACGCAGGGAGCGTGACCCCTCGGCACTTCGGGGACGCCGGGTCGTCGGTCGCCGGACGGGCTATTGGGACTGTCCTCTCCTTGACGCCGGAGGCCAGTGCTAGGAAGGACCCACCGGACGATGGGAGGACGGTGGCGACGGTGGACACGACCGGGGAAGTCGACCGCATCCTCGCTGACGCGGCCGAGAAGGCGGGACTCGACGACTTTGGAGAGACCTGGTTCCTCGGCCCGCTGTCCGCGTACGCCGCCGATCTCGCGCAACCCAACCTCACCGAGTTCGGGCGCCAGTTCCTGCGATCGCGGGCGGTGCGCGACCTCGTGCGGCACTTGCGCGTCCTCGAGACGCTGCGGGAACACCCGGAGATCGCCACTGTGCCGATCCCGCCGATCGTGTACATCACCGGCCTCGAGCGAAGCGGGACAACGTTGCTCCACAACCTGCTCGCCCTCCATCGAGACGCACGAGTCCTGCGCCGGTGGGAACTCCTGGAGCCCGTGCCGCCGCCCGACACGGCGACCTACGACACCGATGCCCGCATCGCGCACGTGCAAGGGGAGGCCGACAGGCTCCGCGGGACGTTGCTCGAACACATGCACTGGGTGAACGCGACGGACCCCGAGGAGTGCGTGTGCGGCTTCATCGACTCGGTGTCGATGCTCGCCTGGGCCGCGGGCCCGTGCATGCCCACGTGGTGGCAGTTCCTTACCGAGGGGGACCTATGTCCTGCGTTCGAGAACTATCGGCGCGTGGCGCAACTGCTCCT
Source organism: Actinomycetota bacterium (assembly GCA_046730015.1). Classification (GTDB taxonomy): domain Bacteria; phylum Actinomycetota; class Acidimicrobiia; order Acidimicrobiales; family VFJN01; genus ZC4RG19. The sequence continues at coordinate 1,690 of JBKPHT010000075.1, forward strand.
GTGGAAGCACCCCGTCGAGCCCGGCGGGTTCCTCGTGTTGAAGGCACCCCAGATCTCACGCCATGTCACGCAGTTCGCGGAGGTGTTCCCCGAGGCGCGGTTCGTGATCACGGATCGCGACCCGTACCGCTGCATCGTGTCGTTGGCCGTGCTGGGTCACGCCATCGTCGAGTGGTTCTGCGAGATCAACCCGCTGACCGACGACGGGCACCGTTCGAAGATCAGCAGCGACCAGGTGCCCAGCAAGCTGGCGAGCATCGCAGACTTCACGACGGATGCACCGTCACGCGCGATGCACGTCTCGTACCCGGAGCTCGTGCGCGCTCCCGTCGACGTCGTCCAACAGGCGCTTGAAGTGAACGCCGCCGACGACGAGCTGTCCGCCAAGGTGGTCGCGTACCTCGAACGCCAGCAGGCGGGCGCACGGGCCGCGCCCCCGGCAGCCCTCGATTCGATGGGCTACGACCAGGCGGGCGTGTGGGGTGACCCGGTGATCAAGTCGTACTGCGAACGGTTCGGCATCGAACCCGAACGGACCCGCTTGATCGGCGCGGCCCCGGCTTGGTGACGCCCGCGATCAGGCGCGGGAGCATCAATCCTCCATCCCGCCATGCCCCATAACGCTCAGTCAGAGCGCGGCATAGCACCAGCACGCCGCGAGATCGGCACCCCGGACATGGTTTCAGCCGAGTCCTTCGGTGACGCCCAGCCGCCAGCTCGGATACCGGAGCTGCCAGCC
>JBKPHT010000076.1:0-2560 GCA_046730015.1 Actinomycetota bacterium
CCTGGTTCTCGAGGCGATAGGGGTCGGGGGCCGACCCATATCGCCTCGGGAACGACCTGGCGCCGGGGTCGCCCGACCGGCAGGCTGGCGGCCATGGACGTCGCCATCGCCGGGGGCCACGGGAAGATCGCCCTCCGCCTCGAGCGCGTGCTCGCGGCGGGAGGCCACCGCAGCCGGGCCATCATCCGCAACCCCGACCACGCCGCCGACGTCGAGGCGGCCGGCGCCGAGCCGGTCGTCCTCGACCTCGAGGCGATCGCCGGCGTCCACGACCTCGCCGACGCGATCCGGGACGCCGACGCGGTCGTGTTCGCCGCCGGCGCCGGGCCCGGCAGCGGGCCCGAGCGCAAGCTGACCGTCGACTTCGGCGCCGCGGTCAAGCTGCTCGCCGCGGCCGAGGCGGCGGGGGTCGACCGCTACGTGATGATCTCCACCCTCGGGGCCGACCGGCCCGACGCCCACGACGAGGCGATGCGCCCCTACTTCGAGGCCAAGGCCGACGCCGAGGACGCCCTGCGGGCCAGCGGGCTGGCCTGGACCATCGTCCGGCCCGGCTCGCTCACCGACGACCCCGGCACCGGGCGGGTCACCCTGGCCGAGCACCTCGACGGCTGGGGGTCGATCCCGCGCGACGACGTGGCCGCCCTCCTGCTGGCCGTTCTGGTCGACCGGGCGGCGGTCGGCCGCGTCCTCGAGGTGATCTCCGGCGACAACCCGATCGACGACGCGCTCGCCCCCTTCTGGTGACGGGCGGCGGCTCGGCCGTCAGCCCTTGGCGTCGGCCCAGGTCGGGCCGAAGGCCAGGTTGACCTCCAGCGGCACGCTCAGCTCCACCGCGCCCGACATGGCGTCGACCACCAGCTTCGCCGCCACGTCGTGCTCGGCCGGCGGCACGTCGAGCAGCACCTCGTCGTGGACCTGGAGGATCAGGCGGCTGTCGAGGCCCCCCTCCTCCAGCGCCGTCTCGATGCGGACCAGCGCCACCTTGAAGATGTCGGCGGCCAGGCCCTGGATGCCGGCGTTCATGGCCTGGCGCTCGCCGGCCTGGCGGATGCGGTAGTTGGGCGACGACAGCTCGGGAATCTGCCGGCGCCGGCCGAACAGCGTCTCGGTGTAGCCCCGCTGGCGGGCCTCGGCCACCGTCCGGTCCATGTAGTCGCGCACGGCCGGGAACGCCTCGAAGTACGCGGCCAGGATCAGCGCCGCCTCGTCGGTCTCGATGTTGAGCCGCTGGGCCAGGCCGTAGGACTCCATGCCGTAGGCCAGCCCGTAACTGACCATCTTGGCCTTGGACCGCTGGTCGATCGTGACGTCGCCGGGTTCGACCCCGAAGACCCGCGATGCCGTCTCGGTGTGGATGTCGCGGTGGGCACGGAAGCTCTCGATCAGCCCCGGGTCCTCGGCCAGGTGGGCGATGCAGCGGAGTTCGATCTGGTTGTAGTCGGCCACCAGCAGCTCGCAGCCCGGCGCCGGCACGAAGGCCCGCCGGAACGTCCGCCCCACCTCGCTGCGGACCGGGATGTTGTGCAGGTTCGGCTGGTCGGACGACAGGCGCCCGGTGCGGGCCACCGTCTGGTTGAACGTGGCGTGGATGCGGCCGTCGGGCGCCACCTCGGCCAGCAGGCCGTCGCCGTAGGTCGATCGCAGCTTCTCGACCTCGCGGTAGGCCAGCAGGTGGTCGATGATCGGGTGCTGGCCGGCCAGCTTCTCCAGCGACGAGGCGTCGGTCGAGTACCCGGTCTTGGTCTTCTTCTGGGGCGTCAGTCCCAGCTTGTCGAACAGGATCTCGCGCAGCTGGGGCGTGGAGTTCACGTTGAACTCGCCGATGCCCGCGTCCTCCCAGATCTCGCCCCGCAGCCGCTCGACCTCGGCGGTCAGCCGGTCGCGCAGGCCCTTCAGCTCGGCCGCGTCGACGCCGATGCCGACGTGCTCCATCCGGGCCAGCACCCGGACCAGCGGCACCTCGATCTCGTCGTTGAGGCCCCGGAGCGCCTGGACGTCGAGGGCCTGGAGCAGCGGCTCGACCAGCCGCTCGACCGCCAGTGCGTAGCGCGCCGTGCGGAGCGCGGCGCTGACTCCGGAGCCGTCGAGGTCCAGCTGGCCCTCGGACGCCGCGCCGTCGGCCGGCAGCTCGGCGCCGGTGTAGCGGCGCAGGACCTCGTCGAGCAGGTAGCGGGACTCGGCCGGGTCGAGCAGGTAGGCGGCGATGGCGGTGTCGAGGCCGAGGGCGCGGACGTCGACGCCGGCGTCGAGCAGCGACCGCATCACCGGCTTGGCCTGGTGGGCGGCGACCGGGCGGCCGCCCTCGCCCGGCGTGGCCACGAGGGCCCCGAGCGCGGCGCGTACGGCGTCGTCGGCCAGCAGCTCGCCGGGCAGCCACGCCACCTCGCCGGCCGCGCCGTCGGTCACGAACGCGAGGCCCTCCAGCGGCGTCCGGCCCTCGCTGCCGGCCCAGGCGGCGGCGAGCGCGAGCGGGGCGCCGTGCCCGGCCGACCGGGCGGCCTCGAGGGCCGCGACCGCCTCGGCCGCGGTCGCCAGCTCGGTCACCTCGGCCTCCAGC
>JBKPHT010000077.1:0-11125 GCA_046730015.1 Actinomycetota bacterium
AGGGGCGCGATGAGCGAAGCGACGCAGCGGTGGCAGGTGGCGGACGCGCGGATCACCAGCGTGGTCGAGGCGCAGACCGACGGCATCCCGCCCGCGCTCTTCTTCCCCGCGATCGACGAGCAGGCCGTCCTCCGCCACCCCTGGCTGCTCGACCACCACGCCGACGAGCGCGGCGCGATCGGCATGCGCGTCCAGGCCTTCGTGGTCGAGGCGGGCGGCCGCCTCGTCGTCGTCGACCCGTGCGTCGGCAACGGCCGGGTGCGCGAGGCGCCGTGGTTCAACGAGCAGGACTGGCCGTTCATGGACCGGTTCCGGGCGGCCGGCTTCGACCCGACCGACGTCGACCTCGTCGTCCATACCCACCTGCACGTCGACCACGTCGGCTGGGACACGCACCGCGACGGCGACCGCTGGGTGCCGACCTTCCCGCGGGCCCGCCACCTCTACGTCCAGGCGGAGCTCGACCACCTCGCCGGCGACGACTCCCCCAACGGCCGCAACATCAGCGCCGACGCGGTCGAGCCGATCATCGACGCGGGGCTGGCCGACGTCGTTGAGCCCGACGCCGACCTCGGCGACGGCCTCCGGCTCGCCCCCACCCCCGGCCACACCCCCGGGCAGGTCGCGCTGTGGCTCGACCGCGGCGACCGGCCGGTCGTCCTCGCCGGCGACGTCCTCCACCACCCCCTGCAGTGCGCGGAGCCGGACATCGGCTTCGTCGTCGACGCCGATGCCGAGGAAGCCCGGGCCACCCGGCGGCGGGTGCTCGGCACCGCCTGCGACGCCGGCGCCCTGCTGCTCGCCGCCCACTTCCCCACCGCGCCCGGCGGCCTGGTGACCGCCGACGGCGACGGCTGGCGTTTCTCGCCGCTTGCCTCCGAGACATGAGGCCGAGCCGAGAGGCGAGGCCGTGGCCCGAGCGGCCCGCAGCGAAGCTGCAAGAGCGGGGAGCACGGCGCGAAGCCGGGGGTCGGTAGCCTGGGGTATGGCTCCCCCTTCCCCCGACCAGATCCGGCGGGCACCAAAGGTCGTGCTGCACGACCACCTCGACGGCGGGCTGCGGGCCGCCACGGTGGTCGACCTCGCGCGCGACGCCGGCCACACCCTCCCCACCACCGACCCCGACGAGCTGGCCGCCTGGTTCACCGAGGGCGCCTACCGGCACGATCTCGACCTCTACCTCGAGACCTTCGAGCACACGGTCGGGGTGATGCAGACGAAGGACGCCCTGTCCCGGGTGGCGGCCGAGTGCGCCGAGGACCTGGCCGACGACGGGGTCGTCTACGCCGAGGTGCGTTTCGCGCCCGAGCTCCACATCGACGGTGGGCTGACGCTCGACGAGGTGGTCGAGGCCGTGCTGGAGGGGTTCCGGCTCGGCAGCGCCGGCCGCCCCATCACGATCGGCACGCTGGCCACCGCCATGCGCCACGCGGCCAACTCCAGCGATATCGCCGAGCTGGCCCTCCGCCACCGCGACGACGGCGTGGTCGGCTTCGACATCGCGGGCAGCGAGGCCGGCAACCCGCCGACCCGGCACCTGGCCGCGTTCCAGGAGATCGCCAAGGCCAACAGCCACATCACCATCCACGCCGGGGAGGCGTTCGGGCTGCCGTCGATCTGGGAGGCGGTGCAGCTCTGCGGTGCCGAGCGGCTGGGCCACGGGGTGCGGATCGTCGACGACATCACGTTCGACGACGAGGGCCGACCCCAGCTCGGGCGGCTGGCCGCATTCGTCCGCGACCGGCGGGTGGCGCTGGAGATGTGTCCGACGTCCAACGTCCACACCGGCGTCGCCCCGTCGATCGCCGAGCACCCCATCGGGCTGCTGACCCGGCTCCGCTACCGGGTCACGGTCAACACCGACAACCGGCTCATGTCCAACACGACGATGAGCAGGGAGATGCTAAACCTGGTCGAGGCGTTCGGGTTCGGGTGGGACGAGATCGAGTGGCTGACCATCAACGCCATGAAATCGGCGTTCTGGCCGTTCGACCAGCGGCTGCGGATCATCGAGGGCGAGATCAAGCCCGGCTACGCCGCCCTCCGGGCCGAGGAGCTCTAACCGCCGGGATGTCCGACCAACCGTTCGCGCTGCATCCCATCGGCCGCGTCACGTCGCCGCTCACCGACCCGGCTGCCGCGCCCAAGCAGGGCGACGAGGGCGCGCCCGACGCCTGGATCGAGTTCGCCCCCGCGATGCTCCCCGCCCTGCGCGACCTGCGCTCCGGCGCGGAGGTGATCGTGCTCACCTGGCTCGACCGGGCCGACCGCACGGTGCTGGCGGTCCACCCCCGGGACGACCCCGCCCGCCCGCTGACCGGCGTGTTCAGCACCCGGTCCGCCGACCGCCCCAACCCCATCGGGCTGCACCGCGTCCGCATCCTCGCCGTCGACGGCGCCCGGATGGCGGTGCAGGGGCTGGAGGCCGTGGACGGCACCCCGGTCGTCGACGTCAAGCCGGTGCTCGACGCCGCCGATCGCTGAGCGGCGCCGGGCCATGACCCGACAGGTAGTCGCCGCCACGACCCGCGGCCGTCAACGTGGGGGACGACGACCCCCACGACGGAAGGACCGTGACATGCCCGCCTACGCCATGGCCCACCTGCGGACGCCCACGATCAACGAGCAGGTGCTGGAGTACATCGAGCGGATCCAGGGCACCCTCGACCCCTACCAGGGCCGGTTCCTGGTGCACGGCGCCCAGGTCGAGGTGGTCGAGGGGCCGTGGCCGGGGACGGTCGTCGTCATCGAGTTCCCCGACGTCGAGTCCGCCCGGGCCTGGTACCGGTCGCCCGCCTACCAGGCGATCCTGCCGTTGCGGACCGACAACATCGACGGGTCGGCGATCATCGTCCCCGGCGTCGTCCCGGGCTACGACGCGACCCGCACCGCCGCGGCCCTCCGGCAGCGGGCGGGCTGAGCAGCCCCGGCTGCGGCCCGCCGGGTCAGTCGCGGCCAGGACGGGGCGCGGTCGGCGGCAGGCCGAACGGCCCGGTGGCCGCGGGGCCGACGAACCCGTCGAGCGCGACGATCTCCCGGCCCCGGACGGTCAGGACGGTCACGCCGCTGAACGGCAGGTCGTCGCCGGGGCCGATCGTGTCGTCGCCCATGTAGCAGACGAGGGCGAGCTGGCCGTTGGCGGTCGCCGGGACGAGCCGCCACGGCTGCTCGAACACCCGCTCGGCGAAGAAGCGGAGGACCGCCTTCCGGCCGTCGAACCACGCCGGCAGCGGCGGCATCGTGAACCGGACGTCCTCGGCCAGCAGACCGACCAGGCCGTCGACGTCGTGGCGCTCCCAGGCCCGGACCAGCGCGGCCACCAGCGCCCGCGCCCCGGCGTCGCCCAGGGCGCGCAGCGTCGCCTGCTGGCTGGTGGAGGGCAGCCGGGCCTCGACGGCGCGGCGGGCCCGCTGCAGCGCGCTGTTGACCGACGCCACCGACGTGTCGAGCGTCGCCGCGACATCGGCCGACGGCAGGGCCAGCACGTCCCGCAGCACGAGCACCGCCCGCTGGGTGGCCGGGAGCTCCTGCAGGGCGGCGACGAACGCGAGCTCCACGCTCTCCCGCAGCTCGTAGCGGGCCGCCGGGTCGGCGCGCCCGGAGAGGTCGGCCACGTCGGCGTCCGGGTAGGGCTCGACGAACACCGACTCGGTGACCGGCTCCCCGAGGTCGCCGGTGCCGGTGCGGGCCGGCCCGTGGTCGGCCGCCAGCACCCGCCGGCTGCGGCTGCGCCGCTCCGACACCCGGATCGACGCGTTGGTGGCGATGCGGTAGAGCCACGAACGGAGCGGGCTGCGGCCCTCGAACCCGCCGAGGCCCCGCCACGCGGCCAGCAACGTCTCCTGCAGGGCGTCCTCGGCGTCGTGGACCGAGCCGAGCATCCGGTAGCAGTGGGCGTGTAGGGCCCCGCGGTGGGGCTCCACCAGGCGGGCGAACGCCGCCTCGTCCCCGGCGCGGGCGGCGGCGATGTCGGACGTCTCCGGGGCAGCAGGTCCGGCCGGGTCGCTCACGGGACGAGGCTAGCGACGGCGGGCGCGGCGGCTGACCGGGGACCGCTGGCGGGTACGACCCTGGTGCGGCGTGGACGCGCGCTCGGCTCCTGGATCAGGCGGGGGCCGGGACCAGTGCGTTGGCCCTCACGACCGCGGCGAACCAGGCGGCGCTGGGCTTGGGCGCCCGCTCGAAGGTGGTCCGGTCGACCGCGACCAGCCCGAACCGGGGCCGGTACCCCTGGGCCCACTCGAAGTTGTCGAGCAGCGACCAGTAGGTGTAGCCCCGCACGTCGACACCGTCGGCCAGCGCCCGGAGCAGCCCGCCGAGCGCGTCGTGGACGTAGGCGACACGCTGGGCGTCGTCGGTGGTCCCGATGCCGTTCTCGGTGACCAGCAGCGGCACCCGGCCGCCGGTCCGCTCCCAGGCCCGCCGCAGGCAGGCCTCCAGGCTCTGCGGCCAGTACTCGTAGCCCATGTCGAGCACCGGCACGCCGTCCTCGGGCCCGACGACGCCGTCGGGCCCGACCCGCATCCGGGTGTAGGTCTGCACGCCGAGGAAGTCGTCTCCCCCGGTCGCGTCGAGGAACACGTCCTCCAGGAGGTGCCGCACCCGGGCGGCCCGCTCCTCGCCGCCGGGGAGCGGGGCGAACTCGGCCATCGACAGCGTGAGCCCGACCGGCACGCCCGGCGCCGCAGCCCGGATGGCGTCGACCGCCTTGCGGTGGGCGTCGACGAACACGTCGTTGACCCGCCGGCGGAGGGCGGCGTCGACCTTGCCGGGCGGGAAGGTGCCGAGCCGCCAGCCGGCGACGGCGACGACGTTGGGCTCGTTGATCGTGCAGGCGCGGCCGATGACGTCGCCCAGCTCACCGGCCAGCCGCCGGCAGAAGGCGGCGAACAGGTTGGCCGTGGCCGGGTCCTCCCATCCGCCCCGGGCGGCCACCCACCGCGGCGTCGTGAAGTGGTGGAACGTCAGCACCGGCGCGACGCCGCGGGCCCGCAGGGCGAGGCACTGCCGGCGGTAGTGGTCGACGGACGCGGCCGACCACTCGCCCGGCTCGGGCTCGATGCGGCTCCACTCGGCCGAGAAGCGGTACGTGCCCAACCCGAGGTCGGCGACGAGGGCGACGTCCTCGTCCGCGCGGTTCCACGAGTCGCAGGCGTCGCCCGACGGCTCGGCGCAGAGGGTGCCCTCGGCGTGCTCCCAGGCCCACCAGTCGTTGTTCCAGTTGCCGCCCTCGATCTGGTGGGCCGCGGTCGCGGCGCCCCACTCGAACCCGTCGGGGAACGGGCGGCCGTCCGTCGTGGCGTCGGTCACGGGCCGGGACAGTAGCGCCGGCGGTCGCCCACCGGCTTCAGGCCACGGCGAGGCGGACGTCGCCGCCGAGGGCCGGCGCGTAGCGGTCGGCGAGGTGGGCCCGGGCGGCGGCGACCACCCGCTCGGGCAGCTTGGCGAAGGGCGTGACCGTCACCGTCGTGGTGCCGCGGTCCGCCGACGGCTCCCAGGTGCCGGCGATGCGGCCGTCGACCAGCAGCACCGGGGAGATCCAGCCGGCCGACCGGGACACGGCGGCGACCCGCCCCGCAGGGATGATTTCGTCGCGGTGGCTGATCGGGGCCAGGACGTAGGGGTCGAAGCCGGGCAGCAGGAAGACCCCGTCCGCGGGCCCCGACGACGCCGCGGCGGCGGCGCCGGCCGGGGTCATCCAGGCCGCCCGGCCCGCGACCTCGACCTCGGCGAGGGCGTCGCCGTGGGCCTTCAGCAGCAGCCGGGCCGCCTTGGGTGTGACGCCGAGCCAGCGGGCCAGGTCGTCGCGGGTGGCGGGGCCGTAGGCGTCGAGGAACCGGCTCAGCACCCCGGCGATGGCGGCGTCGGGGTCCCGCGCCGAGCGGCGGCGGGACCTCCCCAGCCAACGGGCGGGGTCGACGAAGGTCACCGCGCCGTCGCGGGGCGGCCCCTGGCACAGCAGGCCGCGGTTGGCGGCCGGCTTGAGCACCTGCGACCAGCCCGACCGCAGCTGCTCGCCCAGGTGGGACAGCCCGGTCACGGCGGCGACCCGCTCGGCCAGCTCGTCGCGGGTCAGGGGGTCGTCGCCCAGGGCCTCGGGGATGGCGTCGGTGACCGCGTGGAGCTCGTCCTCGGTGACTCCGTGGTAGCGCACCCAGCCGGCGGTGATCCGCCACTCGCGGGTGCCGAGCACCGCCACCCAGTCGTCCCACTCGGCGGCGGGGAGCAGGTGGAGGGTGCCCCGCATGGCCCACGTCTTGACCAGCGCCCGGTCCTCCCACAGCAGCCGGTCGACGTCGATGCCGTCGGGGGTGCCGCACCGGACGGCGAGCGCCTGGTGGGCCGACGCGGCCACCTGGGTCTGAACGCCGGCCAGCGCCGACACGACCTCGACCGGGTCGCCGACGGGGCCGGGGAGCCGGTGGCGGCCGACCCGCCATCCGAGCACCTGGTCCCAGGTGAGGGTGGTCGTCATCGTCGGTCTCGCTTTCGTCGGCGGGTACGGAAGCTGGTGGCCTTGGCCCGGTTGCCGCAGCGTTCCATCGAGCACCAGCGCCGGCGGCCGGACCGGGACGTGTCGGCGAAGATGAGCCGGCAGTTGGCGCCGGCGCACTGCCGGAAGCGGTCGGGCGGCACGTCGGTGAACAGGGCGACGGCGTCGCAGGCGAAGGTCGCCAGCGCCCTCGACAGGGTGACCGGCGGGGCCAGCACCGACCGCTCGCCGGCGCCGATGGCCGGTACGAGCGGCGGCCGGGCCGCGGCGGCGTTCACGGCCGCCACCCCCGCAGGGGGCAGCGCGGTCCCGGCGACCCGGGCGTCGGCACAGGCCCAGATCGCCTCCCGGAGCGCCTTGGCGGCGGCCAGGCCGGGGCCGTCGACGACGACGTCGATGCCCAGGGGCCCCGCCAGCCAGGCGGCCAGGTCGGCGGGCTGGTGGAGGGTCTCGTAGACCGCCCGGAAACCCTCGCCTCCCGTGTGGGCGAACTCCAGGCAGCGAGCGCCCGGGTCGAACCGGAAGGTCACGCCGTCAGGGGCCCGGAGCAACATGTAACCATTCTTACCGGTTACGGCGTCCGCCAAAACCACGGATCCATACCTGGCAGTAGCCTGAACGGGTGACCGCGACCGCCGCACCGCTCGCCGACGTCGCGGCGTCAGCCGCCTCGCTCCGCCGGTTCCTCCACGGGCTGCCCGGCGTCGACCAGGTCGGCGTCGAGGCCCGGGCCGCCGGGCTCGCCACCCGGTCGATCAAAACCACCGCCAAGCAGTTCGCCCTCGACCTGGCCGTCCGCATGGTCGACCTCACGACCCTCGAGGGCCAGGACACGCCGGGCAAGGTCCGCGCCCTGTGCGCCAAGGGCCGCCGCCCCGACCCGTCCGACCCCGACTGCCCGCCGGTCGCCGCCATCTGCGTCTACGGCGATCTCGTGCCGGTGGCGGTCGAGGCGCTGGCGGGCTCCGGCGTCCACGTCGCCGCCGTCGCCACCGCCTTCCCGTCCGGCCGGGCGCCGCTCGACGTCAAGCTGGCCGACGTCCGGGCCGCGGTCGCCGCCGGAGCCGACGAGATCGACATGGTCATCGACCGCGGCGCGTTCCTCGCCGGCCGCTACCTCGACGTGTACGACGAGATCGTCGCCACCCGCGAGGCGTGCGGCGACGCCCACCTCAAGGTGATCCTCGAGACCGGCGAGCTGGCCACCTACGACAACGTGCGCCGGGCGTCGTGGCTCGCCATGCTGGCCGGGGCCGACTTCGTCAAGACCTCGACCGGCAAGGTGACGCCCGCCGCCACCCTGCCGGTGACGCTGGTGATGCTCGAGGCCGTCCGCGACTTCCGCGACCAGGTCGGGCGCCAGGTGGGCGTGAAGGCTGCCGGCGGCATCCGCAACGCCAAGGACGCCATCCGCTACCTGGTGGTGGTGAACGAGACCTGCGGCGACGACTGGCTCAGCCCCGACTGGTTCCGGTTCGGCGCGTCGTCGCTGCTCAACGACCTGCTCATGCAGCGCCGCAAGCTGGCCACCGGCCACTACAGCGGCCCGGACTACTTCACCCTCGACTGATGGGCCCGCCCATGTTCGACTACGCCCCCGCCCCCGAGTCGCCCTCGATCGTCGACATCGCCCCCAGCTACGGGCTCTACATCGGCGGCGAGATGGTCGACCCGATCGACGGCACGCCGTTCAAGACCGTCAACCCGGCCACCGAGGAGGTGCTGTCCGAGGTCGTCGCCGCCGGCCCCCGGGACGTCGACCGGGCCGTCGCGGCCGCCCGCGCCGCCTACGACCGCACCTGGTCGCGGCTCTCCGGGCGCGACCGGGGCAAGTACCTCTACCGGCTGGCCCGGCTCATCCAGGAGCGGTCCCGCGAGCTCGCAGTGCTGGAGTCGATCGACAACGGCAAGCCCATCCGCGAGAGCCGCGACGTCGACCTGCCCCTCGTCGCCGCCCACTTCTTCTACTACGCCGGCTGGGCCGACAAGCTGGGCTACGCGGGCTTCGGGCCCGGCCCCCGGCCCCTCGGGGTGGCGGCCCAGGTCATCCCCTGGAACTTCCCGCTGCTGATGCTGGCCTGGAAGATCGCCCCCGCCCTGGCGGCCGGCAACACCGTCGTCCTCAAGCCGGCCGAGACCACCCCGCTCACCGCCCTCGCGTTCGCCGACATCTGCCGCCAGGCCGACCTGCCGCCCGGCGTCGTCAACATCGTCACCGGCGCCGGCGACACGGGTCGGGCGCTCGTCGAGCACGGCGGCGTCGACAAGGTGGCCTTCACCGGCTCGACCGAGGTCGGCCGCCAGATCGCCCGCTCGGTCGCCGGCAGCCGCAAGAAGGTCACGCTCGAGCTGGGCGGCAAGGCCGCCAACGTCGTGTTCGACGACGCCCCGCTCGACCAGGCCGTCGAGGGCATCGTCAACGGCATCTTCTTCAACCAGGGACACGTCTGCTGCGCCGGCAGCCGGCTGCTCGTCCAGGAATCGATCGCCGACGACCTGCTCGACCGGCTCAAGCGTCGGCTCGCCACCCTCCGCCTGGGCGACCCGCTCGACAAGAACACCGACATCGGCGCCATCAACAGCCCCGAGCAGCTGGCCCGCATCCGCGAGCTGTCCGCTGTGGGCGAGCACGAGGGCGCCGAGCGCTGGTCGCCGCCCTGCGACCTGCCCGAGCGCGGCTACTGGTTCCCACCGACCGTGTTCACCGGAGTGTCGCAGGCCCACCGCATCGCCCGGGAGGAGATCTTCGGGCCGGTGCTGTCGGTCCTCACCTTCCGGACCCCGGCCGAGGCGCTGGAGAAGGCCAACAACACCCCCTACGGCCTGTCTGCCGGCGTGTGGACCGAGAAGGGCAGCCGCATCCTGTGGATGGCCCAGCGGCTGCGGGCCGGGGTCGTGTGGGCCAACACGTTCAACCGGTTCGACCCGACCAGCCCGTTCGGCGGCTACAAGGAGTCGGGCTACGGCCGCGAGGGTGGCCGCCACGGCCTGGAGGCCTACCTCGATGTCTGATCGGGACGAGCGGCTCGCGGTCCGCAAGACCTACAAGCTGTACGTCGGCGGCGCCTTCCCCCGGTCGGAGTCGGGCCGGACCTACGAGGTGCGGGCGGCCGACGGCCGGTTCCTCGCCAACGCCGCCCGGGCCTCCCGCAAGGATGCCCGTGACGCCGTGGTCGCGGCCCGCAAGGCGGTCGCCGGCTGGTCCGGCGCCACCGCCTACAACCGGGGCCAGGTGCTCTACCGCGTGGCCGAGGTGCTGGAGGGCCGGCGGGCCCAGTTCGTGGCCGAGGTGGCCGACTCCGAGGGCCTGTCCCCGGCGGCGGCAGGCCGGGCGGTCGACGCCGCAGTCGACCGGTGGGTCTGGTACGCCGGCTGGAGCGACAAGGTGGCCCAGGTGGTGGGCTCGTCCAACCCGGTGGCCGGGCCGTACTTCGACTTCTCGGTCCCGGAGCCGACCGGCGTCGTGGCCGTCGTGGCGCCCCAGGAGTCGTCCCTGCTCGGCCTCGTGTCGGTCGTCGCCCCGGCGGTCGTCACCGGCAACACGGTCGTCGTGGTGGCGGCCGAGGCCGCGCCGCTGCCGGCGGTGACGCTGGCCGAGGTGCTGGCCACCTCCGACGTCCCCGCCGGGGTCGTCAACCTGCTCACCGGGTCGCCGGCCGAGATCGCGCCGTGGCTCGCCTCCCACATGGACGTCAACGCCATCGACCTCACCGGCGTCGGCGACCCCGCGCTGGCCACGGACCTGGAGCGGGAGGCTGCCGGCAACCTCAAGCGGGTCGTCCGTCCGCCCCGGGAGGCCCTCGACTGGGCCGCCGACCCCGGGCTCGACCGGCTCCGGGCCTTCCTGGAGACCAAGACCGTCTGGCACCCGGTCGGCATCTGACCCCACCGTTCCCGAGGCGATAGGGGCCGGCCCCCGACCACTATCGCCTCGGGAACAAGCGACCGACCTCTATCGCCTCACGGATTGGTCCACCTGTCCCCGATTGGCCGGGCGCCGAGCCCACCTCGGGGCGTTGGCCGACCGCTACGGCTTCGTCGTGGTGGACGACGACCCCCACCGCGAGCTGGGCTTCTCTCCGCCGCCCTCCCGGCTGCGGACCTGGGTGCCGCCGGAGTGGAGCGTCACGCTCGGCACGTTCTCCAAGGTGCTGGCGCCGGGCCTGCGGGTGGGATGGGCGCACGGGCCCGGCTGGCTGCTGGAGGCGGTCACCCGGCTCAAGCAGGCGAGCGACCTCCACACGTCGACCGTGGCCCAGCGGGCGGTGGCCGACGTGGTGGGCCGGCCCGGCTGGCTCCACGGCCGGGTCCGGCGGCTCACCGCGCTCTACCGCCACCGGTCGGAGGTCCTGGCAAGCGTCCTGGCCCGGCACGGCGCGACCTGGCGGCCAACGCCGCGCTGCTGTGCCGGCTGCTGGCCGCTGCGCTGCCAGGCTGGCGGGTGCGGCCGCCGGACGCCGGCCTGTCGCTGTGGGTGCGGCTGCCGGCCGGGACCGGCGACGCGTTCGCGCCGGTGGCGCTCCGCCACGGGGTCCGGGTGCTGCCCGGCAGCGCGGCCAGCCCCGACGACGCCCACCTCGACCACTTGCGGCTGAGCCTGGCCCTGCCCGCGGCGCGGCTGCGGGTCGGGGT
>JBKPHT010000078.1:0-4367 GCA_046730015.1 Actinomycetota bacterium
CGTGGCCAAGTTCGGAGACGGTGGCGAGCTCTTGAAGTGCTCGTTCTGTGGCAAGTCCCAGAAGCAGGTGAAGAAGCTGATCGCCGGGCCCGGCGTCTACATCTGCGACGAGTGCATCGACCTCTGCAACGAGATCATCGAGGAGGAGCTGGCCGAGCCGAGCGAGCTGCGGTTCGACGAGCTCCCCAAGCCCGTCGAGATCTACGACTTCCTGAACGACTACATCATCGGTCAGGACCACGCCAAGAAGATCCTGTCGGTCGCCGTCTACAACCACTACAAGCGGGTGCAGTACGGCGGCACGCCGGCGGGTGACGTCGAACTGTCCAAGTCGAACATCATGCTCATCGGGCCGACGGGCTGCGGGAAGACCCTGCTGGCCCAGACGCTGGCCCGGATGCTCAACGTCCCCTTCGCCATCGCCGACGCCACCGCGCTGACCGAGGCCGGCTACGTCGGCGAGGACGTCGAGAACATCCTGCTCAAGCTCATCCAGGCCGCCGACTACGACGTCAAGAAGGCCGAGACGGGCATCATCTACATCGACGAGATCGACAAGATCGCCCGCAAGAGCGAGAACCCGTCGATCACCCGGGACGTGTCGGGCGAGGGCGTGCAGCAGGCGCTGCTCAAGATCCTGGAGGGCACCACCGCCTCGGTGCCGCCCCAGGGGGGCCGCAAGCACCCCCACCAGGAGTTCATCCAGATCGACACGACGAACATCCTGTTCATCTGCGGCGGGGCGTTCGCCGGCCTCGAGAAGATCATCGAGAGCCGCATCGGTCGCAACGGCGTCGGCTTCACCGCCGAGGTCTCCCGCTACGACGACAAGGACCTGGGCAAGCTGCTCGAGCAGGTGCAGCCCGAGGACCTGCTGAAGTTCGGCCTGATCCCCGAGTTCGTCGGCCGCCTGCCGGTCATCGGGGCGGTGTCGAGCCTCGACCACGAGGCGCTCATCCGGATCCTGGTCGAGCCGAAGAACGCTCTGGTCAAGCAGTACCGCAAGATCTTCGAGTTCGAGGACGTCGAGCTGGAGTTCGCCGACGACGCGCTGGAGGCGATCGCCGACCAGGCCCTGCTCCGCGGCACCGGCGCCCGCGGTCTGCGCGCCATCCTCGAAGAGGTGCTGCTCAACC
This sequence comes from Actinomycetota bacterium, assembly GCA_046730015.1. Classification (GTDB taxonomy): domain Bacteria; phylum Actinomycetota; class Acidimicrobiia; order Acidimicrobiales; family VFJN01; genus ZC4RG19. Next base: position 1,137 of record JBKPHT010000078.1, read on the forward strand.
TCATGTACGAGCTGCCCAGCCGCAGCGACGTCGGCCAGTGCGTCATCGACCGGAGCGTCGTGCTCGACCGGGTGAACCCGACGCTGGTGCCGCGCTCCGAGTCGCCCCGCCAGCAGCGTCCCCGGCGGGCGGCGTCCTGAACTTCGCCGACGCCGAGGCCTACCTCGACGCCCACATCGACCGGGAGAAGACGGCCGCCATCTCGGCCGGGCACGTCGTCGGCCTGTCGCTCGACCGCATCGCCGGCATGGTCGACGTGCTGGGGGAGCCGCAGCGCGACTACCCGGTCATCCACGTCACCGGGACCAACGGCAAGGGATCGACGGTGCGGATGGCGGCGGCTCTGCTGGGCGCCTACCAGCTCTCGGTCGGGACCTACACGAGCCCGCACCTGGAGCACGTCACCGAGCGGATCGCCCGCAACCTCGAGCCGATCGACCCCGACGAGCTGGCCGGGGTGCTGAGCGAGCTGAAGTCGCTGGAGGACCAGCGGTTCTTCGCCGGGTCGCCGTCGTACTTCGAGCTGCTGACGGCGGCGGCGTTCGCCTGGTTCAGCCAGGTGGCGGTCGACGTGGCCGTGGTCGAGGTGGGGCTGCTGGGCCGGTACGACGCGACCAACGTGGTCGACGGCCGGGTGGCGGTGGTGACCAACGTCGGCAAGGACCACACCGACGGCGTGGGCGACTGGCGTCGCGGGGTCGCGGCCGAGAAGGCCGGGATCGTGAAGCCGGACAGCCACCTGGTGCTGGGCGAGCCGGCGCCGGAGCTGCGGCCGGTGTTCGAGGCCGAGGGGCCGGCGGACCTGTGGGTGCGGGACGAGGACTTCGGGGTGGTGACCGATCGGCTGGCGCTGGGGGGCCACGTCGTCGACCTGAGGACGCCGTACGGGGTGCTGGAGGAGGTGTTCCTCCCCGTCCACGGCGCCCACCAAGCCGACAACGCGGCCGCCGCGGTGGCGGCGGTCGAGGCGTTCTTCGGCCGGGCGCTGGCGCCGGAGGTCGTGGCCGAGGCGTTCGCCGGGCTGCGGCTGCCGGGGCGGTTCGAGGTGCTGCACCGCGCCCCGCTGCTGGTGCTCGACGGAGCCCACAACCCGGACGGGGCCAGGGCGGTGGCCCGGACGCTGGCCGAGGAGTTCGACGTGGCCGGCGCTCGGCGGTGGGTGCTCGGCCCGCTGGCCGGGCGGGACGTCGGCGAGCTGCTCGACGCGTTCGGCGTCCGCCGGGGCGACCACGTGGTGGCGACGTCGGCGCCGTCGCCCCGGGGCGTCCCGGCGGTCGAGGTGGCGGCGGCGGCCGAGGCGCGGGGGGCCACGGCGGAGGCGATCGGCGACGTGGAGAAGGCGGTGGCGGTGGCCTGGCGCGACGCCGAGGCCGCTGGGGAGGGCGACCTGGTGCTGGTCACCGGCTCGCTCAACCTGGTCGGCGCGGCCCGCACCGCGTGCCGGCGCCTGGGCCTGCTGACCTGAGCCTCGTCAACCCGGCCCGCCGGACCAGAACCGGAAGCGTCGGAGATTTCCCTCCGGGCCGGGGCCGCCCCTACCCTCGGCCGACTGTGAAGAACCGGACCTTCGTCATGTGCAAGCCCGACGCCGTCGAGCGCGGCCTGGTGGGCGAGATCGTCGCCCGGCTCGAGCGCAAGGGCCTCACGCTGGTGGCCGCCGACCTCCGGTCGGTCGACCGCGTCCTGGCCGAGCGGCACTACGACGAGCACCGGGACAAGCCGTTCTTCGGCGACCTGGTCGAGTTCGTGACCCGCTCGCCCGCGTTCCCGATGGTGGTCGAGGGGCCCGACGAGAACACCTACCTGCTGGTGCGGAAGCTGGTCGGGGCGACGAAGGTGGAGGACGCCGAGCCGGGCACCATCCGGGGCGACTTCGCGACGGTCACCACCGAGAACCTGGTGCACGCGAGCGACGGCCACGAGTCGGCCGCCCGCGAGATCGCGCTCTGGTTCCCCGGTCTCGGGTGACGTGATCCCCGGCCGGCGGCTGCACCTCCGGTACGGAGCCGAACGCCCACCCTAAGCGCGATTCGTGCCACCCCCCGTCGCGGGTGAGAAACTACCGGCGGTAGGTCGGGAAGGGCATGGGCGGACAAACACACGGGATCGTCGGGCGGGCGACCGAGGTCGGGCAGCTCCGGGACGCGCTGGCGTCGGCGCGCGCCGGCGCGCCGGCGGTCGCTGATCACCGGCGAGGCCGGCATCGGCAAGACGACCCTGTGGCGGGCCGCGCTCGCCGGCGCGGCAGACCGCGAGGGCGGTGCCGAGGACCAGGACGGGCCGGGCCCGATCGTCATCACCGCCACCGGCGACGAGGCCGAGCGCGACCTCGCCCTCGGCGTGGTCGACCAGCTGCTCCGTCAGGCCGCGGCGCTGGGCGCCGGCGTGCCGACGGCCGGCCCGGGGCCCGGCATTGACCCCGTGCGGGTCGGCGGGGCTCTGCTGGCGATGGTCGACGGGCTCGGCCTCGACCGGCCGCTCGCGGTCGTCGTCGACGACGCCCAGTGGGCCGACGACGCCTCGCTTGCCGCGCTCGCGTTCGCCGCCCGCCGCCTCCACGGCGACCCGGTGCTGCTGTGCCTGGCCTGCCGGGACGACGGGGTTGGCCGGCTCCCCGCCGGGCTGGTCCGGCGAGTGGCCGACGCCGGGCACCACGTCGCGCTCGGCGCCCTCGACGTGGCGGCCGTGGGCGGGCTGGCCCGCCGGGCCTACGGGCGGCCGGTGTCGCCGGTGCTGGCGGCCCGCCTGGCCGGGCACACCGGCGGGCACCCGCTGCACACGGCGACTCTCCTGGACGAGCTGCCCTACGAGGCCGCCGCGGCGGAGGACCCGGCCGGCCTCCCGGCACCCCGGTCGTACGCCACGCTGGTGATCGCCCAGGTGGCGGCCTGCGGATCCGAGGCCCGCGAGGTCGTGGAGGCGCTGGCCGTGCTGGGCCTCCGGGCGTCCCGACCCGACCTGGCCGCCATGGTCGGCGGCTCGCCCGACCGGGGACTCGACGAGCTGTCCGCCCACGGCCTGGTCGAGCTGGCCGAGACGGGGACGGGGGTCGTCGTCTCCTTTCCCCACGGGCTGGTGCGGGCCGGGGTGCTGGCCGACCTGCCGCCAACCCGCCGGGCCGCGCTCCACGTTCGGGCGGCAGAGGTGACCGGCGGCGACGAGTCGCTGCGCCACCGGCTCGCCGCCGCGTCCGGGCCGGACGCCGCCCTGGTGGCCGCCGCCCGCGCCCGG
>JBKPHT010000079.1:0-9673 GCA_046730015.1 Actinomycetota bacterium
GACTGGGGGCATGGCATTCGGACAGCAGGCAGGGCCGCCGGCGTCGCGGCGCGAGGTGCAGGATCTGCTCACGCTGCTGCAGGACGCCGGACACACCGACTTTCGCGACGCCCGCGGGCCGATGGGGTTCACCCAGCGCCAGGCGGCCGGCAAGTTCACGCGCGACGAAGCGGCGGCGTTCATCGCCCAACTCCAGGAGACCGAGTCGTCGGGCGAGCCCGCCGCAACCCGGCCGCCAAACCCCCAGGTGTCGGCCGCCGAGCAGGTGCTGCGCCGCGTGCCGGCCGAGCAGCTGGCAGCCGAGCTGCAACGCCGCGGCTGGGTCGTCGTCCAGCCCTGATCCCCGACACTCGTCCTAGGGGGAGGGTCTGTTGGTGAGTTGGCGTGCGGATCGATGATCAGCTCACGACCCGCTCGTAGAACCGCCGGGCTCGAAGTTGGGTGCTGGGCTGCAAGGCACATCGGCCGCTAGGGAGCAGCCAGCAGGCCGATCACAGACATGGTCAGCGCCGTGATGCCCGGATCACTCGCGGCGTTCGTCGGGAGGTTCGTCCGGCCCTCGGCGCGTCTCGAACTCGGTCGGATCAACCTCGTCGAGGAACTCGCGGAATTGGGTGACGTTCTCGTCGATGACATCGTCGGCGGCTCGGATCGACACGGTCGTGCCAGCCTCCTCGAGCACGGCATCGCTAGCGAACAGCGGAGCGTCGAGGCGTAATGCCAGCGCGATGGCGTCGGAGGGCCGGCTGTCGAGGCTCACCCCGCCGCTCGGGCCACGCACCGCCAAGTCGGCGACGAACGTGCCGTCTCGAACCTCCGTCACCTCGACGTGGTCGACTTGCGCGTCGAGCTCCTCGACGAGCGCAGCGAGCAGGTCATGCGTCAGGGGACGTGGCGGTGATGCGCCGCTCAGGGCGGATGCGATGGCCAACGCCTCCTGCCCGCCGATGAAGATCGGCAGGACACGATGCGGTGCGTCCCGCTCGCGCAACAGCAGGATCGGGGACCGTCCAGTGGCCTCGACGCTGAGTCCGAGGACCTCGATCGGCTTCACACTGTCACGTTACCGATGGCCGGGGCGGAGCCACTCGCCTGGAGCGTTAATCACGCTGACAACCGCGTAGCACTGCCGTTGGCAGGCGATGACACACGCCGTCGAACTGAGTGGGGATCTCATGCTCGTCCTTTCTGAGAGCGCCAGCACCGCCGCCATCCGCAACGTGGCCGATGGTCCCGAGCGGCCCGACGTGACCGGCGTCCGGACCGTCAGATCGACATGTCGTGAGGTCCGGGTTCAGTACGGGGATGGCGTGCGACGATTTCGCCGGCGCATGCCGAGATCTTCTCCAGAGCCAGCCAGTCGTCGACCGCTGGCTGGCGCTGGTCGGGCCGATCGGGGTTGGTGTCGAGGACGACGACGTCCGCCCCGAGATCGTCGAGCAGGAGGAGGTCGTCGCGGATCTGGGAGAGGCTTCCGACGCCGAGTGGCCGGTCCGGCTCGGGTACGTCACGGGAGGTGAGCCGGGCCTTGATGCGTGGGCAGAGCTTCGGGCTTGGCTTGCCCACAGCCGCAGCGGCGTCGGTGAGAATCGTCAGTGCAGTGTGCTGCAGCCAATCGCGGCCGGGGTTCACGGGATGCCATGCGTCTGCGAACCGGGTGGCCCGCTGGATTGCGGTCGGGCCCGTGCCTCCGACCCATAGCGGCGGATGCGGCTGGCGGACTGGCGGTGGGCCGGTCGCGACGTCCTCGAAGCGCACATGTTCGCCGTCAACGGAGAGCCGCGCTTCGGTCCAGGCGCGGGTGATCACGGTGAGGTACTCGTCGGTGATGCGTCCGCGTTCGGCGAACGACACCCCGAGGGCGGCGTACTCCATCTCCGACCACCCAACGCCGACGCCGAGCACGAAGCGGCCGGCGGTGAACTGGTCGAGGTTCGCGCTCATGCGGGCGATCAGGAGCGGGTGGCGGTACGGGAGGATGGCGACGCTCGTCCCCAGCGAGATCTGGGTCGTGAACGAGGCCAGCCAGGACAACGTCGCGAACGGGTCGTAGAACGGCGCCGGATACGTGGCCGTCACGTCCGCCGTGAGGGCGACGTGGTCGGACATCATCGCCAACGAGAACTCGGCCGCCTCGGCGAACTCGATCCAGGAGCGAAGGGCTGTTGGCGTCGTCGTCGGCCCGAAGTTGGGGACATTGAGCCCGAGCCGGATCACGGTTGCAGCCTCGTGGTGGCGTAACGCTCGAACGGCAGGCTGTCACCCTCGGTCGGCACGTGGACGACCTGTTCCGGGGCGAGGGAGCGGAGGGCTCGCTGCATCTTCGCGAGCAGGGTGGCGCCTGGATCCTCGGGCGCGCCGAGCATCGCAGTCGCCACCTCCTTTGGCGCGGCGTACACGATGCGCCGGATGCCGGCGAATGCTGCCGTCGCATGGCAGAGGGCACACGGTTCGCAGCTCGACACGAGGACGGCCCCGGGCAAGGTCAGCGTGCGGAGGTCGTGACATGCTTTGCGGACGGCGTCCACTTCGGCATGGCCTGTAGGGTCGTGTTCACCGAGCTCAGTGTTGACGCCGGTGGCGAGGATGTCGCCGTCTCGGATGACGAGCGCGCCGAAGGGCAACTGGCCGGCGGACGCGTTCTGGACTGCGAGCTCGATCGCCTGTCGGAGGAACTGGGTTTCGCTGTGGTGGTGGTGCATCGGTGAGCCTCAGCCGAAGAGGGTGAGCTGGAGACCGTGCGGCAGCTCGAAACGGGCGTTGGTGGATCCGGGGCACCTCCTCGGCTATGTCTGTCGATATCGACAATAACTCTGTCGATATCGACAGTCAAGGGTCGGCCGGGTTAGGGTCACCACAATGGACGACCACGTCGACGGAGTCGTCGCGAAATGGAGGGGCGCGCGCCCGGAGTGGGATCTGTCCGGCATGGCGTTGCTCGGCAGGGTGTCGAGAATCGAGCGCCTGCTGGAGGTCCGTCGCGTGGAGGTCCTTCGCCCGCACGGGCTGACGACCGCTGACGTCGACGTCCTCGCCAGCCTCTGGCGCCACCACCCGGCTGGTCAGCGACCGCGCGATCTGCGTCGGACGATGATGATCGGGTCCGGCACATTGACGCCGCGGCTGGACCGACTCGAAGCAGAAGGCTGGCTCCGGCGCCGGCCAGACCCGGACGACCTTCGAGGACGAGTGCTCCTGCTGACGGACGCGGGCCGTCGGCGGGTGCCCCAGCTCGTCGAACAACTATTGGAGGTCGAGAACGAGGCGCTTGCCTCGCTGCCTCGATCGACCGTCGACCGGCTCGTGGGAGACCTCAGTCGCCTCCTCGCAGGGTTGGAGGGGCGCCGTTGACGTCAATCCAATAGGCCTGACTCGGCAACTGGCCCGCCTGAACCCGGCGCGAGCGTTGTCGAGTCCCGGTACATCGTTGACGTTCAATGTCACCAATGCCTGACCCGAGGAAGCATCCGGACGACGCACCGGAACTCGCGACCTGATCCCACTGCAATCCCCGTGTCGCCGGCCAGGCCGACCAGGCGTTCTCGTCCGGCAGGATCCGCAGTCTTCCGACTGACCAGCCTTCGGGACGCAGAGGTCGTGCCACAGTCGTGCCAGATCGCGGAGCGACCCGAACGGTCCTAACCGGTCACTCGGACCCGGCCGACCTGTCGAGACCGCCAGATTGGCCGTTATGGGCGAGGTGGCGAGACCGGCGGCGCAGAGGACAACCTGCTCGGTATGGATGCGGAAACGGTCAGGGTGATGTTGCTCCGGAACCTCGGGCGGGCAGCGGATGATCCCGTTGGCTCGCACGACATGTACGACGACGAGGCGGTGCTCGAATTCCCGCAGTCGGGGGAGCGATTCGAGGGCGTCGCAAATATCCGTGAGTGGCGCAGCCGCTATCCGGGATCGGTGACCTACGACATCCGCCGTATCAGAGGCGTGGACGACATCTGGGTCGCGGAAATGACCGTCAGCTACGACGACGGCGAACCGCGCTACGGAGTCGACCTCCTCGAGATCAGGAACGGCAAGATCGTGGTCGAGACCGTCTACGTCGGCGAACCGTTCGACGCGCCAGAGTGGCGGGCGCAGTGGAGGGTCACGCCCTAACTGACCCGCTAGCCGACACGATCGAGGAACGCGTAGATGCCGTTCGGCCATTCGGCACCGTCGGCGTCGGTCGAGACGACGCCGCGTGACGCCGCAACAGGGCGCTGAGCGCGCAATGGTGTACCCGGGTCCGTCGCGCCGCGCCGCGAGCCGGCCCTCTGATCGGCCGCGGCGCAGAACGTCCGCCGAGGCGCACCTCGCGTACCTCGGGCGTCGTACGCGGCCCCGCTGAACTACTCCCGGCGCGGCAGGCGCGATGTCTCGCCTTGGGCGACGACAACGAGGGTGGTTCGGGCGGACGATCGGGGCATGGGCACGACGCGGCTTGCCCGCTACAGGCACGACGACGGGGGCCAGAGGCCGGACCCGTGGTTAGTGCTCCTCGACGTCCTCGAGGAGGACCAGCGATGACCGAGACAACCCTCACCCGCATCGCCGCTGCTCGGGCCGTCGACGCCACCAAGGTGTACGGCGCCGGCGACACCGCGGTGATCGCGCTCGACGAGGTCACCGTCGAGTTCCCCACCGGCCGGTTCACGGCAATCATGGGCCCGTCGGGTTCGGGCAAGTCGACCCTGATGCACTGCGTCGCCGGGCTCGACTCGCTCACCGAGGGGCTGGTGTTCATCGGCGACGTCGAGCTCGGCACGCTGACGGACAGGGAGCTCACGCTGCTGCGCCGCGAGCAGGTCGGGTTCGTCTTCCAGACGTACAACCTGGTGCCTACGCTCACAGCCGCCGAGAACATTGCGCTGCCGGCGAGGCTGGCAGGCACCCGGCCGGAGCGCGCCTGGTTCGACGAGATCGTCGCCACCGTGGGGCTGGGTGACCGGTTGGACCACCGCCCGTCGGAGCTGTCGGGCGGTCAGCAGCAGCGGGTTGCCGTGGCTCGAGCGTTGGCGGCGCAGCCGCAGATCATCTTCGCGGACGAGCCGACTGGCAACCTCGACTCGCGCTCGGGCGGCGAGATCCTGGGCTTCCTGCGCCGGGCGGTCGATGAGCTGGGTCAGACCATCGTGATGGTCACCCACGACCCGATCGCCGCATCGCACGCGGACACGGCGTTGTTCCTCGCCGATGGGCGCATCGTCGACCGGCTGGATGCGCCGACGCCGCCGGCAGTGCTCGACCGGATCAAGACACTGGAGAAAGGCTGACTCTCGTGCTGTCGCTCACGTTCTCCGAGATGCGAGGCCACAGCCGCAGGCTCGTGGGCACCGCAGTCGCCATCTTCCTGGGGGTCGCCTTCCTCACCGGGACCCTGGTGCTGGGTGACACCCTGCGGTCGAATTTCGACAGCCTGTTCGCCGAGGTGAACGCCGGCACCGACGTCATCGTGCGCAACGCCACCGACCTCGGCCTCGAATCAGACGCGACCGCGGGCCTCATCGACCGGTCGCTCGTCGACCGGGTGGCCGCGGTCGACGGCGTGGCCACTGCGGAGCCCGTGATCCAGGGCTACGGGCAGCTGCTGGGCGCGGACGGCAAGGCCATCGGCGGCAACGGCCCGCCCCAGCTCGCCGGGAGCTGGACCACCGACCCTGATCTGAACCCCTACGAGCTGGCCGAAGGTCGGGCGCCCGAGGCCGACGACGAGGTGGTCGTGAACCGTCGGACCGCCGACGAAGGCGACCTGGGGATCGGCGACCGCACGACCCTGCTCACACCCGAGCCCGTCGAGGTGACCGTCGTGGGCCTGTCGACGTTCGGCGGCGAGGACGGGCTCGGCGGCGTGACCTTCACCGCCTTCACGCTCGACGGCGCCATGGAGCACGTCACCAAGGACCCCGACGGCGTGTCGAGCATCGCGGTGAAGGCCGCCGACGGGACGTCCGAGGATGAGCTGGTCGCCCGTGTCGGCGAGGCGCTGCCCGCCGGCGTGGAGGCCGTGACCGGCACCGAGGTCAGCACCGAGGCATCCGACGACATCAACGCCATCTTCCTCGACCTGCTGACGACGTTCCTGACCATCTTCGCGGGCATCGCCCTGCTGGTGGCCACGTTCAGCATCTACAACACGTTCTCGATCATCGTCGCCCAGCGCACCCGCACGGCCGCGCTGCTGCGTGCGCTTGGCGCTTCACGCCGGCAGGTGCTCGGCTCGGTCGTGGCCGAGGCTCTGGCCGTCGGGCTCGTGGCCTCGCTGATCGGGCTAGCCGGCGGCATCGGCGTCGCCGGGCTGCTCAAGGGCCTGTTCGACGCCGCCGGCTTCGCCCTGCCTGCCGGGGGCATCGTCGTCACGGCCGGCACGGTCGTCGTCGCGATCGTCGTCGGCGTCGTCGTCACCTTGATCGCCGGGATCGCGCCCGCCATCCGCGCGTCGCGGGTCGCCCCTCTCGCCGCGCTGCGGGACGTGGCGGTCGAGTCGACCGGCGCGTCGCGGATCCGGTTGGTCGTCGGCAGCGTGATGCTGGCGGCGGGTGCCGTGCTGGCGGTCCTCCCGGCCCTGAGCGGCGAGCCGTGGCTCGTCGCGGTCGCGCTCGGCGCGATGCTCACCGTCGTCGGGGTCGTCGTCTTCGGTCCGGTGGTTGCCCGCCCGATGTCCCAGGTGCTGGGCGCGCCCGTCGCCAGACTGCGCGGCCTGACGGGCGTGCTGTCACGCGAGAACGCCATGCGCAATCCCCGCCGCACCGCCGCGACCGCGGCGGCGCTCATGGTCGGCGTCGGCGTCGTGACGCTGTTCACCGTCTTCGCCGCCTCCCTCAAGGCCTCGCTCGACGCCAGCGTCGAGCGGTCGTTCGGCGGCGATCTGGTCGTCTCGACCGGGCCCTTCGGCGGCGGGGGGATCAGCCCCCGACTGGTCGACGACGTGAACCAGCTGGCCGAGGTGGAGCGGGCCGTGGGCCTTGGCCTCGGCAACGTCGCCATCGACGGCGACACGAAGCAGCTCACGGTCGCCGATCCGGCCGAGCTCGACGCGGTCCTCGACCTCGACGTGAGCGGCGGCTCGGTCGCCGAGCTCGGCGCCGACGAGCTGGCCGTGTCCGACGCGACCGCCGACGGCAACGGCTGGCAGATCGGCGACGTCGTGACCGTCACGTTCAGCGACGGCCAGACCGAGGATCTGACGATCGGCGCGACCTACGAGGCCGCCGACATCGCCGGCGGCTACGTGATACCGGCGGCGACCTACGACTCACACACGCTGCAGGAGGTCGAGGCGATGGTCATCGTCGACGTCGCCGATGGCGCGTCGCTCGCCCGCACCCAGGCCGCCGTCGAGGAGATCGCTGCGGGCTACGGAAGCCCCGACGTCCTCGACCGCGACGCCTTTGCGGCCGATGTCTCCTCGGGCGTCGACATGATGCTGACCATCATCTACGCCCTGCTGGTGCTGGCCATCGTCATCGCCCTGATGGGCATCGCCAACACGTTGTCGCTCTCAATCCACGAACGGACCCGCGAGCTCGGTCTCCTGCGGGCCGTGGGCCAGACCCGGTCGCAGGTGCGGTCGATGGTGCGCTGGGAGTCGGTCCTCGTGGCCACCTTCGGGGCCGTCGGCGGCATCGGCGTCGGTGCGTTCCTCGGCTGGGCGCTGGTCGAGGCGGCGGGCGCCAGCGCCGGGTCCGCCATCAGCGAGTTCGTCCTCCCCGTGGGCCGGCTGGCGATCATCGTGCTCGTCGGCGCCATCGCCGGGGTGCTGGCCGGCATCCGTCCCGCCCGTCGGGCAGCCCGACTCGACGTTCTCCAGGCCATCGCGACGGAGTGACGCCCGCAGGGCCGGCACGACCTGGGTGTTGATCGTCCTTACGCACGGCGGACGACGGTGCTCGGGCGATCGACCGGAGGGCCTCGGCCGTGACGGCTTGGACGGTGGCCGGGTCTGGACCGCGGGCAAGCGCACGGTGCAACGCCCCGACCCCGACGGTCGCCTCACATTCCGAAGGGTTGTGTCGTCGTACCACTCAGACGAACACACCATCCAGCAAACGTCATCGTCCAGCGGCCCGCAGGCGACTACCAGCCCGGCCCGTTCGGATGACAAGGAACAACGGTGTGACTCCAAGCGAGGAGGAGACACCGACATGAAAGCGCCTGTTGCTGACATCGCAAGGGAGACCCATGAGCACCGATCCCGCCATTACGACCGCCACTGACCTCCCCCTGGCCGCCGGCACCTGGGCCGTCGACCCCAACCACTCGGGCGTGCACTTCAAGGTCCGCCACATCGGCCTGTCCAACGTGCGCGGCCGGTACCACCGCGAAGACGCGACGCTCAGCGTCGGCGAGACCCAGGCCGACACCCGGGTCGAGGCGACGATCGACATGTCGTCGGTCGACACCAACCAGCCCGACCGCGACGCCCACCTGCTCGGCACCGACTTCTTCGCCGCCGAGCAAAACCCGGCGATGACGTTCCGCTCCACCGGGGTCCGTGCCGCGGGCGACGGCGAGTACGCGCTCGACGGCGAGCTGACCCTGAACGGCGTCACCCGGCCGGTCACCCTGGACGTCGAGTTCCACGGCGTCGAGACGTTCCCCGTCGACGGCTCGACCCACGCTGGCTTCTCGGCCACCACCACGGTGAACCGCGACGACTTCGGCGTCGACTTCAACGCGCCGCTGGGCATGGACAAGTTCGCCCTCGGCAAGAAGATCGCGGTCGAGCTCGATCTCCAGTTCGTGGCGCCCGAGGACTGACCCGTCACCATGCGCGCCCCGTGTCCCGCCCGGGGCACGCGCCCGGAGATGGACCGGTGACTCCGGTATGGGCGACACGTGCGAAGGGCTCGGCCGCGGGGGTTAGCGGCTCCCCGAGGCTGCGTCGGGCGCCGAGCCCGCCAGCGGAGTGGTGTCGAGGTACCTGACCTCATAGACGCGCTCGGTGAACTTCCAGCCGTCCGGGGTGCGCTGGTAGCGGTCGTGGTACAGGGAAGAGTTGAAGACCGATCTGCCGTCGCGTAGGTGCCCGAGCTCTTGGATGTAGGCGCGGCCGGACGCGGTGTCGCCCTCCAGCTGGATCGCGCCCGGGTGCGTGGTCTGCACGAAGTACTCCCACTCACCCTGTAGCCGCTCGATCCCGGCGCGGAGCTCCTCCCGGCCGGCGAGCTCGACGTTGGCGTCGGGGATCCGCACCACGGCGTCGTGTGTGAACAGCGACGCGAAGCGGTCGTAGTCGCGCATCATCACCGCGTCGGTGTACTCGCCCCGCAGCGCCTCGATCTCGACGCGGTCAGCGATGGCTTCAAGGTCGCTCATGTGTCTCCTCCAACTGTCGCTGAGCTTGCCTGTTCTCTGGATGGTGTTCGTCTCAGCGGTACGACGACACAACTCCCCGGGATGTGAGGCGACGTGCCAACCTCACAGTTCGGTGCGGTGTCTCGTCGAACTGGTGACGGCAGATGCGACCAAGGGAGGCTCGCGGCACCATGAGCACCCGATCCGGGAGAGGACACGGCCGGCCCGGCCCGGGCCTGAGCGCGATCATGAGCGAGCGGCGTCAGCTGATCAATCTCGCCTACCGGCTCCTGGGCTCCCTGGCCGATGCTGAGGATGTCGTACAGGAGACCTACGCCCGCTGGTACGCCATGTCCCGGCAGCAGCAGGACGCCGTCGA
>JBKPHT010000080.1:0-3291 GCA_046730015.1 Actinomycetota bacterium
ACGTTCGCCCCTGAGTTCCCGCCCGCCGTCGGCCGCGAGGTTTCGAGTGCCCACCATCCAGCAGTTGGTCCGCAAGGGCCGCCAGTCCAAGACGTCGAAGGTCAAGACGCCGGCGCTCAAGGGCGCGCCCCAGCGGCGCGGCGTGTGCACCCGGGTGTTCACCCACACTCCCAAGAAGCCCAACTCGGCGCTCCGCAAGGTCGCCCGCGTGCGCCTGTCGAGCGGCATCGAGGTCACCGCCTACATCCCCGGCGAGGGCCACAACCTGCAGGAGCACTCGATCGTCCTCGTCCGCGGCGGCCGGGTGAAGGACCTGCCCGGCGTCCGTTACAAGATCATCCGCGGCACCCTGGACACCGCAGGCGTGCGCGACCGCAAGCAGGCCCGTAGCCGCTACGGCGCCAAGAAGGAAGGCTGATCCGATGCCCCGCCGAGGTGCCGCCCCCCGCCGTGACCTGCTGCCCGACCCCGTCTACCGGTCGGTGCTGGTCACCCAGGTGGTCAACAAGATCCTCATGCACGGCAAGAAGTCGACGGCCGAGGCCATCGTCTACGAGGCTCTCGACATCGTCGCCAGCAAGACCGACGGCGACGCCCTGTCCGCCCTCAAGCGGGCGGTCGACAACGTGAAGCCGCAGCTCGAGGTCAAGAGCCGGCGCGTCGGCGGTGCCACCTACCAGGTGCCGATCGAAGTCCGACCCCGGCGGGCCAACACGCTCGCCATCCGGTGGATCACCACCTTCGCCCGCAACCGGCGCGAGCGGACCATGGCCGAGCGGCTGGCCGCCGAGCTCCTCGACGCCAACAACGGCATCGGCAGCTCGGTGAAGCGCAAGGAAGACACCCACAAGATGGCCGAGTCCAACCGGGCCTTCGCGCACTACCGCTGGTAGCCCCCAACCAACCTGGGGGGTTACGCCCCCTGGAGGCGTGAACGACTCCCCAGACGACCGGGCTCGACGCTCGGTCGTCGTCATGTCGAGCGAGAGAACGAAAAGGATGACAAAGCGCAGCCAACCGCTCGAGCGGGTCCGCAACATCGGGATCATGGCCCACATCGACGCGGGCAAGACCACCACGACCGAGCGGATCCTCTACTACACCGGGCGGACCTACAAGATCGGCGAGGTCCACGAGGGCGCCGCGACCATGGACTGGATGGTCCAGGAGCAGGAGCGCGGCATCACGATCACCTCGGCCGCCACGACGTGCTTCTGGCACGACACCCAGATCAACATCCTCGACACGCCCGGCCACGTCGACTTCACCGTCGAGGTCGAGCGGTCGCTGCGCGTCCTCGACGGCGCCGTCGCCGTGTTCGACGGCGTGGCCGGCGTCGAGCCCCAGACCGAGACCGTCTGGAAGCAGGCCGACAAGTACCGCGTCCCCCGCATGTGCTTCGTCAACAAGATGGACCGGCTGGGTGCCGACTTCTACGCCGCGCTCGACTCCATCAGGGACCGGCTCGGCGCCAACATTGCGGTCGTCCAGCTGCCGATCGGTGCGGAGGGCCATTACAAGGGCGTCATCGACCTCGTCACCATGCAGGCGCTGGTCTGGCTGGACGAGGAGCTCGGCGCGAAATGGGAGGTCCGGGAGATCCCCGAGAACCTCAAGGCACAGGCGGAGGACTACCGCCAGCAGCTCATCGACGTCCTGTCGAGCTTCGACGAGACGATCCTCGAGAAGTACGTCGGCGACGAGGAGATCACCGTCGACGATCTGCAGAGCGCCCTCCGGGCCGGCACCATCGCCAACGAGATCGTGCCCGTGCTCAACGGCACCGCGTTCAAGAACAAGGGCGTCCAGCCGCTGCTCGACGCCATCGTCGCCTACCTCCCCAGCCCCCTCGACCTGCCGCCGGTCACCGGCATCTCGGTCAAGGGCCACGAGGAGATCGAGCGCAAGCCGTCGGACGACGAGCCGTTCGCCGCGCTCGCCTTCAAGGTGATGTCCGACCCCCACGTGGGCAAGCTCACCTACTTCCGGGTGTACTCGGGCACGCTCGAGAAGGGCTCGCAGGTGGTCAACACCACCACGGGCTCGAAGGAGCGCATCGGCCGCATCCTGCAGATGCACGCCAACCACCGCGAGGACGTCGACGCGGTCATGACCGGCGACATCGCCGCCGGCATCGGCCTCAAGAACACCCGCACCGGCGACACGCTGACCACGCCCGGCGCCGAGCTGACGCTGGAGCAGCTCGAGTTCCCCGAGCCGGTCATCCACGTGGCCGTCGTGCCGAAGACCACGGTCGACCAGGAGCAGATGGGCCAGGCCCTCCAGGCGCTGGCCGAGGAGGACCCCACCTTCCAGGTCCGCACCGACGAGGACACCGGCCAGACCGTCATCTCCGGCATGGGCGAGCTGCACCTCGAGGTCATCGTCGACCGCATGCTGCGCGAGTTCAGGGTGGACGCCACGGTGGGCAAGCCCCAGGTGGCCTACCGCGAGACGATCACCCGGACCGTCGACAAGGTCACCTACACCCACAAGAAGCAGACGGGTGGCTCCGGCCAGTTCGCCGAGGTGACGATCAGGATGGAGCCCCTCGGCCCCGGCGGCGGCTACGAGTTCGTCGACAAGATCTCCGGCGGGCGCGTGCCCAAGGAGTACATCCCCGCGGTCGACGCCGGCATCCAGCAGTCGCTGGACGCGGGCGTGCTCGCCGGTTACCCGACGGTCGACATCCGGGCGACGCTGGTCGACGGCAAGTACCACGACGTCGACTCGTCCGAGATGGCGTTCAAGATCGCCGGCTCGATGGCGTTCAAGGAGGCGGCCCGCAAGGCCAAGCCGGTCCTCCTCGAGCCGATCATGGCCGTCGAGGTCGTCACGACCGAGGTCTACATGGGCGACGTCATCGGCGACCTCAACAGCCGGCGCGGCCGGGTGGGCGGCATGGACCAGCGGGGCAACAGCCAGGTGATCCGGGCCCAGGTCCCCCTGTCCGAGATGTTTGGGTACGCTACCGACCTGCGGTCGCGCACCCAGGGTCGCGCCACCTACACGATGCAGTTCCACAGCTACCAGCAGACCCCGGCGTCTGTGCAGGAAGAGATCGTCGCCCGAGTGCGCGGCGAGTGACCCGGTAGCTCCCCTCTTTCCCGTCAACAACAAATCACGTACAGAAGAAGGTTCTGAAGAGCCATGGCCAAGGCAAAGTTCGAGCGGAACAAGCCGCATCTGAACATCGGCACCATGGGGCATATCGACCATGGGAAGACGACGTTGACGGCGGCGATCACGAAGGTGTTGGCGGAGGCGAATCCGAACGTGCAGGTGATGGCG
>JBKPHT010000081.1:0-26325 GCA_046730015.1 Actinomycetota bacterium
TTCTCGCCGTTGGTGCCGTCCCGCTCGAACAGGTAGGGCACGGCGTCGAGCCGGAACCCGTCGAGGCCCAGGTTCAGCCAGAACCGCACGGCGTCGAGCATCGCCTCGGCGACCTCGGGGTTGTCGTAGTTGAGGTCGGGCTGATGGTGGAAGAACCGGTGCCAGTAGAACTGCTCCCGCTGGGGGTCCCACGACCAGTTCGACGGCTCGGAGTCGACGAAGATGACCCGGGCCTCGCCCCACCGCTCGTTGTCGTCGCCCCAGACGTACCAGTCGGCCTTGGGGTTGGTCCGGTCGCGGCGGGACTCCTGGAACCAGGGGTGTTGGTCGGAGCTGTGGTTCATCACCATGTCGGCGATGACCCGGATGCCCCGCCGGTGAGCCTCCTGGAGGAACACGGCCACGTCCTCGACCTTGCCGGACTCGGGCAGCACGGTCATGAAGTCGCTGATGTCGTAGCCGCCGTCGCGGAGCGGCGACTGGTAGAAGGGCAGCAGCCAGAGGCAGTCGACCCCCAGCCACTCCAGGTAGTCGAGCTTCTGGGTGAGCCCCACGAAGTCGCCGAGCCCGTCGCCGTCCGAGTCGAAGAAGCCCCGTACGGCCACCTCGTAGAACACGGCACGCTGGTACCACCGGGTGTCGGTCGGGTCTATAGGGTTGGGCATCGGGGACAGGGTTACACACGAGGGACGGTCCTCAGACACGCGACACGCAGGTGGTCGGCGTCCCCGCGATGCGTGGGCGATCGCGGTGCGCGACGCCTCCTAGGGCGCCAGATGATCGCGGGCCAGGGCTCTCCAGCGGCGTTGTCGGTAGCGGTAGATGCCGACGGCGGTCGCCGCCACCAGCCCGGTGAGCCACCCGGCGTCGACCGCCACCGTGTCGCGGTAGCGCGACCGGGCCGGCCCGGCCGGCTCGACGTGCAGCGTGTGGTCCCACGCGCGGAGCACCCCGCCGTGCTCGTGGGTGGTGATCGTCCCCGACGCCTCATCGACGCCGGTGACGTGGATCGTGTGGCGGTAGGCGGGCACGACGCCGAACACCCACAGCCGCCCCGACCCGGTCTCGCCCTCGACCAGGGGATCGATCCGGCCCTCCAGCGCCGGCACCCGGAACAGGCCCCGGCACACGTGGAGGAACGTGGCCGGCAGCAGCATCGCCTGCCACACCCGCTCGGCGGGCGCGTCGAGGGTGGTCTCCACGGTGATCGTCCGGGGCCGGTGGCCGATGGGCTGCACGACGGCGAAGATATGAGCAATTGCTCGGCTTCGATACTCGCCTTCCACCACCCCGGGCCCCCTGACGATGCCCCCCACCGACCACCGCCTCCGACCTCGCCGGACGCCCCGCCAGGACCGCTCGCGGGCCACCCGGGAGCGGATCCTCGCCGCCGCTGCTCGTGTTTTCGCCGACCGCGGGTACGCCGGCGGGACCACCAACCACATCGCGGCCGAGGCGGGCCTGTCGGTGGGGTCGCTCTACCAGTACTTCCCCAACAAGGACGCCGTGGCCGCCGAGCTGATGCGGGCCCATGTGGCCGACGGCGCCGCCCACGTCGCCCGCCGGCTGGCGGACGTGACCGGCGCCGGCACCGAGCCGGACCTCACCGGCCGGCTGCGGCCGCTGGTCGACGCCGCGGTCGACAACCACCGTGGCGACCTCCGGCTCCACCGGGTGCTGTTCGAGGAGGCGCCCCGCCCCGCCGACGTGCTCCGAGAGCTGCACGACCTGGAGGACGCCGCCGTCTCCGCCGGCGCCGACATCCTCCGGGCTGACCCGACGGTCCGGGTCGACGACCCGCGGCTGGCGGCCTGGTTCGTGGCCGCCACCATCGAGTCGCTGACCCACCGCTTCGTCGCCGGCCACCCCGACGCAGGCGATGGCGACATGGCGGCCTTCGCCACCGAGCTCACCCGCCTGCTGGTCGCCTACCTTCGCTCCCCGCCGGTGCGATAGGGCCGGCCAACCTACGCTGCGGGCCAGCCCGGCGGCGCGACACGTCGACGAGGTGACGCCATGACCGAGCCTTCCCCCGCCCTCACCTACACGTCGTACCTGGCGCTCGACGAGGTCCTCGGCGCCCAGCGGCCGCGCTCGGGCGAGCACGACGAGATGCTGTTCATCGTCATCCACCAGGTGTACGAGCTGTGGTTCAAGCAGCTGCTCCACGAGCTCGCCCACCTCCAGGGCCGGCTGGAGGACGGCGACACCGCCCACGCGCTGCACACCCTCCGGCGGGCGCTCACGATCCTCAAGGTGGCCGTCGCCCAGATCGACGTGCTGGAGACGATGACGCCCCGCCAGTTCCTCGGGTTCCGCGACCGCCTGGAGGCGTCGAGTGGCTTCCAGTCGGCGCAGTTCCGGGAGATCGAGGCGGTGCTCGGGCGGCGCGACCCGCTGGTGGGTCGGCACTACCCCGCCGGCAGCGCGTCCCGCGAGCGCATCGAGGCGGCGATGGCCCGGCCGTCGCTGGGCGACTCGTTCCTGCGCTACCTGGCGACCCAGGGGTACGGCGTGCCGCGGGAGGCGCTCGACCGCGACGTCACCGCGCCGGGAGAGCCGTCGCCGGCGGTCCAGCGGGTCCTGCTCGAGGTCTATCGCGACGACGGCGAGCCCGCCCAGGTGGCCGAGCGCCTCGTCGACATCGACGAGGGCGTGCAGGAGTGGCGCTACCGGCACGCCAAGATGGTCGAGCGGACGATCGGCGCCCGGCCGGGCACCGGCGGATCACCGGGCGTGGCCTACCTGCGGACGACCCTGTCGACGCCGGTGTTCCCCGACCTGTGGGCGATCAGGAGCGAGCTGTGATCACCCTCGACGACCTGGCGGCCTCGCCCAACGCGCTCGCCACCCACTACTCGCGGTTCCGGGTGGCCGAGCGGCTGCTGCTCACCGGGCACTCGCACCAGGCCTGGCCTGACGTGGCACGCGATGCGCAGCAGGAGGCCTTCGACGACGCCGCCGAGCTGGTGGACGACAAGTGGGAGCGGGCGTTCGCCCAGGCCGACGAGGTGCGGGCCGGTTACCGCCGCCTCCTGGGCGACCCCGGTGGCGAGATCGCCCTCGGCGCCAACACCCACGAGCTGGTCGTCCGGTTCCTGTCCTGCCTCGACCTCGCCGGGCGACGCTCCCGCATCGTCACCACCGACGGCGAGTTCCACAGCCTGCGCCGCCAGCTCGACCGGCTGGCCGACGAGGGCCTCGACGTCGTCCGGGTCCCGGCCGAGCCCGTCGGCACCCTGGCTGAGCGCATGGCTGCCGTCGTCGACGATCGGACCGCCGCCGCGCTGGTCTCGGCGGTCCTGTTCGAGACCGCCCGGATCGTGCCCCACCTCGACGCCCTGGCCGACGGCTGCCGGAGGTGCGGTGCCGAGCTGCTGGTCGACGCCTACCACGCGCTCGGCGTGATCCCGCTGCCGGTCCACGAGTCGGGCCTGTCCGATGCGTGGGTCGTCGGCGGGGGGTACAAGTACCTGCAACTCGGCGAGGGCAACTGTTGCCTGCGCCTCCCCGGGCACGCCGACCGGTTCCGGCCCGTCGTCACCGGGTGGTTCGCCGACTTCGACGCCCTCGACGAGGAGCCCCGCCCTGGCGAGGTGCCGTACGGGCCCGGCGGCCTTCGGTTCGCCGGCGCCACCTACGACCCGACGAGCAACTACCGCGGGGCGCGGGTCTTCCGCTTCTTCGCCGACCAGGGGCTGTCGGTGGACCTCCTGCGCCGGTCGTACCGCCACCAGGTCGAACTGCTCGCCCGGGCGTTCGACGAGCTCGACGCGCCGGACGAGGTCGTGACCCGCGACCGGTCGGTGCCGCTGGCGGACCTCGGCGGGTTCCTCGCCCTTGTGTCCCCGCGCGCCGACCACCTGCGGGAGGCGCTCCAGGTGCGGGGCGTCAGCGCCGACAGCCGCGGGCGGTACCTGCGCCTCGGCCCGGCGCCCTACCTGTCCGACGCCCAGCTGTCGTCGGCCGTCGCCGCCCTCGGCGAGGCGCTGGCGGCCGGTGGGTCGGCCGGGTCCCCGTGACGCTTCGCCCCAGCTGGCAGTCGATCTGGGTCAGGCCAAGAGCAGGATTGCCACCAGCACGATGACCGCCGCCACCGCGATGGCGATCAGCGCCAGCCGGCCGGTGGCGGCGCTCGCCGGCGCCTGGTCGCCGCCGTCCTCGACGTAGGCCCGAAACATCGCCGTGTCGGCCCCCGGGTCGTCATGATCGTCCGTGGACATGCCGCGATGGTAGGCGCCGCTCACCCCGGGGTTGGGATTCCCTGGTCGGCATCCTCCCGGGCGGCGGGCGGGGAGAAGCCGACCGCCCGGGAGGTCACCGTGCCGAGCCGCAGGCGGCCACCGTCCCGTCGCCGGGGATGGCGGGCCTGGACCGCCAGGCCGCCGCGAGCTCGCGCAGGGCACGCCCGCCGTCGCCCTCGAACGACGAGCCGTGCATCACCGCCAGGGTCCGGGGCTCCAGGTCGGCGAGGTGGTCGAGCGCCAGGGGCACCGCCTCGCCGGGGGCGGAGGTCCCCAGCACGTCCTCGGCGTCGAGAGCCGCCTCGACCAGGGACGACGTGGTGATCGCCGGGCCCCGGCCGAGCTGGGTGAACAGGTCGCCGCACAGCAGCGTGCCGGTCGTCTCCTCGTACAGCACCTGGGCCTCGAGGTTGTGGGGCGCGTGGGGCGTCGGGATCACCACGACGCGCCGCCCGCCCAGGTCGAGGACGGCGCCGGGGGCGAGCGGCACGGGGCGCCGGTCGGCGACGTCGGCGACCGAGATCTGGCAGCCCAGCGCGCCGAACGCCACCTGCAGGTGGCGCGCCGCGGCCAGGTAGTCGTTCATCGCGCCGCACTCGTCGGCCTCGACGTGCCCGAACGACAGCCAGCGCAGCCGGTCGAGCGGCACGAGCCGGGCGACCGCGGCCGACGTGGCCCGGAAACACGACCGGAGCCCGGCGTGGAACACGAGCGGCTCGTCGGCCAGCACCACGAACTGGTTGACGGTGACGTCCCGGCGGGCCACCACACCGGGGAGGAGGGTCGACACCCGGTAGATGCCGTCCGCCACCTCGTCGATGCTGGTGTCGATCATCGCCCTTCCTCGCCTGCGGTCCCGCGGAGGGCGGGGAACACGACCCGCCCGACCATGTCCCCCGCGGCCTCCGCTGGGTGCCGCGGAGCGTGACGCCTCGGCATTAGCGGGCGCGAAGCCGGCGCGAAGCCGCTGGTCGCGAGGTCGTGGCCCGCCGGCGGGCACGGCGGCCGTAGCCTCTCGGGCCACATGCACCGCTCGTTCCGCTTCGCACCGCCGGAGCCGCGGCCGGCGTCACTGACCCGGCCCCGGCTGCTCCGGGCCCTGCTCGGCCGCTGGGAGCACCGGGTCACGACCGTCGTGGGCGGCGCCGGGCTCGGGAAGACGACGCTGCTGGCCCAGGCCGTCGCCGAGAACGGGCTGGCGCCCCGGGGCGAGGACGTGTGGATCGGCCTCACCGCGGCCGACGCCGACGGCGACCTGCTCGCCCGGGACCTGCTCGACGCAGTCGCGTCCGTCCCGGACGGCAGCCCGGCGGCGGGTGACGACCCACCCCTCCCCGGTGCCGTCGCCGACGCGATCTGGGCCCGGTACCCGACCGCGGTCTGCCTGGTGGTCGACGACGGCCACCTGCTGCCCGCCGGGTCGCCCGGGGCGGCCTGGCTGGCCGGCCTCGTCGAGGTCCTGCCGGCCAACGGCCACCTGCTCGTGGCCGGGCGGGTGGCGCCGGCGCTCCCGCTCGGGCGGCTGTCGGCCCACGGCGAGGTGCTCCGCCTGGCCGAGGACGACCTGCGGTTCTCGACCGACGAGCTGGCCGGGTTCGCGGCGCGGCGGGGCGTGGCCGTCGACCGGGTCGGCGGGACCGGGGGCTGGCCCGCCATGGCCGAGCTCGCGGCCAGCGTCGAGGGCGACCTGGCCGGCGACTTCCTGTGGGAGGAGGTGCTGGAGCCGCTCGGGCCGGAACGGCGGCGGGTGCTGGCCGTGCTGGTCGACCTCGGCGGCGCCGACGACGATCTGGCCGGCGCCGCGCTGGGCGCTCCGGTGGCGCTGGCCGAGGAGCTCGACGGCGTCCCGCTGATCGCCCAGGGCGGCGACGGCTGGCGGGTGCCCCATCCGCTGTGGCGGACCGTCGGGTCGACGGCGCTGGCGCCGGACGACCGGCGGGCGGTGCGCCGCCGGGCCGCGGCCCACCTGGTCGCCGACGGCCGCTACGACGAGGCGTTCACCCTGGCCCGCGAGGGCGGGCTAGATGACCTGGTCCCGGAGGTGATGAGGGCCGCGTGCCTCGGCCCCCACCGGCCGCCGGTCCGCCGGATGGATCGGTGGCTGGCCGACATGCCGGCCGGCGCGGCGGGGACCTCCGGCGCCGCCCTGGTGACCGGGCTCCGGGCCGCGGTGACCGCGCCGGCCACGGCGACCGAGCCGCTGCGGGCCGCGATCGACCTGTGCCGCCGGGCCGACGACGTCACCGGCGAGCTGGCCGCGATCGCGCTGCTGGGCCGGCTGGCCTGGTGGCGGTCGGACACGGCCCTGCTGGCCGAGCTGTTCCCCCGCCTGCTCGAGCTGGAGACCGCCGGCGAGCCGCTGGCCCGGGCCCTCGCCGGCATCGGCCGCGCGGTCGTCGCCGACCTCACCGGGGACGACGACGACGTGCTCGGCCACCTCGACGCCATCGCGCCCGGCGTCCTCGACCCGGCGTGGGAGGCGATGGCCGCGTGGCTGCGGGCCACCACGCTCGCCGGCCGGGGCGACCCGGACGCCGCCATCGCCGTGCTCGACACCATCCCGCCGTCGCCCGACCCGGCCTTCCGCCTGACCGTCGAGGGCACCCGGCTGGCGGCCGACTGGGCGCTCGGCCACGTCGACGAGGTCGCCGCCGCGCTGCCGTCGCTCATCGACCGCGTCCGGGCCGCGGGCGTCGTGCAGAACGTGCTCGTCGGGCTGTCCCAGGCGGCGTTCGCGTCGGGGACACTCGGCGACCTGGCGGCGGCGCGCCGCTTCGTGGCTGACGCCTGCCGGGTCGAGGCGGAGGCCGGGCTCACCGCCCCCGCCCGCCTGGCGCTGGCCGAGGCCGCGGTCCTCACCGCCGCGGGCGACGAGGCGGGTGCGGCCCGCCGGGTGGTGGCGGCGATGGACGGCCATGCGATCGGCACCCCGGGCGACCGGCGGCTGTGGCGCAACGCGCTGTCGCTCACCTACGTCCTGGTGCCGGAGTGTCGGGCGGCCTGGGAGGCGGCGCCGCTGCACGGCACGGTGGCCCAGTGCCGGCGCCTGGCGGCGGCCGTCGTTGCGCTACGCGAGCGGGCGGCGGGGCCGGACCGGGTCGACGCGGCCCGCCGGGTCGCCGACGAGCTCGACCGGGCCGGCGACCTGGACGACCCCGCCCGCATCCGGGCCGGGCTCCACCACCGGTTCGCGGTGGAGCTGGCGGTGGGGCTGGAGGCGGCCGGGCGGCCGCAGGGGGGCGTGCTGCTGGAGGCCCTCGGCCCGGCGGGCCGCAAGGTCGTCCGATCGGTGGCCGCCGAGCGGTCGGGGCAGGCCCGCCCGGCCCGGTCGCTGCTGGCCGCAGTCCCGGCGCCGCCGCCGCACACGACCGACCTGGGCGTGCTCGGCCCGCTGGAGCTGGTCCGCGACGGGCAGCCGGTCACCGCCGGTGACCTGCGCCGGGAGCGGGTCCGGGCCCTGCTCGCCTTCCTCGTCGAGCACCGAGCGACCGACCGGGGCTCGATCGTCGCCGCGCTCTGGCCCGACCTGGACGACAGGGCGGCGGCCAACAACCTCCGGGTGACGATGACCTACCTGCTACGGCTGCTGGAGCCGTGGCGGCCCGCCCGCGAGTCGGCGTACTTCGTCCGGTTCGACGGCCAGGCCGTCACGCTGGTCACGGGCGACCGGCTGCGGATCGACGCCGACCGCTTCGACGACCACCTGGCCGCCGCGGCGGCGGCCGAGGCCGACGGCTCCCCGTCCCTGGCGCTCGAGCACAACCTCGCGGCGGTCGAGCTGTACCGGGGCGAGCTGCACGCCGGGGTGCCCGACCCCGGCTGGCTCACCGTGTCCCGAGAGCGGGCCCGGGCCCGGTTCGTGGCCGCTGCCGTCCGGGCCGCGCAGCTGCTGGCCGGGCGGGGCGACGGCGCGCGGGCCGAGGCCGTGGCCGGGCGGGCGGTGGAGGTCAACCCGTGGGCGGAGGAGGCGTTCGCGGTGCTCGTGTCGGTGGCGCTGGCCCGGGGCGACCGGTCGGCCGCCCGGCTGGCCCTCGACCAGGCGCTGGCCGCCCTGG
Organism: Actinomycetota bacterium; assembly: GCA_046730015.1. Lineage (GTDB taxonomy): Bacteria > Actinomycetota > Acidimicrobiia > Acidimicrobiales > VFJN01 > ZC4RG19. The sequence goes on from JBKPHT010000081.1 coordinate 8,300, forward strand.
CCGACCTGGGCGTCGAGCCGTCGGAGGAGACCCGCCGCCTGCGCCGCCGGGTCCGGGGCGCCGGCGGCTGAGGGGCGGCCCGGGGTTGCCCGGCCGCGAACCGGGTCGGGACGATCGCGCCGCACGCGACCTGGCCGACCCAGTTCGGCCGACCCCAACCGGGTCGGAGCGACCGCGCCGCACGCCGGCGGCTCAGGCCCGCAGCGTCAGGATGTGGGCCACCCGGCCCTGGGTCGGGTCGAGGCGCACGTAGGGGTGGGGGCCGTCCCAGGTGTAGTCGTCGCCGCCGAGCTCGTCGTGGACGTGCAGCGGCCCGCTCCACGGCAGGCCCATCGCCCCGAGGTCGAGGTCGAGCACGGTCTCCCGAGGGTTGTGGGGGTCGAGGTTGACGACGATCAGCACCAGGTCGCCGTCGCCGACGCTGCCCTTCGACCACACCAGGAAGGCGTCGTCGGCCGAGCCGTGGAAGCGGATGTTGTCCAGCCGGGCGAACGCCGGGTGGGCCCGGCGGATCTCGTTGATCCGGGTGATGAACGGCGCCATGGAGTCGGAACCGCTCCAGTCGCGGGGGCGGAGCTGGTACTTCTCCGAGTGCAGGTACTCCTCGTTGGCGTCGCTGGCGGGCTCGTTCTCGAACAGCTCGTAGCCGCTGTACATCCCGTAGCTGGTGACCAGGGTGGCGGCCAGCACGAACCGCAGCAGGAACGCCGCTGGCGGCCCGTGGCGCAGCGGCCCGGACAGGATGTCGGGCGTGTTGGGCCAGAAGTTCGGCCGCATGTACGAGGCGGTGGGGCCGTAGGCCAGCTCCTCGACGTACTGCCGCAGCTCCCAGGCGGAGGTCCGCCAGGTGAAGTAGGTGTAGCTCTGGCTGAACCCGACCTCGGCCAGCTTGGCCATGACCTTGGGGCGGGTGAACGCCTCGGACAGGAAGACCACGTCGGGGTGGTCGCGGTGGATCCGGTCGATCAGCCAGTCCCAGAAGGCGACGGGCTTGGTGTGGGGGTTGTCGACCCGGAAGATGCGGACGCCCTGGGCGATCCAGTAGCGGAGGACGTCGCGGCATGCCTTCCACAGCGCCACCCGGTCGGCGTCGCGCTCGGGCCAGAAGTTGAGCGGGTAGATGTCCTGGTACTTCTTCGGCGGGTTCTCGGCGAAGCGGATGCTGCCGTCGGGCCGCCGCCAGAACCACTCGGGGTGCTCGGTGACCCAGGGGTGGTCGGGCGAGCACTGGAGCGCGTAGTCGAGCGCGACCTCCAGCCCGAGGTCCCGGGCCTCGGCGCAGAACGATCGGAAGTCGTCGAGGGTGCCCAGCTCGGGGGCGACGGCGGTGTGGCCGCCGGCGGCCGAGCCGATGGCCCACGGGCTGCCGGGGTCGTCGGGACGGGGGTCGAGGGTGTTGTTCGGCCCCTTGCGGTCGGTTACCCCGACGGGGTGGATGGGCGGCAGGTAGACGATGTCGAAGCCCATGTCGGCGACGGCCCGCAACCGCTTGGCCGCCCGGGCGAAGCCGCCCTCACTGCGGGGGAACAGCTCGTACCAGGCGCCCTGGGCGGCCCGGGGCCGGTCGACCCACAGGGGCATCGCGGGGCTCGTGGTCAGGTCGGCGTCGGGGATGCCGGCCACCAGCGCGGCCACCCGGTCGTCGAGTCCGGCGTTGAGCCGGACCTGCAGGCTGCACGACATCCGCCGCAGCCCGGCGACGGCCTCCAGCACCCGCTCCCGGGAGCGGGCGCCGACCTTGGCGGCCAGCGACTCGAGGATGCGGGCGCCCTCCTCCAGCTCGAGCTCCACGTCGTCGCCGACGGCGGCCTTGATCTCGACGTCGTGGCGCCAGGTGGCGAAGCGGTCGCGCCAGGCCTCGATGACGAACTCGTGCCGGCCGATCTGGTCGGCGGTGATGGTGGCGTGCCAGTGGTCGTTGACCTCGTCCTGCATCGGGGTGCTCTGCCACCTCGAGCGGCCGGCCCGCCGCCACCGGACCCGGGCGGCGAGACGGTCGTGGCCGTCCTTGAAGACGTCGGCGGTGACGGTGACCGGCTCGCCGACCACCGCCTTGGCGGCGAACCCGGCCGGCGTGGCCGGGCGAACGGCGTCGATCGTGATGCGTCCGAGCACACCTAGAGGCTACGCACCCCGGCGCGCCGCAAGCCGCTACCCGGTCGCGCGGGCGGCCCGCACGTAGGGGACGACGGGGCTGCCCTGCAGCCACCGGGGCAGCCCGGACACGAGCCAGCGCGGCCCGGTCAGCTCGGCCCGGTCGGCCCTGACGGCGTCGATCAGGTCCATGGCGCCCTCCCACACCTGGTAGAGCGTGGACAGGTCCGCGCGGAGGACGGCGTCGACCTCGAAGCCGGGGTCGGCGTAGCAGACCGACGAGTCGTCCGGCTCGAGCACCAGCCAGAACAGCCTGCCGATGTCGCTCACCTCGACCTGGACGACGGCCCGGCGGGTCAGCTCCGACGTGTCGATGTTGCCGTGGAGCCACCACATGAGCAGCTCGGGGTCGAGCTCCTCGGGGCGGGGCTCGCTGAACGCGTTGCGGGCGCCCCACTCGGCCAGGCCGAACACGAGCGGTCCGAGCTCCTCGCCCGCCGGGGTGAGCGCGTAGCCGCCGTCGGACCGGACGACGAGGCCCGCGGCCTCCATCTGGCGCAGCCGCCGGGACAGCAGGCCCCGCGACAGGCCCGGGAGCCCGCGGGCGAGGTCGTTGAACCGGCCGCTCCCGGTCAGCAGCTCGCGCACGATGAGGAGGGTCCACCGCTCGCCGAGCACCTCGACCGCCCGGACGATGGGGCAGTACTGGGCGTAGGTCCGCACGCCGCCAGTGTCCCACTCACGCCGGGCCGGCGCCGGTTCAAACGTTGAACTACCCGCGCCGTCCGTGGCTCCGTACCGTGAGCGGGGCAACCACCAGGAGAGGCGGAGACATGACCCTGACCGAGACGATCCCCGGCGCGCGCGAGGCGGCGGCGCGCCCGACCGGCACCTGGCCCACCCCGGTGCGGCCCGACGACGCCGCGTTCTGCGGCCTCGCCGCGGAGATCGGCGCGGTGGCGGCGGCCCATGCCGCCGACCACGACCGGGACGCGACGTTCGTGACCGAGGCCTACGCGGCGATGCGGGAGCGCGGCTACCTGGCCCTCGCGGTCCCGGAGGACCTGGGCGGCCTTGGCGCCACCATCCGCCAGGTCTGCTACGCCCAGGCCGAGCTGGCCCGGCACGACGGCGCCACGGCCCTGGCCGCGGCGATGCACCTGTACCTCACCCTGATGCAGGGCTACCGGCGCCGGAAGGGCGCCCCCGACGCCGAGGCCGTGCTGCGGCGGGTGGCCGAGGACGGGCTGGTCATCGCCACCAGCGGCGGCTCCGACTGGCTGTGGCCGACGACCGTGGCGGTCGAGGAGGACGGCGGGTTCCGGGTCAGCGGGCGCAAGGCGTTCTGCAGCCAGTCACCCGCCGCGACGGTGGTGGCGACGTGCGCGGTGGTCGGCGAGCCGGGCGACGGCGCCGAGGTGGTCCACTTCAGCGTCCCGTTCTCGGCGGACGGCGTCGAGCTGGTCGAGACCTGGGACACCCTAGGCATGCGCGGCACGGCCAGCCACGACGTCGTGCTCGACGGCGTGATGGTCCCGGCCGAGCGGGTGACGGGCCGCCGACCCTACGGGGAGTTCGGCGCCCCGCTCGCCGCCGCCGCGGCCCACTTCGCGCCGGTCGGCGCCGCCACCTACTTCGGCATCGCCGCCGGGGCCCGCGATGCGGCCGTGGCCGGGGCCGGCGGCGGGAACCGGGGACCGCGGGCCCTCGCGGACCTGCCCCGGGTCCACCGCCAGGTGGGGCTCATGGACGCCAAGCTCCGGGTCGCCTGGTGGGCGCTGCTCGGCTCGCTGGACGAGCTGGGCGACGACTACACGGCCGACACGGCCACGATGCTCACGCTGATGGTGGCCAAGCGCCAGGCCGTCACCGAGGCGATCGCGGTCGTCGACCTGGCCATGGAGGTGCTCGGCGGCCGGTCGTACTTCCGGCGGTCGCCGCTGGAGCGGGCCGTCCGCGACGTCCGGGCCGGCACGTTCCACCCGCTCACGCCCGAGGTCACGCTGACGATGGCGGGCAAGCAGGCGTTCGGCGATCCGCTGGTGAGCGAGTAGGGCGCCGGTCGATGGCCCGTCAGCGGGCCGCCGGACGGTGAACCGTTGGTGAACCTCGGCCGTGGCCGGCCCCCGCATACGACGGGTGCCGGCCACGGTCGCTACGGTGCGCGACCGATGAAGGCCCTTCGCAGCTTCACCGTCCGACCGTCCCTGCCCGCCGAGCTGTCCGCGCTCGAGGAGCTGGCGTTCAACCTCCGGTGGTCCTGGGACGACGAGACCCGCGACCTGTTCCGCTGGGTCGACCCCGACCTGTGGGACGCCAGCGTCCACGACCCCGTCCGGCTGCTGGGCCTCGTGACACGCGAGCGCCTGGAGGCCCTCGCCCGCGACGCCGGGTTCAAGCGGTTCCTCGGCGAGGTCCACAGCGAGCTCCAGCGCTACCTGGAGGGCGACCGCTGGTTCCAGGCCCGGGGAGACAGCCCGCTCAATCTCGTCGCCTACTTCTCGCCGGAGTTCGGCATCGCCGAGGCCGTGCCCCAGTACTCGGGCGGCCTCGGCGTGCTGGCCGGCGACCACCTCAAGTCGTCGAGCGACCTGGGCGTGCCCCTGGTCGGCGTCGGGCTGCTCTACCGGAACGGCTACTTCCGGCAGAGCCTCGACGCCGACGGCTGGCAGCAGGAGCGGTACCCGCTGCTCGACCCCCACGTGATGGCGCTCACGCTGTGCGACGGGGTCCGGGTCGAGGTCGACCTGGCGGGCGTCCCGCTGGTGGCCCAGGTGTGGAAGGCCTGCGTGGGTCGGGTGCCGCTGTACTTCCTCGACGCCGACGTGGACGAGAACCCCGACGAGGTCCGGGAGGTCACCGATCGGCTCTACGGCGGCGACACCGAGCACCGGCTGCGGCAGGAGATCCTGCTCGGCATCGGCGGGATCCGGGCGCTGCAGGCCGTCGGGGTCGAGGCCCAGGTGTTCCACACCAACGAGGGTCACGCCGGGTTCCTCGGCCTGGAGCGGATCCGGCAGCTGGTCCTCGGCGAGGGCCTGTCGTACGCGGAGGCGATCGAGGCGGTCCGGGCCGGCTGCATCTTCACCACCCACACCCCGGTGCCGGCGGGCATCGACCGCTTCCCGCTGCCGCTGATGGACAAGTACTTCGGGTCGTGGGCCGACCAGGTCGGGGTGAGGATCGACGACCTGGTGGCGCTCGGCCACCGGCCCGGCGACGACGCCGACGAGCCGTTCAACATGGCGGTGATGGGGCTGCGGCTGGCCGGCCGGTCCAACGGCGTGGCCCAGCTGCACGGCGAGGTGTCGCGGCGCATGTTCGGCGACCTGTGGCCCGACCTCGAGCCCGACGAGACGCCGATCGGGTCGATCACCAACGGTGTCCACGCCCACACCTGGATCTCGCCGGAGGTGGCCGACGTCCTGTCCCGGTACGTGCTGCCCGACTGGGACGAGGCCGGCCCCGACCTGTGGGCCCGCATCGTCGACACGCCCGACGACGAGCTGTGGCGCGCCCGGGAGCAGGCCCGGGAGCGGATGGTCACGTTCGTCCGGCGGCGGCTCAAGGAGGCCGCGGCCGCCCGGGGCCTCACCGGCTCCGACGTGGCGTGGACCGACGAGGTGCTCGACCCCCGGGTGCTGACCGTCGGCTTCGCCCGCCGGTTCGCCACCTACAAGCGGGCGACGCTCCTCCTGTCCCAGCCCGACCGGCTGCGCGAGCTGCTGCTGTCCCCCGACCGCCCGCTGCAGCTGGTGTTCGCGGGCAAGGCCCACCCGGCCGACGAGCATGGCAAGGAGATGATCCGCCAGATCGTGGCGTTCTCGTCCGACCACGACATCCGGCATCGGATCGTGTTCGTCGACGACTACGACATCGCCGTCGCCCGGGCCCTCTACCAGGGGTCGGACGTGTGGCTCAACAACCCGCGGCGGCCCCAGGAGGCCTGCGGCACCTCGGGGATGAAGGCGGCGCTCAACGGCGGCCTCAACCTGTCGATCCTCGACGGGTGGTGGCACGAGATGTTCGACGGCGAGAACGGCTGGGCCATCAGCTCGGCCGAGGACGTCGAGGACCTCGACCGCCGCGACCGGCTGGAGGCGGGCGCCCTGTTCGACCTGCTGGAGCGACAGGTCGTGCCGCTGTTCTACGAGCGCTACGGCGGCCCGGTGCCGCGGCGGTGGCTGAAGAAGGTGCGGCGCTCGCTGGCGTCGCTCGGCCCCCGGGTGACGGCGTCGCGCATGGTGGACGACTACGTGACCGAGCTGTACGAGCCGACCGCGGCCCGGGCCGACACCCTGGCGGCCGACGGGCTGGCCCGGGCCCGGGCGCTGGCCGCATGGAAGGAGCGGGTGCGAAAGGCCTGGCACGGCGTCCACGTCGACCGGGTCGAGGGCGACACGGCCTCCGCGGAGCTCGGCGGGTCGCGCACGGTCGAGGCCACCGTGGCGCTCGGGTCGCTGTCGCCCGACGACGTCGACGTCCAGCTGATCCACGGGCCGGTCGGTCAGGCCGACGAGCTGACCGAGCGGACGATCGTGTCGATGACCCCGGACGGCGCCGCCGACGACCACCACGCCCGCTACACCGGGTCGCTGCAGACCGAGCGGGCCGGCCGCTACGGCTTCACCGTGCGGATCGTGCCCCGGCACCCCGACCTGGTGTCGCCGGCCGAGCTGGGCCTGGCCGCCTGGGCGTAGCGCTCAGCGCTTCTGCTGCTTCGACGGCTTGGGGCCGAGGGCGCGGGCGTAGGCGAGCGCCTCGTCGACGAGCGCCGGCCACCGCTCCACCTGGGTGTCGGCGAGCGTGAGCCATTCCCGCATCGCCCGCCCGGGGCTGGGCTCGAACGGCTCGCCGGTTCCGGCCGCCGCCAGCTCCGCCGCCCGCTCGGCCGGCAGCTTCACCACCAGCGCGCCCCGGGTCATCAGGGCGAAGTAGCGGGTTCGGACGTGGAGCCCCTCCGACCGGAACATCCGCCCGACGTCGACGTCGGGCTCGACGGTGAGGTCGTCGACGATCCTGGCGTAGGTGTCCGCCGCGGTGGTCACGCCGCCTCCCAGGTGTCGGGACCGGGCTCGCCGCCGGCCGCGGCGACCCCCAGCCGGGGCAGGTAGTGGCCCCAGCCGACGCCGTGCTTGGGCCGCTCGTCGGGCGGGAGGTCGCGGTGGACGAGGTCGACCACGGTGGCATCGCCGTCCGGCCGCAGGGTGATCTCGACGGTCGTCGACCCCGGGGGGAGCCCGTCGTTGCCGGCGGCTCCCCAGGTGAACACCAGGTGGTGCGGCGGCTCGACCGCGACGAACCGCCCGCGTATCGGCACGCCGGCGATGTCGACGGCGAAGGCGCCCCCGGGCTCGGCCTGCAGGTCGGCCCAGTCGCCCATCCACCGGACCATCAGCGCCGGGTCGGTCAGGTAGGGGAAGACGTCGTCGGGCGGGGCGTCGATGCGCACGCTCGTGACGAACGGCTCACCGGTCATTCGGCGCCACCGTCGCCCGGAGCCCGGTCGCGCTCGACCGCGGCCTTGAGGCCGGCGAGCGACGACGGCCACAGCTCGTCGAGGAAGTCGCGCACCGCGTCGATGGCCTCGGGCCGCAGGGCGTAGAGCCGCCGGGTGCCCTCGCGGCGCTCGCGTAGGAGGCCAGCGTCCTTGAGCACGCGCAGGTGCTGGGACACGGCCTGGTGGGTGATGGCGAACTGGTCGGCGATCTCGCCGGCGGGGAGCTCGCCGCCGCGCACCAGCTGGAGGATCCGCCGCCGCTGGGGCTCCGCCAGGGCCCGCAGCATGGCGTCCGGCGCCGGGTCCTGTGCTGGTTCCGGGTCGGGGTCCAGTGCCTCGTCGGCCATCACGGGAGCCGGCCCAGGAAGCCGACGAGCCGGTCGGTGACGGACGCGCCGGACGGGACGGCCACCTCGGGGCCGATGCTCGGCCCCCGGGCCGCGTCGTCGACGAAGGCCTCGTGGGCGAAGGCCAGCACCGGCTCCGCCACCTCGGCGTCGAGCTCGGGGTCCTGGCCGGTGGCCCGGGCGAGGTCCCAGCCGTGCACGAGGATGTCGAGGGTCGTGAACCCGCCGAGCACCTGGCCGGGCATGTCGCCGAGCGGCGTCGCGTGGGTGCGGTCGAGCGCGTCGCCGCCGGCCGCTGCCAGCAGCTCGGCGACACCCTTGCCGTAGGCGCCCGCCGGGTCGTCGCCGACCAGGTCGTCGGCCGGCAGCTGGCCCGGCCCGATCGCCCCGGCGCCCGGCGGCGCGTCGCTCAGCAGGTCGCGACCGAGCGCCAACGTGCCGAGCAGGTGGTTGAGCACGTCACGCACGTCCCAGTCGGAGCAGGGGGTGGGCAGGGAGTACTGGCTGGGGTCGATCCCGGCGACGACCCGCTCGGTCACCGCGCACGCCGCCGTCAACGTCGTCATGTCCATGGCTTAGTAAAGCCATGACTTTGCAAAGCTGTCAACTGGGGTAACCCGGGGGGGAGCCCCGCCTACCGTCCCACGAACTGGGCCTTGCCCGGCCCCGCCTCCAGGAACGACGCGACGCCGATGCGGGCGTCCTCGGTGGCGAACGCCTCGGCGAACAGCTCCTGCTCGAGGTCGATCCCCGCCGGCAGCGGCCCCTGCAGCCCGCGGTCGATCGCCCGCTTGGCCAGCCCCTGGGCCACCACCGCGCCCCGGGCCAGCTCGGCGGCCAGCCCCATGGCCCGGTCGTCGAGGTCCTCGGGGGCGACCACCTCGTCGACCAGCCCGATCCGCAGCGCCTCCTCGGCCCCCACCTGCCGGCCGGTGAGGATGAGGTCCTTCGCCCGCGCCGGGCCGACGAGCCGGGCCAGCCGCTGGGTGCCGCCACCGCCGGGGATGACCCCCAGCAGGATCTCCGGCTGCCCGAACTTGGCCCGCGTCGACGCGATCCGCAGGTCGCAGGCGAGTGCCAGCTCGCAGCCGCCGCCGAGCGCGAACCCGGAGACCGCGGCGATCACCGCCCGGGGGATCGCGGCGACGGCGTCGAGCGCCCGGGTGAACGCGCCGCCGACAACGCGGGCCTCGACGGGACCGCCGAACTCGCTGATGTCGGCGCCGGCGGCGAACAGGCGGTCGCCCCCGGTGACGACCACGGCCCCGGGAGGGTCGTCGGTCAGCGCCCGGGCCGCCCTTTCGAGCTGGCGGAGCAGGGCGGTCGACAGGGCGTTGACCTTCGGGTTGTCCAGGCGGACCACGGCCACGCCGTCGGCGCGGCGCTCGGTGTGCACGAGAGGCGTCTCATCGGACATGGCAGCGACCCTACGACGTCGCCGAACTGGCGGCGCACCGCGCTGTCTTCCGTTCCCTCGGGAACGGCGGGTCAGCCGGGACCGAGCAGCTCGTCGGACGCCGCCCACGGGTCCAGGTCGCCGGCGGCCACGGCCTCGGCCAGCGCGTCGGCCCGGGCCCCGGCGGTCAGTTCGCGGGCCTGCTCCATCAGCCGGGCGGCGACGAGCCGGGTCACCTCCTCGGCCGCCCGTGCCCGCCGCCGGGCCGCCAGCTCGCCCGAGGCCACGAGGTGGGCCCGGTGGTCGTCGACCGCCCGCCACAGGTCGTCCACCCCGCCGCCCGTCGTTGCCGTCGTGCACACCACCGGCGGGCGCCACCCCTGCACGCCCCCGGGAACGGCCATGTCGAGCATCCGCTCGAGGTCGCGAGCCGCCTCCCGGGCACCGGGCCGGTCGGCCTTGTTGACCACGAAGACGTCGGCGATCTCCAGCAGGCCCGCCTTGTTGGCCTGCACGGCATCACCCCAGCCCGGGTTGACCACCACGACCGTCGTGTCGGCGTGGCCGACGACCTCGACCTCGACCTGGCCCACGCCCACGGTCTCCAGCACCACCCACGGGTACCCCGCCGCCGTGAGCAGGCGCACCGCCTCCGGCGCCGCCACCGCCAGCCCGCCCAGGTGCCCGCGGGTCGCCATCGACCGGATGAAGACCCCGTCGTCGAGGGCGTGGTCGCCCATTCGCACCCGGTCGCCGAGGATCGCACCGCCCGTGAACGGCGACGACGGGTCGATGGCGAGCACCGCGACCCGCTCCCCGCCCCGCCGGACGACGTCGATGACGGCGCTGGTCAGCGTCGACTTGCCCGAGCCCGGCGCCCCCGTGACGCCGACCGTGTACGCGTCGCTGGCCGTGCCGTGGAGGGCGCGGCCGACCTCCCGGGCCCCGTCGCCGCCCCGCTCGACGACCGACAGCAGCCGGGCGAGCGTGGCGCGGTCACCCGCGCGCGCCGCCTCGATCAGCTCGGCCGTCATGGCCCCCGGTCTACAGGCTGACCGAGGTCTCCGTCGGGGCGCCGACGTCCACGACCTCGGTGACGCCCGGCACCCGGTCCTTGAGGATCCGCTCGATGCCGGCCTTGAGGGTGACCGTCGACGCGGGACACGACACGCACGCGCCCACCAGCTCGACGCTCACCACGCCGGACTCGGCGTCGACGTCGCGCAGGAAGATGTCGCCCGCGTCGGCCTGGATGGCGGGGCGGATCACCTCGATGACCTCGCGCACCTTGTCGGTATCGACCACTGGTCTCCTCGTGTCACGAACCCCGGACAGGATAGGCAACACTCGTGGCCGGTCCCATGTTCCGAATAGCGTTGCGGAGGTGACGACGGTCGTGCTCGCCCACCAGGGCGGCTGGGACGAGATGCTGATGGTGCTGGTGCCGATCCTCGTCTTCGCCGTGCTCCTGGTGGTGGCCAACCGGCGGGCGACCCGCATCGAGGAGCAGCGGCAGCGCGACGAGGCGGCCGGCCACCACCGCGACGCCGGCCCGCCCGCCCGGTAGCCGGTGCCCCGGTTCGCCACCACCCGGACGGTCGACGCCGACACCGCCGAACGCCTTCTCGCCCCGCGGGACGACATCGTCCTCGAGCACGACGACGGCGACGGCCGGTTCACGCTGGCCGAGGGCCCGTTCCGCCACTACGAGCGGACCGTGGTCGCAGCGCCGGCCGACGGGGCGGTGTCGGTCACCCAGACGTTCGACTTCCGCCTCCCGCCGGCGACCTGGCCGTTCCTGCTCAACCCGGCGGTCCGGTCGGCGCTGCGCCGGCCGCCCCCGGCCCCCACCGGCGGGCGCCGCCGGCTGCCCTGGTGGTACCCGCCGCAACGGCCCGACGCCCGGGCCGCCACCATCCTCGGGCTGCTGGCCACGCTGTCCCTGGTCGTGGGCTACCAAGGGACGCTCCTGACCCAGACGATGACGTTCGCCGCCGACGAGTTCGGGGCGGGCACCGGGGCCCAGGGCAATGCCCTCGCCGCCGTGCGGCTGGGCGGCATCCTGGCGATCGCCCTCGGGGCGATGGCCGACCGGCGTGGGCGGCGGCTGATCCTCACCGTCTCCCTGCTGGTCTGCATCGTGTCCACGGTGCTCGGCGCGCTCGCGCCGGACCTCGCGGTCCTCACCGCCACCCAGACCGTCAACCGCGGGGCCTGGGCGGCGGCCAGCATCCTGCTCGCCGTCATCGCCGCCGAGGAGATGCCCGCCGGCGCCCGGGCGTACGCCCTCAGCCTGCTGGCCATGACCGGCGCCCTCGGCGCCGGCGTGGCGCTCTGGCTGCTGCCGGTGGCCGACATCGGCCCGCGGGCCTGGCGCGTGCTGTACGTCGTCCCGCTGCTGTTCGTGCCGGTCGTGACGCGGTTCGCCCGCCGGCTCCCCGAGAGCCGGCGCTTCGTCCGGCCCCACCTCGACGTGCCGCTGGCCGGGCACTGGTCGCGGCTCCTGCTGTTGTCGTCCACGTCGTTCCTGCTCAACGTGTTCATGGCGCCGCAGTCGCAGTTCCGCAACGAGTTCCTGCGGGACGAGCGGGGGATGACCGCGGCGGCGGTGACCGCGTTCGTGCTGGTCACCTCCACGCCAGCCGGCGTCGGCGTGGTCGTCGGCGGGCGGCTGGCCGACACCCGGGGCCGCCGCCTCGTGGGTGCCACCGGCATCACGGTGGGAACCGTGCTCCTCGCCCTGTCGTTCGTGGCCACCGGGTCCTGGATGTGGGTCACCGCGACCGTCGGCGGCATCTTCGCCGCCACGCTGGTGCCGACGATCACCGTGTACGGGCCGGAGCTGTTCCCGACCTCGCTCCGCGGCCGGGCCAACGGCATCGTCAGCATGACCGCGATGGGCGGCAGCGTCGTCGGCCTGGTGGCCGCCGGCCACCTGGAGGACGCCCTCGGCTCCTTCGGGCGCGCTCTCGGGATCCTGGCGGCCGCGCCGCTGGTCATGGCGGCGATGATCGTCCTGTGGTTCCCGGAGACGGCCCGGCGCGAGCTGGAGGAGCTCAATCCCGAAGACGCCCGGGCCTCGGTTACGATCCCGCCATGATTCCCACGTGGCGTGGTACTGCCGCGGTGGTCATGGCGGCGGTGACGTCGGCGGTGCTGGGAGCGGGGTGCGCGGGAGACGACGACCTCGACCTGGGGCCTCCCCGCGACACCGTCGACCTCGGCGCCCCGGGCAACGACGGCTCCTCGACCCGGCCCGGCGCGCCGTTCCACGTCGCCCAGGCCTCCGGCTCGTCGCTGGACGTCCGGTCGGCACCGCAGGAGAACGCCGAGGTCGTGCGGACGCTGGTCGCCGGCGACCAGGTCAGCGGCCTCGTCGTGTGCCTCGTCGCCCAGGAGCTGGGCGACAACTGGGTGGAGGTCTACCTGCCGACCGGCGAGCCCGGATCGACGGGTTGGATCGAGCGCGACGACGTCACCCTCACCCGCCACCACTTCAGGATCGAGGTGGCGCTCGAGGCGCACAGCCTGCGCGTCTACTCCGGCGACGACGTCCTCGTTTCGGCCCCGGTGGCGGTGGGACCCGACGCGCCGGGTGCCGGGGACCGCTTCTTCATCACCGACCTGGTCCGGCCGCCCAACCCCGCCGGCGTCTACGGCGCGTACGCGTACGGGCTGTCGGGGTCGGACAACGACCTGGCCGCGTTCGCCGCCGCTGACGGGGTCGTCGCCCTGCACGGCACCGCCGACCCCTCGACGCTGGGGACCGACACCGACCGGGGCGCGATCGCGGTCGACCCCGCCGTCATCGCCAACCTGGTCGACACCGTCGGACTCCCGCTGGGCACGCCCGTCGACGTCCTCGAGTGACTGGCCCGCCCTACAGGCGGCGGGCCCAGGCGACCACGGCCTCGGCCACCTGGCGGTCGGCGCCCCGGAGGTCGTGGCGGCCGCCGTCGATCCACGCGTGGGTCACCGGGCCCGGGATCGCCGCGGCGTGGGCCTCCAGCTCCCCGGGCGACCCGAACGGGTCGGCGGTCCCCGACACGAACAGGCACGGAAGGTCGAGGTCGGGGAAGTGCTCGTTCCGCAGCCGGTCGGGCTTCCCCGGCGGGTGCAGCGGGTAGGCGATGAGCGCCAGGCCTGCGGCGGGCAGGCCCTCGGCCACGGCCAGCGAGCACATCCGGCCGCCGAACGATCGACCGCCGAGCACCAGGCCCGCGGTGGTGTCGTCGCCGACCGCGGCGGCCAGGGCGATGGCCTCCTCGTTCACCGCGGCGACGGCCTTGGCCGGGCGGTCCGGGGCCCGCCGGCCCTCCTTGCGGTAGGGGAAGTCGGCCCGCACGACCCTGATCCCGTCGAGGGCCTCGACCAGCCCGCGGTCGACGGCGACGAGGTTGGGCGTGTCGCGCCCGGCGCCTGCGCCGGGGAAGAACAGGGCGCCGGAGATCATCCGGCGAGCAGGATGCGGCGGGCCTCGCTCAGCTCGGCCAGCCGGAGGGCCGCCAGGCCGCGGTCGCCGCCGTGGTCGGGGTGCGCGACCCGCACCAGGTCCCGGAACCGGCGCTGGATGACCCGCCGCCCGGGGCGGTGGGCGTCCTCGTTCAGCCCGAGCACGCCGAGCGCCCAGGCCACCGGGTCGCGGTAGGCCTCGGCCGACCAGTCCTGGTGCCGGGACAGGCCCGACAGGTAGGCCACCAGCCCGCCGTCGATCGGCCCCGACCACCGCATGGCCTTGCGGATCGACTCCATCACCCGGCTGCGAGGGCCGAGCGGCAAGGCCCCGGCGGCGTAGACGGCGGCGAGGATGTGGTGGGCCGGCGAGCCCTTGTCGTCGATCTCGAACCGCAGCTCCTCACCCTCTCCCCGGAGGCGGTGGACGCTCCGCTGGAGGCCGATCCGGTCGGTCTGCAGCCGGTGCCGCAGGCGGGGCTGGGGGATGCGGTACCCGGCCTCGAGCTGGCGGGTGAGCCGGTCGAGGTCGTCGAACATCTCCGGGTCGAGCACCGGCATGTGGGCGGCCACGATGCCGCCGAGCAGCACCCCGCCGAACCCGGGGGCGGGCGTCACGGGCAGGTCGCGGTCGCCCAGAGCGACCCGCCGGGTGGGCGCGATCGACCGCGAATGGAACACCTCCATCTCGGCCAGGATCACCGCGGCAGCCTAACGGCCCCGCTCCCGTCCTCCCGCCACGGCGTGCCTCGATCCACCGTTCCCGCCTCGGGCACCCCGGACCGGACCAGACCGGTCCGGTCCGGCACGTGCGGCTCAGACGAACGGGCGGAGGGCGGTGCGGAGGTCGCGGGCTTGCTCCATCACGGCGTCCTCGTCGACCTCGTCGGCCCGGAGCAGGTCGGCCAGGGACCTGACCCGCTCCGACAGCCGCTTCCACTCGGCCGGGTCGAGGCCGTACGGCGGCTTGGCGGGGTCGAGCGCCTGGGACATGTCGAGCATGGTGACCGACCCCTCGTGGTCGTCGCCGCCGTGCTGCAGACGGTCGGCGGCGACGAAGATCTCGCCCAGCATGTCGGCGCCGGCGGTGCCGGTGTCAGGCTCGACGGCCAGCTCGTCGGGGTGGGACACCCGTTCGAGGATCTCGTCGGTGGCCTGCTCGTCGTCGGCGTAGACGTACAGCTCGTCGCCGTCCCAGCCGAACGCGATCCCGGCGCTGTCGAGCTCCTCGGCCAGGAGCGTCACCTGGTCGTCGTCCCACTCGGTGAGGTCGTAGGCGACCTGGTCGCGGTCGGGGTCGAGGCCCGGCTCCGACTCGCCCTCCACGAGGTCGAGGATGTTGTCGACCGGCGCCGTGTCGACCGCGGCGACGTGCAGCTCCGTGCCCTCCCAGCCGTGCGGGATGCCGGCCTCTCGCAGGTGGTCGGCCACGGCCCGGCGCTCCATCTCGCTCCAGTCGTCGAGGTCGAACACGACCTCGGCCCCCTCGTCGTCGACGTCGTCGGCGGCGTCGGCGGCGTCGACGTCGGCGTCGCCGGGCGGCGCGTCCCGGGGCGGCTCGGGCTCGCCGGGGAGGCCGGAGATCGTGATCCCGGTGGCCTCGTCCTCGCCCTGCTCGTACGGATCGGAGAGCTGGCCCACGGGGGCCATCTAATCAGGCCGAGTATCTTCCCCGCATGACCGAGAAGCAGCGTCCGGATCGCAACCTGGCCATGGAGCTCGTTCGGGTCACCGAGGCGGCGGCGTTGGCGGGGTCGAGATGGATGGGACGGGGCGACAAGAACGGCGCGGACGCGGCCGCGGTCGACGCCATGCGGATCGTGCTCGGCAGCGTCCCCATGGACGGCGTCGTGGTCATCGGCGAGGGCGAGAAGGACGAGGCGCCCATGCTCTTCAACGGCGAGCAGGTGGGCGACGGCAGCCCCACGCTCACCGACGTGGCGGTCGACCCGATCGACGGAACGACGCTCACGGCGCTCGGGCGGGGCAACGCGCTGGCGGTCATCGCCGTGTCGGAGCGGGGCACGATGTACGACCCCGGGCCCTGCGTCTACATGGAGAAGATCGCGGCCGGCCCGGAGGGCGTGGGCGTCATCGACATCACCCGGTCGGCCACGGACAACATCGAGGCGCTGGCCAAGGCGAAGGGCACCACGCCCCGCGACATCACCGCGGTCATCCTCGACCGCGACCGCCACGCCGACCTCATCGCCGAGGTCCGGGCGACCGGGGCCCGCATCCGGCTCATCCCGGACGGCGACGTGGCCGGTGCCATCTCGACCGCCTGGATCGAGTCGGGCGCCGACATCCTGCTCGGCATCGGCGGCACGCCCGAGGGCGTCATCACCGCGGCGGCGCTCAAGTGCATGGGCGGCGAACTGCAGGGCCGCCTGTGGCCCCGCGACGAGGACGAGCGGCAGGCGGCGCTCGACGCCGGCTACGACCTCGATCGGGTGCTGACGACCGACGACCTGGTGGGCGGCGACAACTGCTTCTTCGCCGCCACCGGCATCACCGACGGCGAGCTGCTCAAGGGCGTCCACTTCTCGCGCCGGGGGGCGTCGACCCAATCGCTCGTCACCCGCTCGAAGTCGGGCACGGTGCGGCTGGTCAACGCCCAGCACCAGCTGTCGAAGCTGGCCGGCTTCTCCGCGATCGACTTCGCCTGAGCCGCCGCCGCTACATGTGGGCCGCCATCCGGGCGGCGAGCCGCCGGCGGAGCCCCCGGGGGACGGGGCCGGTGAAGGCCGCGGCCAGCTTGTTGAGCATGCCCGGGACGAGCCACGGCCGCCCGGCGCGGGCGGCGTCGAGGGTCTCGGCGGCGACGTCGGCGGCCGACATCCAGGCCGGGCCGGGGACCTTGCGGCCGCCGATGCCCGCCCGCTCGTGGAACTCGGTGCGGGTGAACCCGGGCAGGACCGTCGTCAGCGTGACCCCGGTGCCGGCCAGCTCGCCGGCGACCGCCTCGCCGAATGTGGCCACGAACGCCTTGCTCGCCCCGTAGGTGGCGTTGCCGGGGGTGGCCTGCAGGCCGGCCACCGACGACACGTTGACCACCGCGCCCCGGCCCCGGGGCAGCATGGCGCCGAGCGCGGCGTGGGTGAGGCGGACGACGGCCAGCACGTTGACCGCGATCTCCCGCTCCTCGCCCTCGACGTCGAGGCCGGCGAAGTCGCCGTAGGTGCCGAACCCGGCGTTGTTGACGACCAGGTCGACCGGCCGGCTGGCGTCGGCCACCCGCTTCTCGACCGCGCCGAGCTGCCCCGGTTCGGCCAGGTCGGCGACCAGGACCTCGGCCAGGACGGCCCCGCCCGCCGGGGTGGCGAGCTCGGCGGCCAGAGCGTCGAGGCGGCCCCGGTCGCGGGCGACCAGCACCACGTCGGTGCCCCCGGCGGCGAGGCGGCGAGCGAGCGCGGCGCCGATGCCGGACGAGGCGCCGGTGACGAGGGCGGTGCTCCAGGTGGCGGGCATCCGCCGAGCGTAGATCCGCCCCGGGCGCCGCGGGCGGCTGCCGGCCGTCGCCGTCAGCCGGCCGGCGATACCCGGATGCGGCCGCCGGCGTCGCCCCGGCGGACCCGCACCGCCAGCTGGCCGTTGGCCAGCGACGCCTCGACCGCGGCGCCGAACCCAGGGGGCAGGTCGAGCTCGCGCTCGTAGCCGCCGTAGTCCCACTCGTGGACCAGGTACTCCCGCGGCGCCGCGCTCCGCAGGCGGGCGGTGATCCGGAGGCACCCCGGGATCAGGTCGATGGTGACGTCGCTCGGCCGCACGGCCGGCAGCGGGGCCACCACGACCAGGGAGTCCCCGGTCTCGTAGACGTTGACGGGCACGGGCTGGGGCCGCATGAGCTGCTCGGTGGAGGCCGTCGCCTCGGTGACCCGCGCGTGCTTGGACTGGCCGGTCTGCTCGGTCGCCATGTCGGCGACCGTACCCTCCGCCGGCAACCGTGAGCCGGTCAGAGCGGGCGGACGCGGGCCCGGGCGCCACGGGCCAGCGCGCCGGCGAGGCCGGGCGACACCGCCCAGGCGGGCGCCTCCACCCAGCCGGCGCCGGCCAGGAGGGCGTCGCCGGGTCCCTCCGGGACGGCCGCCACCGCCGCGGTCGCCCCCCGCTCGCGGCCCAGCCGCTCGACCGCCGCCACCAGGTGGCGCCCGACGCCCTGACGCCGGTGCGGCGGCGCCACCACCAGGGCGTCGACCTCCAGCCGGTCGGCGACCGCGCCGCCGCAGGCCAGGCC
>JBKPHT010000082.1:0-4180 GCA_046730015.1 Actinomycetota bacterium
CGTCGCCTTCACTCGACCACGGACCGCCGGACTCACGTCCGTACGGGACCCACATGAACAGGCCGGCCGATGCAGTCACCTACCGAATCCTCTTTGGGTCAAGGGGCTGTTTCGACGGTGTGGTCGGGCGCGTGGAAGCAGACCTGGTGTCGGGGGGCCTAGGGTTGCTGGCGGGTCCGGGAGTGGCTTGGTCCGAAGAGCCGGCGTTGAGGATGTGAGCCGGCCACGCTGGATGACAGAGACGTTCCTGGGTGCCCTCCCGGGCCCGTCTATCTGTCCGAGCGGTCGGCGTCGCTGAGGAGTTGGCGGTAGACGGCGTTGCTGATGTGACGCTTCAGCGACCGGATGGCGTCTTTGTTGGTCTTGCCCTTGGCGAGCTTGTGGTCGAAGTAGGCGCGGCCGTCGGAGTGCGGCTGGCGGATCGGGCAGATGGCGGCGAGATGCCGTGCGTGGTTGAGGCGTCGGTTGCCTCGTTGGGAGACGCGGTGGAAGATCCGCCCGCCGGAGGATCGCTCGACGGGCGCGGTCCCGTTGTCGGCGGCGTAGCGGTCGCGGCTGGCGACGCGGCTGACATCGCCGCTGAAGCCGATCAGGGAGCAGGCGATGATGGGCCCGACCCCGAAGAGGTCGGTGAGGCTGGTCCCGGAGGCGGCGATGGCCCTGCGAATGCGCCGATGCGATTCGGTGAGTTGATCGTCGCCCTGCCTTCGAGCGGAGGCGGTCGCTTCGGGTTGCTTCCACGATCCGTCGGGCGGCGATTCCAGACGCTGCCCGGTGCGGCGCCCTGTCGCTGGCTGTGCGCACGAAGGCTGGTAGACACGCCGGCGATCGCGAGCTGCGCTCCCCCGAGCGACCGCGATGATCCGATCCGCGGGCGCCCGTGGCCCTGTCATCGCTGTACGCGTCAGCACGCGTCACTTGTGGCGGGTCACCGTCTGCTTCCTGCCATCGATCCGGTGAGGTCGAGCCCCGCAGGGTGAAGGAGCGAGCAACCGCCCCGGCGGTTCCCTAACTCCCACGTGTACTGCATGGGGAACACAGAGAAGAAGTCCAGCTCGGATTCGTCCGGGGCAACGCCTACGTAGTTCTGGAACTGCGAGGAGCATTGGTCGAGGGCGAGCCCTTGCACCTGCTCGTCTCCGGGATACGGACCGGCCGCAAGCTCGAAGAGGTGGTACACCTCCTGCTCGTGAGGCCCTTCGCACGGAACCAACAAGACGGTCTCCGGCACTTGTGTCACGCCGCCTGACTGCACCATTGGATCCGGCCGCGGCAAGACGTTCAAACAGTCACCGACTTGAAGCATGCTGATCGGGGTCTCCCGACCTACCGCCGGCGACTCGTTGGACACCTCGGTGCGGTCGGCCGTCTCGCTGTCGTTGGACACTTCAGTGCGGTCGGCCGTCTCGCTGTCGGGTGTCACGTGCCGATAGAGGAGCAGCCCGACGCTCGCCGAGAAAGCGACGACGCCGGTGATGATCGCGACTGTCGCTCGCCGGCTTGTGGCGCGGCCGCGTGGCGCTGGGGCATCCGCTTCCGCGGGCGGTGGCTCCGCGTCGGCGGCGGCGGTCAGGGGTTCGTCGCTCGGATCGGAGCTGGGCCTCGGGCTCGTCGAGGGTGCGGCAAGGCCTGCGTCTTGGAGGAGGACGTGGTGTTCGAGTTGCCGCAGTGGTGCGGACGGCTCAATGCCGACCTCATCGGCGAGGATCCGGCGTACCCGCTGGTAGGCCGCGAGGGCGTCCGCTTGGCGGCCCGACCGGTACAGCGCCGTGATGAGGAGCTCCCAGAGCCGCTCCCGGAGGGGGTGGCGGTCGACCATCCGCTCGAGCTCGCCGACCGCGTCCGCGTGCCGGGCTGCGGCCAGCTCGGCGGCGAGGTAGTCCTCGGTCGCCGCAAGGCGAAGCTCTTCGAGGCGGCGGCGTTCGCCCACGACGAATGGCTCTCCGTTGACGTCAGCGAGGGCCGGTCCGACCCACAAATCAAGCGCGTCGCGGAACGCCCGACTGACCGTATCGGGGTCGGCACCCTCCGATCGAGCTAGCCGGGCCCCGGCAATCGTCCTCTCGAAGCGGAGGACGTCCACCGCGTCCTCGGCGATCACCAATTGGTAGCCGCCCGGGCGCGTCCTCAGCCTGTCGGCGTCGTCGGCCTGGCGGAGGATCCCGCGCAGGCGCGAGACATGGAAACGAAGCGCCTGGACGGTTGCGTCGGGCGGATCGTGACCCCATAGCCCGTCGATGAGGACGTCGTAGGTCACCAGGCGCTGCGGATGCAGGGCCAGGAATGCAAGTAGCGCACGCTGCTTTGCAGAACTGATCGGCACCGGGCCGCGCGCCGAGTAGAGCTCCACGGGCCCCAGCAGCCGAATCTCCATGGTGCTCTCCCGCCCGTTCACCTGGTGCTCCGATAGTACGCGCCCTAAACCCCGGCCGGGCGAGATCCGAGCGAGATCAGCTCCCACGGCCGACTGCGACCGCCTCTGCCACGCCGATGGCGCGCCTGGTCGCCGCCACACCCAGGTGGAACTCCGCGCGCTCACCTGGCGCTCACCTCCCGCTAGGACGAGCGCTCACCATCGAGGCGCACGCTCCCTGCAGGGCGACAAGCCCGACACCTCCCGCCGACGATGGCGCCGCATCCGAGTGAGTGACACACCGTCGAGCGGGGGTGATGACCCGGTGGCGACCGCCGAACGGACGGTTCGTCGCTGGCACAGGCGAAAGGGTGGAGCCATGAAGACGGCATCGGTGTACAGAGATCGGCGAGTCGTTCGTGGGCGACGTGGACCGCACGTCGCCCTGATCATGGCGCTGACGGTGCTCGTGTTGTTCGGGCTTCCGGCCGGTGCTTCCGGGACCGAGCCCACGCCCGCAGCGTTCACTGTTGAGGGCACCGTTACTTGGGTCGGCGGACCGGACAGCAGGGCAACGGTCAGTGTCGGGGCGTGCCCCATCGATGAGCAGGGCCCGCGCTGCCCCAGCTTCCTTAGGACGACGGCGGCAGCCGACGGCTCTTACACCCTTGCGCTTCCCTACGGGCGACCGAGCAGCTGGAACGTCTTCGCCATCATCAGTGTGGGCTCGTCGTTCCCGGGGGTCTCTATTGCAGTGGGCGCGTCGACGGAGGTCACCGTGCCGCTATCGCCGCATGCCCCGCTGCCACTGGCGATATCTACACGCGCCGTCGGGATGCGAGTCGTCGACGGGGAAGGCAACGCCTTCCCGGAGGGGACTGCCTCAGTGATGGCCAGCCCCACCTCGACCGTTGGGTGGAGCGTGGCGGGAGCCGATGCGAACGGTGACGCTCTGCTCTTCGTCGACCCGGCGGTCGAGTACAACGTGAACGCGTTCGCTCTGAACACAGGTTGGCCCGACCCCTGGGTGTCCCCGGACGGGACGGAGTTCCACTTCTCCCAAAATGGCGTGACCGCGCTGGGCGCCGACCTCGAGGAAGGCTCGACGTTCGTCATCGCCCGGCCGGCCGGAGTCCTCCTGCGGGTCGTCGACGGCCAGGGCAACCCGTTCCCGGCGGGGATGGCAGGCGTGCACGCATGCGACCGCAGCGGCAACCGGGACCCGGAGTGCGTAGGCGCCATGGACACCGACGGGGATGGCAACGTCCTGCTACCTCCGCTCGATCCCACGGCGCGATGGGAGGTCTACGGTGTTGCCGTCAACACCGGGTGGCCGGACCCGTTGGTGACTCCCGACGGGACCGAGTACCACCTGTCGGCGACGGTCACCCTGGAGCCGGGCGGTGTGCTCGAGAACGGAGCGGTCTTCGTGGTCGCGGAGCCGACCGGAACCCTCTTGCGAGTCGTCGATGACCAAGGCAACCCGTTCCCGGCAGGCACTGCTGGTGTCAATGCATGCGACACCAGCGGTACCCGGGACCCGGTGTGCATCGGCACCACCGATACCGACGGCGATGGCAACGTCCTCCTGGTGCTCGACCCGACGACGCAATGGTGGGTCTACGGGTGGGCCATCAACACCGGGTGGCCGGAGCCGTCGTGGGTAGGGGAGGACGGCACTCAGTTCCACTTCTCAGAGCCCGTGACCCTGGACCCGGGAGTCGAGCTCGAGGACGGGACCGTGTTCATGGTCGCGGAGCCCACGGCCTGATGGCTAGCTCTACGTGCGCAGCCCCTCGGCCCGTGGGTCGGGGGGCTGCGTACGCA
>JBKPHT010000083.1:0-39788 GCA_046730015.1 Actinomycetota bacterium
CGACGTGTCGGCGAGGCGTCAGCCTTCGGGGTAGTAGACGAACAACTCGCCACCGGTGTCGGTCCATGGCGAGTGGCTCGTCCCGGCGTCGAGGTGCAGGAACGTCCCCGGCCCGTGGACCGAGCCCTCACCGGTGAGACCATGGAAGGTGCCGCTGGCGACGTAGAGGTCCTCGGGCCCCGGCTCGTGGACGTCGACCCCCGGCCACCGCGAGCCGGCAGGGAAGCGGACCAGCAGGGCACGGCGGGCGGTGGGCTCGGGGCCGGACCGGTAGAGGCGGTGGACCACGACGCCGTTGCCGACCTCGCTCCACTCGGCCTCGCTGACGTGGGCTTCGACGAAGGAGTCCGGTGTCACCCGGCCATCGTCGCCCGGTACGGGCCGTCGAACGACGTGAGGGAGGAGGATTTTCCTTCGACGCTCCGTGCCTCGTCGAGGCCGGGAATTTTGCCAGCGCGCCCGGGCGCCTGGCGCCGAGGCTCGGACGCACCCCCTCCACGGCCAGCGACTCGAGCCGCGACCCCGGCCCTATCGAATCTTGGTTCGAAGTCGTCTACTCGCGGGCGGCGAAGGCTTCCATGACATGACGGGGGACTCGACCACGATCGCTGACCGCATAACCATGGGCGCGGGCCCATTCGCGCACTGCCGCCGTATCCCGCACACCGCGGCTGCGGCGTCGAGTCTTCGTGGTCGCAGTCCGATTGGTGGCCTTCGTCGCTACGCCGACTCCGCCGGCTCGACGACGCGGTCGCAGCCGCCTACCCGCTCCGGACAGCTCATCGAAGTGGGATTGGCACAGGTCGAGTTCATAGCGGGCGGCGCCGTTGTCCATCCGAATCGTCGTCACGGCCTCGGTGCCATCACCGTGAAGATCGCAGGTGAGGACGACCCGTGTTGTCTTGGCCATAACTCAAGTTTGCAGCGCCACGCCTGCGATGTGCCACTCGGCCAATCCGCACGGACGTTCGAATATACAGCGGGGTGTGACGGTCGCGTCATCCCTTCTGTGCCCTCGCCGACGCTTCCCAGCGGCATCGACGCCGTGAACGGCAAGCTCGACCAGGCGGCTCTCTCCGGGCTACATCCAAGAAGCAAGAAACGGGTCGAGCGGGCCTGCCGGCCGTGGCTCGAAAGGGACGACGTCATGGCCGGTCGTAGTGGCAGACGGCCTCGAGCATGAATCCGAACGGATCGAGCCAGAACGTCGCGTAGTAGGGGGGCGCGTACTCGGGGAACTCTCGCGGCTCGTGGATGATCTCGGTTCCGAGACTGACTGCGAGCTCGTGCACCTCGTGTACCGCAGTGCGGGTCTTGACCATGAACGCGAGATGTTGGAGTCCAGGACGTCGACGGTCGTAGAAGTTGGTCGCTTCCGCGGGGTAGAAGAAGATGTACGTGCCGCGCTTGCCCTCAGCCGGGCAGTACGCGAACTCGTCGTCGTGACTGAGGAACGACACGAAGCCCAACGCGGGCATTACCTGGTCGTAGTACTCCTTGGCGCGACGCAAGTCAGGAACGTTCAATCCCAGGTGACCGAGCACGGACTCACTCCTTCCTCGGTGAGTCCCCCTATCGGACGACTCGCCATGGCATGCACGGTGGGCGCCGGCTGGTGCGCCAACCAGCGCGCAGGGAGGGCCACCGCATGTTGATCGGCGTCGATACCGGCCTGCCGGAACGAGCTCGCGGCTTCCGACCAGTAGCCCGACAGGAGGTGCTCGACCTCCGTTCCGCCATGCCAGCGATCTGGCTGGACCAGAAGGCGTCGTGCCCGGTGACTCCCTCGTCGGCGAGCGGACCGACGAGCCCATCGACCATGAGCGCAGGCAGCGTAGCGGTGGCGGTCACGTCGCAACGCCCGGCTGCGCGCCTCGCGGGGTATCTCCCGTCCGGTCACGCGGTGTCACGGAAGGGAGTGGCCGCGATGCGGTCGAGCAGGCCGGCGTACGTGGACATAGCCGCGGAGCTTGCGGGCTTGCGGGTCGCCTCTAGTTTGAGCAGCGCGGCGAAGTCACGCTTGAACGGTCCTCGCGGTAGCTGACGCAACACCTCGGCAACGACTCGCGCAGCGATGTCGTCCAGCCGGCGGCCGGTGCAGTCGACCGCGACTCCGGCCTCGAGAGCTCGGGCTTCGGGTGACTCGTCGGCTCCGACTTCGGCAGCCATGTGCAGGACGATCGCGTCAGCGAGCGTCTCTCGGCGCTCGCTCGGCCATCCGAAGCGCCCCGCCAGTGCGACCGCGATGTCGGCGCTGACTTGCTCGAAGGGCGCTACCGGCTGCTCGTAGTCGGGCGTGAGCCCGATGTCGTGCAGGACACAGCCGACATACAGGGCTTCATCGTCGACGTGCATTCGGTCGTGACGGGCCAGCAGTGCTGCGAACACGTACGAGCGGACGGCATGTGCGTAGAGCATCCGCGATGAAGCCTGGCGGCAGAGTTGCTCGGCGGCTCGGGCCGCCCCGCTGTCTGGCAGACGAACACCTGCCACCTCGATGGGGTGTGGTGCGAAGGGCTGTGATGCTCCTTGCGGCGGGCCCGCCGCTCGAGCCTTCATGCCGTGGGCGTGCTGGGGGTAGCGGCCACGACGATCTTCGGCTCGTGGCCGACAGGGAAGTTGACCGACGACGCGATGAAGCATCGCCGTGACGCCTCCTCATGCAACTGCTCGGCGCGCTCGACCATGGCCGCGTCCGCGACGGCGACGACCGGGCGCAGCACGACCTCCTCGAAGCGCCCGCCATCGTCGTCGTCCTCGACCATCGTGCCGGTCGCATCGTCTGAATAGGCGGTCACGACGACTCCACCGATGGCACACCGGTGCAGGTACTGGAGCATGTGGCACTGGCTGAGCGCGGCGACGAGCAGCAGTTCAGGGTTCCAGCGCGTCGGGTCGCCTCGAAAGGCGGGATCGGACGATGCCTCGATGGCGGGCCGTCCGGGGCTGGTGGAGATGTGGTCACGGTCATAGGCGCGGTAGTCGGCGGTGCCGCGACCCCGGTCGCCGACCCAGGTCGTGGTGATCTCGTAGTGGTGCTGTCGGGCCATGCCGACTATGTTGTCAGACAATGTCAGTCATGTCGACGGCGTACGCGACGCTTCGGGATCGAGTCCTGTCGGGTGAACTCGACCCCGGCTCCCGGCTCGGCGAGGTGACCCTCGCAGCGGAGCTCGGCGTCTCGCGCCCAACTGTGCGGGAGGCGCTGCGCCTCCTCGAGAGTCACGGCCTCGCTGCGTCGGATGGCCGCAGCCTGCGCGTGGCCAGCATGGATCTGCGGGAGCTGCGCAGCGCGATCCTGATGCGAGCGAGCCTCGAAGGTTTGCACGCCGAGCTCGCCGCCGGGCGGGTCGCCGACGGCGAAGTCGCACCCGCGCAGCTGCGACGGATCTACGCGCTCGCCGACGACGCCGAGCGGGCAACCGATACCGGCGACCACAAGCGAGCAGTGCAACGCAACCGTGCCTTTCATCAAGCCATTGACGAACTCGCGGACAGCCCCGTGAGCGCCAGCGCGGTGGATCGCCTGTGGGACCGCATCCTGGTGTCCACCGAGCGGTCACTGGCGCCGAGAGGACGTGGCTCGGTCGTCAACCAGCAACATCGCGCGCTGCTCGAGGCACTCGCTGCCGGCAACCCCCAGCGCGCCCGGGCGATCGCCGTGCGCCACGTGCGCGCCACGCTGGAAGCGGCCCACCCACAGTTCAAGTAGCAAATGCCGTGAGCAGCACCGACGCACGCTGGGCGACGTGATGACAGTCGAGGTCATCAGCCCGGCCTACGACGTGTTGGACGAGCGGTTCCTCGAGGTTCGAGGCGACGAACGTCTCGATTCGCTCTAGCGCTTGAACAGTCCCAACAACGTCGTTGTGAAGAGCGACCGATTGCCACGCAATCTCCTAGGGCAGGATCTCGACGTACCCGTCCGTTCCATGCACTCGGATCCGCTGCCCATCGCGGATCAGCCGGGTGGCGTGCTCCACGCCCACGACGGCCGGCACGCCGTACTCCCGTGCGATCACGGCGCCATGGGTCATCAGGCCCCCCACCTCGGTCACCAGACCGGCGATGGCGACGAACAGAGGCGACCAGCCCGGATCGGTGTGGGGTGTGACCAGGATATCGCCCGCTTCGAGGTCGGCCTCCGCCATGTCGTGGATGATTCGGGCCCGCCCCTCGATGGTCCCGGCGGAGACCGGTAAGCCGACCAGCGCACCGGCCGGCACGTCATCGCGTCGGTACGCCCCGGCGACGGCTTCGCCCTCCGAGGTGAGCACCCGGGGCGGCGTGAGCGCTTGATACGACGTGAACTCGTCCTGGCGCTGGCGGATGAGCCTGTCATCCACCTGGTGCGTGCGCACGACGTCGTGGAACTCCTGGAACGTGAGGTAGAAGCAGTCCTCCGTCTCCGCGAGCACGTGGGCCTGCACGAGTCTCTCGGCCTCTTCCAGCAGGGCCTGCTTGTAGACGAAGTAGCGGCTGACGATGCCGTACTTCGGATACTCCCGGTACCCGATGAAGGTCCGGACCCGGTCGATCATCCGCTTGGCCTCGTCGGCTTTCTGCTCCCCGTCCGGCAAGGCCCGCAAGCGCTCCAGCACGTCCTTCTCTTTCTTCTCCGCCTCCTGCCGCCCGTGCTCGAAGCGCCGCCTGCCGGCGCCCGGCTCGAAGTTCCTGATGTTGTCGAGGATCACGGGCACGAGCGTGGTGGGTCGTTCGCGCCACCGCGGCCTCGTGATATCGATCTCGCCGACGCAGCGCATGCCGTACCGGTCGAGGTAGGCCTCGATGGCGTCGCGCGCTTCGGTCCCGCCCGCCAGCTTCGGCAGCTCGTCCAGGAAGCCCTCGTCCTCGACGTCGTGCAGGAAGGCCACCACCTCCGGATGCGGCCGGATGACGTCGGCGACGTCGAGCAGCGCCAGTCCCATCTCCGACGTGACGTTGTCGGGGGCGGACAGCGTGAGCGTGTCGGCCGCGTTCTTCTCGCCCAACCAGTCCTGCAGCTGGTCGTTGAGCCACCACGTGGCCTCCATCCCCGCCATGATCGCCTGCATGCTCAGCGGATCGCTGAGGACCCGCTTGTGCTCCTCGAAGGCCTCCAGGAGGAAGTCGAACCGCGCCGGTCCGGACGTCGTCCGGATGTCGCGCCGCAGGGCGGCGATGGACGCCTGGCTGCGCTCGATCAGCTCGGTGACGATGGCCGGATCGGTTTCGATCAGGGCGGGCGCGGCGCCCGCTCGCGGCCCGCCGGGACCCGCGTCCAGGAGCGACGGGACGAAGTCGCCGCGGTCGAGGACGGTCTCCAGGGCGTCCCTGATCAGCGGTTCGGATCGCCCCAGGACCTCCAGGAGGCCGGCCCGGCTCACCGGCGAGGCCAGGTGCCGGGTGACGTCGACGAACAACCTTCCGCCGGCCTCGTGCATCGGCGCCATGGCCGTCAGCTGCCACATCGAGAGCCCCAGGGGCTTCATGGGGTCGGTCATCATCTGCCCATGACCGACCGAGACGTAGACGTGGTTCTCCCCGTCGCCGACTGCCGGGACGGGGAACAGCATGGTGATCGGCCGGCTCTGGACGATCTGGAAGCCGTCGTCGACCAGGCACCATTCGATGTCCTGGGGGCGGCCGAAGTGCGCTTCGATCCGCCGGCCCAGATGCGCGAGCCGCACCACCTGCGCATCGGTCAGCACCGGCTGCTCCTGCCGCACCGGCTCGACCGCCTGTTCCTGCGTCCCGCCGGCGGGCAGCGTGTGGACGGCGAGCCGCTTGGTGGCGACCGCCCTGGCGACGACCTCGCCGTCGCGCACCTGGTAGGCGTCCGCGTTCACCCGGCCAGAGACCAGGGCCTCACCGAGGCCGAGAGTCGCCTCCACGGCGGCAACCTTCCGGTTGCCGGTGACGGGGTCAGCCGTGAACAGGACGCCAGCGGCATGCGCGAAGACCATCTGTTGCACGACCACGGCCATGTGGACCTTCCGGTGGTCGACGCCGTTGCGCAGGCGGTAGGTCACGGCGCGCTCGGTGAAGAGCGAGGCCCAGCACCGGCTGACGTGCCGGAGGATCGCCGCCGGCCCCACGATGTTCAGGTACGTGTCCTGCTGGCCGGCGAACGAGGCCGCCGGCAGGTCCTCGGCCGTCGCGCTGGAGCGGACGGCGTAGGCGGCTTGCTCGCCGAGCCGGGCGACCGCGCCGGTGATCGCCGCCGCCAGGTCGTCGGGGATGGCGATGCCTTCGAGGGTCCGGCGGACCTCCGCGCTGAGCGTGCGGATCGACTCCCGGTCGTCCGGGTTCAGGCGCGACAGCCGATCGAGCCGTTCGTCGGTCGACGGGGCTTCCGCCATGATCCGCCGGAAGGCGGCCGTCGTCACGCAGAAGCCGGCCGGCACACGGATGCCTTCGATCCGGGAAAGCTCGCCGAGTTGCGCGCCCTTGCCGCCAACGACCGCGACCTGCGTCCGGTCGATCTCCTGGAAACCCAGCACGTAGCTGCCCATCCGGCCACCTTCCCCTTCAGCCCTCGGGTCTCTCTCAGCCCTGCTGTCGGTCGCGCCGACGCCTGCGCGCCGGCCTGTGGCGTGCACTGTCAGCACACCAGGGGTCCTTGCCGCAAGACCCCCACCCTCGTGTACTTTGGGTGGTGGCGGGGAAGATGAAGCGGCTTCCTTGGCCGCACACGGACCCGGGTAACGCGGCGTCGAGGAGCCCGACCGGCTTGGTGCGGCCGTTGTCGTCGAGTCGTTCGTCGGCCTTGGTCAACAGCCGACGGCATCGGTAGAGCGGATCGTCTTTGTGGCCGCGGTGGCCGACGGTCTCGTTCTGGACGCGTCGGCGGCACTCATCGACCTCGGGCGTGTCGGAGACGCTAATACCGGAGCCTGTTACGAATGTCAGGGTGGATCTCGGACTCGCGGATCGAGCGATCATCGTCACAGGTGGGAGCTCCGGTATCGGACTGGCGTGCGTAGGCGCGTTGCTCGCCGAAGGCGCGATGGTCGCGACGTGCGCGCGTGACGGCGCGCGGCTTCGACACGCCACGGCCGCGTTCGACAGGCGGGCCTGCTTGGCGCTGCCCGCGGACGTGCAGGAGCCGACCGCAATGGAGCAGTTGGTAGACGCTGCCGTCGACCGGTTCGGCAGGCTCGACGGCGTCGCAGCGATCGCCGGGCGAGGGATCCCCGGCAGGGCGTTAGAGCTGTCAACCGTAGACTGGCAGGAGGAGGTCATGAGAAAGCTTGGTGGGGTGCTGAACATCGTCCGGGCGGCAATACCTCACCTGCGGCGGTCCGACGGTCCCAGGATCGTGAGTCTCTCGGCACCAACCGCTCGTGACCCCGATCCCGCGATGGCCGCCGTTAGCGCGGCGCGGGCCGCCGTGGCCAACCTGACGCGGTCGCTCGCTATCGATCTCGCGAGCGAAGGTATCGCCGTGAACGCCGTCGCCGTCGGCCTGATCGACACAGCCCGCCAGCGCGAACGTCACGA
This sequence comes from Actinomycetota bacterium, assembly GCA_046730015.1. Taxonomy (GTDB): domain Bacteria; phylum Actinomycetota; class Acidimicrobiia; order Acidimicrobiales; family VFJN01; genus ZC4RG19. The sequence goes on from JBKPHT010000083.1 coordinate 7,483, forward strand.
ATCGATCGCGACCGGGCAGCCCTACGATCGCTGGCTTCAGGCCGAGGCAGTCAGGCGAGCGGTGCCAATGCGCCGAGCGGGCGAGGCGTATGACGTCGCACGGCTCGTCGTCCTAGCACTATCACCAGAACTGAACTACACAACAGGTTCTGTGTTCGACGCGACTGGCGGAGTCGCGGGCCGCTGAGATGGCCGGCGCCCTCATCGCCTCGCCCTCGGAGCCAGGCTCCGCTGATCAGTGCCCGCACATCGGCCGCTTGCCTTGTGAGCGCAACGCGAGCGGCTTGGACTGGGTCGAGGCGTAGCAAACGCTCCTCTGCTCTGGGATTGCCCGTCGTCACCGTTTGTCGTAGTGGGTGTGCCTCAGGTCGCGGCCCGTGTACGCCCCGACGGCAAGAGGCCGGGGGTGAGGAGATGTCGCGACGATGGGGTGAGCTCGAAATGCACGGTGTGACCGGTCTTGGCGCGTCCCAACCGATGACTCAGCGGCACGACGATCCCGTGCAGCAGCGGGTGCTTGCGCCTGAGCAGTCGGGCGGCGTGGCGGTCCTCAGTGCCGCCCAAACGGCGGACTTCGGCAGCGATCGAGGTGCCGGTCGGCGTGCCGCGTGTCGTCGACGGGGTCAGCTCGACGTGGCTGTCGTTGCGCAGCCGCTTGGTCTTGCCCGCCTTCTCGTACGTGCGGAAGTAGGCGTGGTCGCCTTCCACGGCGACGCTCAGCGGCGTGGCGACGGGAGTGCCGTCACGTCGGAAGGTGGTGAGCAGCGCAGTCTTCTGCTCGACGAACGGCGCCAGCCTCGGATCGCTGGATCCATCGACTCGGCCAACCACGTAGTGCAGTTGGCGCACCCGCCGCACGAGCGCCACGGCCACGAGTACTGACAGCAGCCCCAACAGCCAGGGGTCGCTGTCGCGTCCGCCGAGGTCCAGGTCGACCGCGTGGTTGCCGGCGTGGATCGTGTTGCCGACGAGAAACCCGGTCAATACCACGGCCAGGGGGTCACGCCACAGCACCGCCAACGCCAAGGTGACAGCTATTCCGATTTGGAACGCCCCCACGTCGTGGAGGAAGTGTGTGTGCTCGGGAAACCGGACGGCCTCGGCGAACGAGTCCGGCCAGAACAGCGCCCATACGCCAGCGACGAGCGCGGAGGCAGCGGCCAGCAACGTGATGCCGTCTACGTACCAGTCGCTCGCCGGTGTCGCCGCCGCTCTCGACGGCCTCTCGTGCCGTTCAACTGTGGTCATCTTCGTGCCCCTCCTGTTGCTCTGCTCCTGATCCGTCGCAGCCCTCGACGCCACGGCGGGTTGCCTCGTGGACGCGCACGAACGCTTCTTGCACGAGGTCCACTGCCTCGCGGTGGCTGCCCGCCACCCGGACCGCGATCGAGAGCACCAGGGCGGTAGGCCTTGACCGGCGTCATCCGCCTCGGTGGGGTTCGGCGCTGCCGGATGGCGAAGTCGCTGTTCCTGCTCCATCTCTCCCCCTGAGACGAGACAGCGCACTCGGCTGTGACAATGCCGCGTCGTGCTCAGCCTGACCACGTCGATCCTGTGGCGGAGTCGCCGATGTCCGGCATCCGGCGCGCGGTGATCCGGGCAGACCGGCAGAACCGGCCTCAGTGTCCATCACGAAGGCAAACTGTAGAGAGATTTGACGGCTACTTTCTAGATGTTATCGTCTAATAATCACAACGAAAGGAAACCAGCATGATGAACGCAAACGAGCGACTCGTCCTCGACATGATCCGCGCCGTCGAGCAGAGAGACGCCGAGCGGATCCTCGAGATCTACGCCCCCGACGTCGAATTCGTCTGGCCGCCATCGCTACCTGGCTACGGCGGCACCTACCGCGGTGAGGAGGTAGACGCCATGAACACCGCCTTCACCGACGCGTGGGACCCGCTCCAGCCCACCGACGAGGCCCGCCTGATCCAACCACGCATCATTGCCTCGAATGGCGACGAGGTCGTCGTGCACTATCACCAGCGGGGCGTCGACCCCACCGGCCGGGCGTGTGACAGCGAAGTCCTCGCGCTCTACCGGGTGGAAGAAAACAAGGTCACCCGCCTGCAGATGTTCTACTTCGAGCCCGAGAAGATCGCAGCCTTTCTCAACGAGCAAGCCTCGAGGCAGTCGGCGTAGTCGACGGCGCCCCCACCATCGCCGACTCGGGCCCGACGAAGGTCTCTCAGCCCTCGGCGGTCAAGACGTTTCGACGACAGACAAGGAAGCGGTCCGTACCGCCAGGGCAGCCGCAGGCCCAAATGGACGCGCACTCTCAACGAAACGTAGAAGACGACCGCGAGGTTGCGGGCTTCTCGCGGCGACCTCGTCATCATCCCGTGGCAGGTCTCGTATGGCAGGTGCGGTCGATGTCGGCGAGGGCAGCTCGCCCATTTCGGGTCGGTCCCTGCGAGCTCGCACACGGGTGGGACCCGCATGTCGCGCTCACGAGACGTGCTGCGCCGGGGCGGCGCAGAGGTGCGTCGCTCCGGCATCGCGGTGGTCACGGCGATGCTTGGGCTGGCCACGGTTACCGCCGTCGGCTGGTGGGTTCCGGCCGACCACGCCTGCTAGGGCCACGAGGCCGAGCGTGGGCCCCGCGACCGCGAGGACGGCGACCCGCAGCTCCACGGCCTCGGCCAGCAGCCCGATGAGCGGGGGGCTGACGAGGAACCCCAGGTAGCCGATCACCGACACAGCGGCGATCTCGCTTCCGCCGGAGCCGTCGCTCGATTCCCCGGCGGTGGTCAGGGCCAGCGGGAAGGCGCAGGAGAACCCCAATCCCACGAGACCGAACCCGACCAGACCGGCGGCCGCCGAGCCGGTCACCACCGCCAGCAGCACCCCGGTCGTCGCCGCAGTGCCGCCGAGCCTGAGTACCCGCACGGCCCCCAGACGCCGGATGGCTGCCTCGCCGCCCAGGCGTCCGGCGGTCATGGTGATGGAGAACGCGGCGAAGCCGAGGGCGGCGACGCCGGCTCCGGCGTCGGTCACGTCCCGCAGGAACAGGGCGGTCCAGTCGGCCATGGCGCCCTCCCCCATCGCAGCGCACGCTGCGATGGCGCCCAGTCCGGCCAGGAAGAGCCGGTTCCGCCGGCCCGGCATTCCCCGTGAGCGGCGCCAGGGTCGGTGGCCAGCGGAATGTTCCGCTCCCTCCCGATCCGGTCCAGCCACCTCACCGCCCTCGTGGGTCGCCACACGATCCGGACCCGCCGGCGACACGCCAGCTGCCAAGTCAGCACACTCGGCCCAACCGTCGCGACGAGCGGGCTGGGGTGTCAGCTCACCCGCCGCTGCCCGGCGAGCCGCATCGGGACTCTCGTCCGCCTCTGCGCCGCTGTCGGGGAGGAGATGGCGCCACGTGCTGAGCACAACAGCGGCGGACGCGGCGCTCGCCAGCAGGAAATGCGCGAGAAGTGACAGCCCGATCTCGGCGGCGAGTGCTCCGGTGGCCGCACCGGCCAGCCCGCCGAGGCTGAACGCCGCGTGGAACCACGGCATGATGGGGCGGCCCAACCGGCGGACTACGGCCACAGCCTGGACATTCATCGCCACATCCAGCAGTCCGAAGGCGCCGCCATAGACAGCGAGGGCTACACCGAGGGTTCGGGCGTTCGGCGCCAGAGCCGGCCCTGAGAGCGCGAGCGAGGCCGTCAACCCGCTCGCCAGGACGGCTGTGTCGCTGCCGATCCGCTCACACAGGCGTCCGGCCAGCGGCATCGTGACCAGCGAGCCGCCCGCCAGCCCGAGCAGGGCCAACCCCAGCGCACCCGGCCCGGCGCCAACGTGGTCCTTGACGGCCGGAACCCGGGCCACCCAGTTGGCGAACATCGCACCGTTCACGAAGAAGATCGCTGCCACGGCCAGCTGCGCTCGCCAGGTCATTCCGCCATCGCCGGCTTCACCGATCGCACCGGCCCTAGCGAGCGCATCCGTCTCGGCTACCTCGCCGACCGCGCCACGTCGGTCAGGCCCGCCGGACTGATCGAGGGCGCCAACGTCTCCGACCGAAACGGCGGCACTGAACCCACCGGCCACACCCGACGCTCCAGCCCGATCAACGCCACCGGCTGGCCCACCGGCATGATCGGCCCCGGTTGCCGCGCCGCCTGCGTCGTTCGCTTTGCCTGCGGCCCACCGTGGCTCACGCCGTCCTCGGTCGCCATCCACTCGGTCCACTCTGTGCTCGGCCACCACGGCCTCCGGCTCTGAATCGATACAGACTGAATCGATTCAGAGGTTATCGGCGTACTCTGGAAACGTGCAACCGAAGCAGGCTCCGATCCGAGACCGGCCGACGCTTGACACCATCGCCCGAGCGCTGGGCGTCTCCCGGGCCACGGTGTCCAACGCCTACAACCGGCCCGATCAGCTCTCCCCCGCGCTGCGCGAGCGGATCCTGGCCACCGCGGCGTCGCTGGGCTACGGCGGCCCCGATCCTGCCGCCCGCAGCCTGCGCCAACGCCGGGTGGGAGCGGTCGGCGTGCTGATGTCCGACCGACTGTCGTTTGCGTTCTCCGATCCGGCGGCCGTGCTGCTACTCGACGGGCTGGCCGAGGTGCTCGAGCCCGAGGGCTCAGGCCTGCTGATCCTGCCGGGGGTCGAGGGTGGTGGTCCGCCGGTCAATCTGGTCCGCAACGCGGTCGTGGACGGCCTCGTCACCTACTGCCTCGCCGACGACGACCCCGCCCTGGAGGCGGCCCGCGCGCGGCGAGTGCCTCTGGTGCTGGTCGACGATGTTCCGAGGCGGGGGGCCGAGAGCGGACCCGGCGACGACGCCATCCAGATCGACGACCCAGGTGGTGCCACCGCAGCAGCCCAGCATCTCGTCGACCTCGGCCACCGGCGGATCGCCGTGGTGTCGTTCGAGCTGACCCGCGACCGTCGCTCCGGCATGGCCAGCGCCGAGCGACAGGCGGCCATCACCTTCTCCGGGACCCGCGATCGGCTCGGCGGCTACCGCAAGGGCCTGGTCGACGCGGGGCTCGACTGGTCGGACATCCTGGTGTGGGAGTGTCCCCACAACGGCCGCCAGGTCGGACGTGAGGCGGCAGCCGTCGTGCTCGAGACGCGACCCCGCCCGACGGCCATCCTGGCGATGTCCGACGAGTTGGCCATCGGCACACTGGAAGCCGCCCGTGATGCCGGGGTCGACGTCCCCGGCGAGTTGTCGGTGGTCGGGTTCGACGACATCCCGGCAGCCGCCCACACCACTCCGCCGCTCACCACCGTGCGTCAGCCACTCCGCCGCAAGGGCGAGCTGGCCGGGGAGCTCCTGCTCGCACTCCAGGCTGGCCGCCGCCCAGCTCTCGCTCCCCGACTCCCCACCGAACTCGTGGTCCGCGGCTCCACCGCCCCACCTGCCTAGCCAGCCAGGCTTGCGACCGGTCCCGGACGCGGTTGGCCAAGCCTGCGCTGTCCGAGTCGGCAAGACCCCGACCGCGCGTGCAACTAGCGTCAGGTCGTCCGGCGAGGGGGTCCATGACCATGCGAGGGTTGTTCCGGCGCGATCGCCACGTCCTGGCGATTGGGGTGGCCGCCCTTGTGCTCGGAGCGACGTGCACCTCGGACGACGCGGAGTCGTCGGAGACCGACACCGACGCACCAGCGCAGGCCAGTCCCCCTACCGCGCCGGTTCGGGTCGCCACGTTGAACCTGTTGCACGGGCTGTTCTGCCCGGCCGAGACGGACTCCTGCCAGGCGCCCGACCGGGTGCAGATCTTCGCCGAACTGGTCGAGGGTGCCGATTGCCCGGACATCATCGGGCTGCAGGAGATCGGCGCCCGGCTCGAGCAGCTGTTGCCCTCGGCGGTGGAGGGGTTGTGTGGGGGCGAGTACACGATCGCGTGGCAGGGCGTCGAGAGCCCGGACCGCGAGATGGTGCTTACCCGTCTGCCGATCGTCGATGAGGGCTATCTCGATATCGCCAACTTCCCGTGGGAGGCCTACTGGATCCGGGTCGACAGCCCGCAGGGCCGTGTCGACTTCCTGACCGCCCACTTCGCCAGCAGCGCCAACAACCCGCCCTGCGCCGCGGACGTTTGCCCGCCGATCTGTGGAGACGGGATCAGCACCAACCAGTGCCATGCCGTCGAGGTCGTCGACTTCTTCGACCGTCGACCAGGCGGCGCTCGGCTGTCGATCGCGTCGGGTGACCTGAACGCGACGCCGGGCAGCCCGACGCTCGACACGCTGACCGACACGGGTTTCGTCGACGCCTGGTTGAAGTCGGGCGAGGCCGAGTGCGACCCGGTGACCCACCTGGGCTGCACCGGCGGCGGGAGCCAGCCCGAACCGTTCGTGGGCATGGACACGCCCGACGGCCCGGGCTACGACGAGCGCATCGACTACGTGATGGTGCGACCCGGCCCCGACTGCACGCTGGGAGCCGAGGCCGAAGGCTTCGCCGCAACGCCGCGGGCCGAGCCGCTCAACGGCCTGTGGTGGCCCTCTGATCACGCCGGCGTCGTAGCCGCGCTCCATTGCGCGTGAGGTCGCGGAGATCGGGCGAGCTCAACACTCGGCTCGCATCCGACGAATCGGCCTCCAACCCGATCGGCCTCGGGGAGCCGAGACGGGCCAGGTGATCGATCCGGGGCCGACCGTGGTCGCGCACCCCGGCCATCGCCGGCTCCGGGCAGCGCCACAGGCGCTTGGCCGGATCATGGGAGAGGAGATAGATCGCCGCAGTGCCTCGCAATCAGCGAGGGATTCGGCGTGAGTACGCTTGCGCCGTGACCGCCCTGGAGCCGGCACCCCGAGGGTTCCGTGAGGCGCGGGTCCGGCTGGGGCAGGTGCAGAAGACCTCCAAGGGCGCCCCCGCCTACTCCCGCCTGGTCAACCGCAGGCTGGGCCGGCTCCTCGCCGCCGCCGCCTTCACGGCCGGGATGACACCCGACCAGGTCACCGGGGTGAGCGCGACGTTCACGTTCGCCGGGATCGCGACGATCGCGGCGGTGTCGCCGGCACCAGCGAGCTCGTTCGCCGCGAGCGCGCTGCTCATCGGCGGCTACGCCCTCGACGCGGCTGACGGCCAGCTCGCCCGCCTGCGCGGCGGCGGCTCGGTCGCCGGCGAGTGGCTTGATCATGTCGTCGACGCGATCAAGATCGCCACCGTGCACCTCGCCGTCCTCGTGAGCTGGTACCGCTTCGGCGACCGGTCGGATCTCCAGCTCCTCGTGCCGCTCGCCTACCAGGCGACGGCCTCGGTGCTCTTCTTCGTCATCATCCTCAACGACAGGATCCGCCGCACGCAGCGGGAGTCGTCGGCGATGCTCCCGGAGGGGGAGGGCAGCTCCTCGGTGATGTACTCGCTGGCGGTCGTCCCGACCGATTACGGGCTCCTGTGCCTTGTCTTGGCGCTGATGTTCTGGGACTCGGGGTTCCTGTGGATCTACACCGCCTTGATGGCGTCGAACGTCGCGTTCCTCGGGCTCGCTCTGGTCAGGTGGTATCGAGAGATGCGCAGCTACGACCGCGCTCGGCAGCAGCCGATCACCACTCGGCCTTCTTGAGGCGGCGCAGCGCGGCACCCACCGTCCCGGCTGCGTGCCGTACCTCGCGGCTCGCGCTCCGACGCAGTCGATCGGCCGGGCCGGACCCCTCGGCCGGTTCTGTCTCGTCGTGCCAGTAGGCGGCGTACGACGGGCCCCGATGCGCGGGCGCGAAGTCGAGAACGGTGCCGAGCACCCTGGCCCCGACGGCCTCGAGGGAACGCATCGCCAGCTGGAGCTGGTGGCGGGTGGTCTTGCCGGCGCGCACGACCATGAGGACGCCGTCGGCATGGGCGGCCAGGACCGCCCCGTCGGTGACCGGCAGCAACGGCGGCGTGTTGATGATGACGCGGTCGAAGCGCTCGCGGAGGGTGCCGAGGAGCCGAACCATCGCGTCGCTGCCGACCAGCTCGGACGGGTTGGGCGGCCGGGGTCCGCTCGGGAGGACCATGAGCCCGTCGACCTCGGTCTTCTGCAGCCCGGCGTCGATTTCGTTCCGACCGACGATCACGCCGGCCAGACCGACGGCTCCGTCGAACCCGACGTGTTCGTCGAGCGTCGGTCGCCGCAGGTCCGCCTCCACGACGAGCACCCGTTGGCCGGCGGCGACCAGTGCCAACGCCAGGTTGGTCGTCGTGGTCGTCTTTCCCTCGCCGGCGACCGACGACGTCACGACGAGGATCTGCACCGGGTGATCGACGTCGACGAACTCGAGGTTGGTGCGGAGCTGGCGGAACGACTCGGTGCCCTGGGAGCTCGCGATGAGGTGGCGGACCCGCGGCGGGCCCTGCAGGCGCCGGTCGAACGGGATCATCCCGAGCACTGGCGTCGCGTGCAGGGCCCGCAGTTGACCGTCGGACCGTATCGTCTTGTCCCTCGCCTGGAGCAGCCACGCGAGCCCGAGGCCGGCCAGGAGTCCGAGGAACGCGGGGAGCCCGACGGTCAGCGCGCGGCGTGGGCGCAAGAGCGACAGATCGGGGCCGGAGACCACCTCGAGGTGCACCGACGCCGGCCCGCCAGGCGGGTTCTCGACCTCGTCGACCAGGTCGACGAACTCCGTGGTGACCCCGTCGGCGACTCGCCGCGTCAGGTCTCGCGACCCGGATGTCACGGTCGCCGTGAGCAGAACCGTCTCGACATCGCTGTCGGCGCCGATCATGCGCGTGACCTCGCCGGGGGTGAGATCGAGGCCGGAGGCCTGGATCACCTTGGTGGCGAGGCGGTCGCTGGTGAGCAGCCGCGCGTACGAGTTGACACGGCGTTGCGCGAACTCGTCCCCCTGCACGGCCGACGAACCCCCCGCTTCGCTGGATGTCGCGACGAAGAAGGTGACCGACGCCCGGTACTGAGGGTCGTGGCGCGCTGCGGCGTAGGCGCCCACGGCGAGGGCGAGCACGAGGGGAAGGACGACGGCCCACCAGTAGGTCCGCACCGCATGGAGGTACTGCTCGAGGTCCATCACTCCGCCTGTCAGCGAGGCCGGCGATCCCGGGCCGACCGCTCGTGGAGGCCCTGGTTAGTCTTGCATCATGGCCGGCGGGTCGATGGGGCCTGGCACTGACTCCGAGCTCATGAGCCGGGAGACCTCGCTCGTCCCGGCGCCCGTACCGGCGGACGCCACGGCCGAACCCGGCGGCAACGCCCCTGCGGGGGCCGGTGATGCCACCGTCGTGTCGCCGTGGCGGAGCGTCGTTCGCAGCGCCGGCGCCCGGGCGCTCGTGATCCCGGTGAGCGCCCTGCTCGGGGTGATCAACACGCGGGTGATCATCGACAACTTCGGACGGGCCGCGTACGCGCAGTACGGCTTGCTCGTCGCAGTCGCGGCCCTGCTGCCCTTCACCGATCTCGGCATGTCGGCCGCGATCATGAACGCCACCGGCGGCTCCGAGCACCCGTCCCGCGACGACCATGTGCGCCGTGTGCTGATCACGAGCATCCGGGTGCTGGTGGGGTCAGGCGCCGTCCTGCTGGTCGCGGTGTTCGTGATCAGCGGCCTCGGCCTGTGGCCCACGCTCATGGGGGACGGCCTGATCCCCGGATCCGGGCCGCGGGCCGCGGCCTCGTGCCTCGCGCTGATCGCGCTCACGCTGCCGATCGCGTTCGGCCAGCGGGTGCTCACGGGGCTGGGCAAGAACCACGTCACGGTCCTGCTGAACGGGCTGCAGACCCCGATCGTCCTGCTGGTCATCGTCCTGATGGTCCGGCTGGACCTCGGCGCCGGCTCGTACGTCGCGGTGGTCGCGTACGTGGCGACGATGGCCCTGGCGCTCGCGGCCACGCTGGTCGCGGCCCGGTTGATCCGCCCCGCGATCGGGGCGGCCGTGCGAGCGGTGCCGAAGATCCGCACGGTGCCCGGGGCCAAGGTGCTCGACGTCGCCTGGCCGATGTTGATCCTCATGACGGTCCTGCCGATCGTGAACCAGTCGGACCGCCTCGTGCTCAGCCATGTATCCGACTCGGCCAACCTCGCGACATACAACCTCGCCGCCCAGATGTACGTCCCCGTGTGGGCGGTGACGACCGCCGGCGGCATCGCGCTGTGGCCGATCTTCGCCCGGGCCCGGGCCCGGGGTCACCGCACCCGGCAGTCCCCGCTGGCCCTCGCGGCCGGCTTCGCCGCGGCCGCCGCCGCCATCTGCCTCGGGATCTCCCTGCTGGCCCCGTGGCTGGCCCGGCTGGCGTCCGGGGGGCGGATCGACCTGCCGGTCAGCATCCTCGCGGCGTTCTCGGCGCTGATGGTGTCGCAGGCGGCGAACTATCCCCTCGGGATGTACATGACCGACGCGGCGGGCCTGCGCTCGCAGGCGTTCAGGGTGGTCGCCATGATGCCGGTGAACCTGGGCCTGTCGCTGATGCTCGGAGCCCGGTACGGCGCCGTCGGGCCGGTCATCGGCTCCGCGATCGGGGTGTTCTTCTTCGAGGTGGTCGGCAACTGGATCTACGTGCGGCGGCGACTGGCACCGGGCCTGTGAGCGTCGCGACGCCCGCGTCCGCGGCCCGGGTCTACACCCACCTCCGCACCGCTGATCTCGAGCGGTTCCGTCAGATGACACCGGCACGCGTCCTGTTCACGCGCACGCGCTACGACTTCGACGAGAGCCTGGTCGACCCCGTCAACCCTCCCGTGCGGCTGACGCGTCTGGGGGTCGTCCGTGAGCTCCTGCGGCGGGAGCACGCGGTGGTGGAGATGAACGAGCCGGCCATCGGCGACCTCTTCCCGTTCCTGCTCGCCCAGGTGGCGGCCATCCGCCTGCGGGGGCTGATCTCCCGCCGGCGCGCGACCATTGCCGCCTACTGCATCCAGAACGCCGATCCCGCGCTCGACCTCGGCCGCCGCTGGCGGCTGCCCCGACCGCTCGCACGCGTCGTCACCACGGCCGCGTTGAGGATTCTCGTCCGTTCGACCGATCGCTTGGCCTTCGGCACCGCTGGGTCGCTCGCGTTGTACCGGTGCTACGTGGGCGACCGGCTGCTTCGCGAGCGGGCGCGCCTCATCGAGGAAGTGCCGTCGGCCTGCGAGTGCGTGGCCCGGTCGACCGAGGAGCGCAACCCGACACAGCTGACCTTCGTCGGCGTGTTCTCGGAACGCAAGGGGATCCGTCAGACCATGGCCGCCTGGGACGCCTACCGGGCGGACGGCACCGAGGCGACGTTTCGGATCATCGGCATGGGGGACCTGCAGAGCGAGGTCGTCGCCTGGGCGGCCGATCGACCGGAGGTGTCGGTCGAGATCGATCCGCCGCGCGCGACGATCCACCGGACCCTGCGGCAGAGCGGCGCCCTGATCCTGCTGTCGCAGCCGGTCGGCTCCTTCCGCGAGCAGGTCGGCTTCCCGATCACCGAGGGGCTGGCCCACGGCTGCGAGATCCTCGCGTCCTCGCAGACGGGCGTGGCCGGGTGGCTCGCCGAGCACGGGCACGGTGTCGTCGCACCCGACGCGCCGGCCCCGCGGGTGGCCGACGAGATCGGGGCCGCCTTCGACCGGGCCCGGCGGCGTCCGGGCTCCTTGCCCGAGCTTCCGGCGGTGGACCAGCGCATCGTCGCCGACCGCTGGATGTTCACGGGCGCCGTCCCGTGACCGGGCCTAGTTGCTCTGGGCCTGCCTCGTCCTCGCTGCTCGCCACGGGCGGTGCAGGCGCGCGATCGCGACCGCCCGCACGAAGGCGGCAGCATGTTGTGACCCGATCACATCCCACTCTCGCCGCGACAGGTCGGGCGACCGCCGACCTGGCGAGTGACGCGCCTCCTCGAGCGCCCCGGAGATCTCCTCGGCCTCGAGGGTGCCTTGGTAGGTGAGCACCCAGCCGGGCCCGACCTCGGCGGCGAGCTCCTCGGTGATCGGCGTCGACGGGACGAGCACCGGGCGGTCGAGCGACAACGCCAAGATGAGGGAGCTGGAGTTCGTGACCCGGTCGAAGGGCAGGACGACCAGCTCGCTCTCGGTGACCTCCCGGACGAGTTGGTCGTCGGGTACGTACGCGGTTATCGCCGAGATCCGAGCGTCGGCTCGGCAGGCCCGCTCGATCGCGGCCGCGGTCTCGCCGTCCTGGGGGTGGCCGACGATGTGCAGCGTCATCCGATCATCGGTCACCCCACTGAACGCAGCCAGCAGCGCGTCGATCCCCTTGTACCGGCGGAGCAGCCCGAAATGCACGAGGCGCCCCGGCCGCGACTCGGCCCGCACCGTGCCGGCGAACCAGTCGCGGTAGTGGCCGATGGGAGCCATGACGATGGGCCCGGGGCGGGGCGGGGTGGCATCGGCCAGCGTGATCCAGAGGGTCGTCCACCGGTCCAACAGGCGGATCGACAGGCGCTGGAGCGCCGCCAGTGGCTCGTACGGCGCAACGTCGTGCAGGGTGCGCACCACTGCCTTGCGCTGCACTCGGATGCGCAGGAGCACGAGGAGGAAGAGCGTGCACCGCACCGCGGTCCGCACCAGTGTCCGGCCCTGGAGCACCACCTCCGGCCAGTGGACGTGGAACACGTCGAACCGGCCTGTCAGCGCCCGCTTCCACGAGAAGTACAGCACCCGGACCGACGCCGGCATCGAGCGCACGAGCTGCATCCGATAGGGGTTGGAACGGGCGCGCGGCGGACCGAAGGATTCCAGGACGACCGTGTCGGTGCCCGGTGGAGGGGACACCCTGCCGTCGAGCGGCATTGCGCCCGTTGTCTCGCGGGCCGCCGCTCCGTCCGCCATCGCCTCACGCTAGCCCAGCGCCCCCATTAGCCTGGCCGTCATGGCAGGCGGGACCTGGCATCCCACGTCGGGCCGATGAGCGCCGCCATCCAGGCTCCGTGGCCGGCCGGTGCTCTCGCGGACGCCGAGGCCGGCGCACCGCCGAGGCGCGACGTGTACGCCCGGGCGACTCGCCTCATCGCCTCGGCCGCAGTCGTGGTCGTGGGCACCGACGAGCGGGTCGGCTACGGGGCGACCGCCGCTCTTCCCCTGGCGATCGTCCTGCTCCCGCTGTGGCTGCCGGCCCTGCGACGCTACGCGCTCGCGGCGCTGATCGCCGGTCTGGCCGCGCTGTCGGCCGTGTCCGGCGTCGTCCTGAGCGTGCTCTCGTCTGCCGACCACGTGGTCAGCGGAGTCAATCGCAGCCAGGCGATCGGACTGCTGGCGTCGGGCATCGCGGCGTTCGGCCTTGTTCTCTGGGCCGGATCGCAGCTGCCGCTGCACCGGATCGCCATGCTCTACGGCGCCGGCGCGTTGGGGAGCGCGATCGCCAGCGGGGCGCTGAGCTGGAAGTTCGATCTCGCCGTCCCAACCACGTTCGTGGTGCTCGGTGCGCTGGAGCGACGCCGGCGGGGTGTCCTCCCCGCGGTGGCGCTCCTCACACTGGGAGTGATCGGGGTCGCGGATGAGGCGCGGAGCTACTTCGGGGTCTGCCTGCTGGCGGCCACCCTCGCCATCTGGCAGCTCCGCCCGACACGGTACCCCCGCCGCGCAACGGGTCCGCATCGCTGGTTCACCGTCGCTCTGCTTGCCGGCCTCGGCATCGCGGTCTACTTCCTCACCTCCGCCCTGGCGACTGGAGGCACGCTGGGCGGGACCCTCCAGGAGCGGTCAACTGCACAGATCTCCCGCACCGGTTCGCTGATCGCCGGCGGGCGGCCCGAGTGGGCTGCGACACGTGAGCTCTTCGAGCTCAACCCCGCCGGCTACGGGGCGGGGGTCGTGCCCAACTGGGCTGACCGCATGGCCGGCAAGTCGGGGCTGGCCTCGCTCAACGTCGATGCCGGCGGCTACGCCGACCACTACATGTTCGGCCCGACATTCGAGCTCCACTCGGTGGCCGCCGACCTGTGGGTGGGCTTCGGATGGGTCGGCTTCGCGCTGGCGGCGGCCATCGTCGTCGTGATCGTCAGGAGCTTGAGCGTCCTGCTCACCGCCCGCCGCGCTCCTACCTACCTGATCTTCGCCTGCATGCTGGCGCTCTGGTACGTGCTGTTCGGCCCGATGTACAGCAACTGGCTCGATGTGTGCCTGGCCCTGGGCCTGGCCGCCATTGCGATCGGGCCGCGCCCGACCGCATCCGCCCCGAAGCGAGCGGTCCCGTGACGCCGCGAGCCGATCAGCGGGTCAGCGCAGACCGTTGGCTGAGGACCGGCGTCGTGAACCGGTGACCCGGCGTCCCCCGTCAGCTGCGAGCGACCGCAGCACCGTCGCGGCACCGGCAGCCGTCCCCACCGCGGCGGCGGCCACCAGCGACGGACGCCGCAGGACTGCGGCCCGGCCGTCGCTCAGCAAGATCCTGCGGGCGTAGTGGGGTCCGCGGAAGAGCCAGCGGAGCCTGTCACGCGGAGGCACGTGCGTGGCGGCGAACAGCAGGCGGTTCCGGCACATGTACCGGCAGTAGGTCGTCGACATGCCGCCGGCGCGTTGGGTGCCGCGGACGCTGTGCACGGCGACCACGTCGTCGAGCACCCGGAGGTCGCCACCCCGCTCGAGGACGCGCTGGGTCAGATCGACGTCCTCCCAGTAGAGGAAGTACCGATCGTCGAAGCCTCCGATCAGCTCCCAGCAGGCTCGTGTGATCAGCAGGCACGCCCCGCTCAACCAGCGGTCTCGCGCGCCAGGCGGGCCGTCGGGCCGGTACCGCGTCAGCCCGGTGCGTCGATCGATGCGGGCGCCGGCGAACCACGGCGACCCGTCGGGAAGGGTCAGCCGGGGCGACAGGACGGTCGTCGGATGAGCGACCGATGCCCGGACCAGAGCGGCGATCGCCGTGGCGTCGATGGTGACGTCCGGGTTGAGCAGCAGGAACGCGGTGCAGCCGGCGTCGATCGCTCGTCTCACACCCCTGTTCATCCCAACCCCGAAGCCGACGTTGGTGTCCGGGGTATCGGCGAGCCACCCGTGTCGGCGTGCGAGCGCGAGCAGGGCGCGCCGCTCGGACGCCGTCGAGAGGCTGTCGACCACCACGACGACCGGCTCCTGGAGTGCGCGTCGGTCGATGGCGGCCAGGTTCTCCTGCAGCAGCCTCGACGACCCGTAGTTGACGACGACGATGCCGAGGCGGGGCGCCGGGGCGCCGCTCGTGCTCACGCCTCGGCCCGCGGGCGCCGGTACTCGGCGTAGACATAACCCCACGCGCCCGTGGTCATTCCCAGACCCCGAGCCAGCGTGCGAGCGCCCCGGGCTTGGTGGCCGACCGATCGGGTGACCACCCCGACCAGCATCCGCGCCGTGCCGCCGGCCACCCGGATCAGGCCCCGTCCCGTGAGCAGGAGCCGCTGTCCCAGCATGGCCAGCAGCCGGTCCTCGAGCCTCAGGGCCACGACGCTCCACGAGTTGCCCATCCGGAACGCCTTCTGCAGGACCCAGCGGCGGTTCAGGCGTGCCATGGGCACGACGTCGAGGACCGGAGCCTCGTCGCACCACACCATCCGGCCGCCACCAGCGTGGATCCGCCGGGTGAGCATCGTGTCCTCGGCCCCGGAGATGCCGAAGGCCCGATCGAAGCGGAGCCCGAGGGCCCGCAGCTGGCGCAGGTCGAGCAACAGGTTGTTGGTCGCGGCAACGGTCACCTCCGTGCCGGTCGGGAGCCGGCGGCGCTCGAAGAAGCCGCCCTCGGCGATCCACGGCTCCGGCTCCTGCGGGAACGTCGAGATGACAGGCCCGACGACCGCGGTGGCGCCGGTCCGCACCCACGCGGCAACGAGCTCGCGCAGCCAACCGGGCTGCGGACGCTCGTCGTCGTCGATGAACACCAGGGCGTCGGCATCGCCGCTCTCGTCGAGGGCGCGATTGCGGCCGGCGGCGATCCCAGGCTCGGGCTCGTGCACGAACCGGACCCGTGCGGGATCGTGGTGAGCCGCCATGGACATGGCCGAGGCCTCGGGATCGTTGTCGACGACCAGGAGCCACGCGTCGGCATCGATGTCATCGAGTTGCCCCTCGACCGCCCGCACAGCCGCGGGCAGATCGTCGGGACGCCGGTAGGTGAGCATGGCGACGAGGACCGTCGGGCGCACGGGACTACGCCGGTCCGGTGCCGTCGGTCACCTGGACAGTCCGGGTGGGCGGGTGGAGGGCAGCGAGCACGAGACGTTCGAGACGGTCACCATAGAGTGCCGGTGCGTGCCGCTCGGCGGCGAGGGCGGCGTCGGCGGCAGCCGCGGCGCGGTAGCTCGGCCAGTTCACGACCACCTTCTCGACGGCGTCGGCCACGGCGGCGGGCGCCTCGGCCGGGACGACCTGCGCCGACGTGTAGCCCTCGACGGCCTCCTGCAGGCCGCCGGCGTCGCTCGCGATCACCGGACGAGCGGCGAGCACGGCCTCGACGGCCGTGTTGCCGAACGACTCGTCGGCGACGGACGGTACGAGGACGACGTCTGCAGTGGCGATCACCGGCCAGATGTCGGCCTGGAACCCCGAGAAGGCCACCCGCTCGGTGAGCCGCCGGTCGGCCACGCTCGCGTACAGCTCGTCCGCGAACCACTCGTAGCCGGGGAAGACGGATCCCAGCAGCTCGAGGCGAACGTCGAGCCCTCGGGTTCGGAGCTCGTCGACGGCGGCGATCGCCACCTGGGGGCCCTTGCGCGGCGACAACCGACCGATGTACAGCGCGCGCAGGACGCCCGTCAGGTCCTTCCGGGCGGCGGTGACCTGCGACGGCGCCGGGACGGGATTGGGCAGCACCTGCGATCGGGCCCGCAGGCTGGGGACCGCGGACACAAGGACGGCCCGACTGAACTCGCTGTTGGTGACGATCGAGCGGCACAGCCGCAGGGGCACGGCGAGCGCTCGCCGCACGAGCTCCGGCACGCCCGACTCGGCCTCGTGCACGTGGCACATGCAGGGACGACCCACAAGGCGCGCCAGCACGAGCCAGAGCGGCAGGGTGAGCGTGGACACGTAGACGAGGTCGGGATCGCACGATCGCAGGAGGCGGAGGCCCGGCACGACGCTACGCACGGTGGTGGCGAGCAGGCGCACCATGCCCCTCGGGCGCAGCGCACTCCTGCGGAGAACGGGTGATCGGCAGAACGCGACGTCGGCGCCCGCGGCCTCGACCAGCGGGACCAGCGGCCCGTCGTGCGGCAGGGCGACGACCACCCGGTGACCGTGACGCACGAGCGCCTCCACCGTGCTGAGCGCCACCCGGTCCGAGCCGTAGAGGTCCGGGCTGGGATGGGCGACCAGCACGGTCCGGCGCGTCACGTCCGCCCGGCTTCTCAGCGCCCGCTGGCCGCGTAGTGGTTGGCGACCTGGGAGTCTGCCAGGACCTGGTGGTAGATCGCGACCTCGTCGATGTCGCCGACGAGGGTGTCGCTGGTGGGGCGGTCGGGCCAACCCGCCAAGGTGTCGCTGCCCACCTTCCAGTAACCGTGGAAGGCGGCGCCCACCGTCGTGTCGCCTCGGGAGGCGACCCGGACCCCGTCGACGAAGAGCTGCATGCCGTCGGGGCCGAGCGTGCCGACCACCTGGTGCCACTGGTTGTCGTTGAGCCCGGCCTGGCTGGCCACCATGCGAGCCTCGCTCGGCAACCCCGGGCCGGTGCCTTCCACGGGAGTCCACGTGCCGAACACGACCCGACCGTCGTTGGTCACGTACAAGTGCCGGTCGTACCACGTCGATGTGCTCGTCGTGTTGTCGGCGAACCCCACGATCCGCCCGCCCTGGGTGCTGGAGGTGCGGAACCAGGCCTCGACGCTCAGCCTGTCGTCGCCCCACGTTCGGTTCGTGCTGTAGAGCCGCGACGCCGCCGAACCGGTGAACGACGCCGCGGTGGCGCTCTCGTTCAGCAGGGCGCCGGGCGCTCCCAGAGCCACCCCGTTGTCGACGGTGGCGTTGTCGAACCCGAGCTCGTCCCGCGACGTCGACGACCCGGCGGGCTCGTTCAGCCGCCAGTGGATCAGGCCCCCGTCGGCCATCACCGTGTCGGCGTAGGGGCTCGGCGAGCCGCTCGTGGCGACCGCCACGGCCGCGGGATCGCTGAGGGCCGCGTTGCCATCGGCGTCGGTGACGCGGACGCGGTACGTGTGCGTCTGCCCCGGCGTCAACCCCGTGTCGGTGAACCCCACGATCGGGCGTTCCCAGAAGGTCGAAGCCGCCTGGGTCGTGTGGACCTCCACACCGTCGCGGGTGATGCGGTAGTTCAGTGTCCGGTCGTCTCGGTCGTAGTTGGCGGGGAACGAGATGCGTGCCTGGCCGGGAGCCGTCGATCGCACGTTGATCGGGAACGTGGCACCGCTCAATCGGGGCCCGCTGGTTCTGGGCGCGATCGGCCTCACCGCGAACCGCACCAGACCCTGCTGCGGCACGTTGTTGACCCGCAGGAACTCGCCGCCGTACACGACGTACTGGCTGTTGCCGGCGACGCTCCACACGGCCTGGCCTTGACCGGTGTAGGTGCCGACCTGCCACTCGGGGAACCAGTGCACCAGCGAGGGGCCCTGCCTGCCCTCCCAGTTGTAGTAACCCAACGGGTCTCGCCGCAGGCTGCCCGTCCCGCTCGCGGTGAACGACAGGGCGTGGCGCAGGTTCGTGGACCAGGGGTCGGACTGGGGGAAACCCCCGAGGTTGCCGCAGTAGTGCGCATGGCTTGCTGTGTAGAGGTAGCCGTTGACGGGAGCGACGCTGTAGGTGTCGCCGTGACAGTCCTCGATCCAGTGGATGTCGCCGGTGTCGGGATCGGCCGAGAACGCACCTTCGAGGTTGCCGCCACCACCGAAGTGGTACCCGCTGCCGTAGATCGACGTCCCGTCGCTGGCGAGCGACAGGATGGCGGCTTCGCTCCCGGCGTCGCGGACGACGTCGTTGGCCGGCCACGGGACGAGGGCGCCGTTCGCCGCGTCGATGGCGGCCAGGCCATAGGCGTCGGACCCGTTGATCGCGGTGAAGCTGCCGCCGACGAACAGCCGCGACCCGTCGGGCGAGAGAACGGCCGCGCGCACTTCGGCGTCGGCGCTGGGCGCCCAGGTGAGCAGGGCGCCGTTGGTCGCGGAGAACGCGGCGAGGCGGGGCCGCGCCACTGCGGCTCCCGGGCCCGCGAAGCCGAACGCGCCCGCGGCGTACACCGTCGTGGCGGTGGCCACGAGCGCGTTGACCGTGTAGTCGACGATGGCGTTGAAGCCGGTGATCAGCGCACCGGTCGTCGGGTCCAGCGCCGCGATCCGGAAGCGGCTCACGCCGTTGACGCTCGTGAACTGGCCGCCGATGTAGACGCGGGACCCGTCGGGTGAGGCGGTGACGGTCTTGATCTGGCGGTTCACGGTCGGGGCGAACGACGTGATGAGCGCGCCGGTTCGGATGTCGTAGGCCAGGATGTTCGAGCGGGGCGTCTCGTTCACGCCGGGTGCCGCGCCCGCCGGGCGTGCGGAGGTGAACTCGCCGACGGCGAAGACGGTGTTGCCGACGATCTCCTGATCCCACACCACGCCGTTGACCTGGACGGTCGGCAGCGGGTCCGCGGTGACGTGATCGTCGCCGGACTCGGCCGGAGGCGGGAGCTCGCACGCCCCGAACACCACGGCAGCCGCCAGCACGCCGCGGAGCCATCGGCTCGCCGGGCGTCGGGCTGGTGGGGTGTGGGTGCGCATCACATCGCCCCCTCGTGTGCGACGCGTGGATCGGTCGCCGCATGCCGGCGGGTCGTCTCAGCCATCGGCGATGCTCCCCTCGAAGACGACCGTGGCGGTGCTCGCCGAGTACTTGACGTGGATCTGCACGTCGCTGCGGTCCCCGGGGGCGACGGTGAAGACGTACTCGCCGGACGCGGTCTTGCCGGCCGCGAGGTCTCCGGCGAGCGGTGGGCGATCGGTGACCACGACGCCGTAGGCCGAGACCCCGTCGGCGGTCGTGAGGTCGACCGTCACGATGTCGAGGTCGATGGGGCGGGACGACAGGTTCGTGACATGGACCGAGACGGCCACCGCAGGTCCGCTCCGCTCGCCCGGAAGGTGGCCTTCCGCCTCGACGGACTCGATGTCGGCGAGCCGCGCCTGCACGCCATTGCCGAACTCGGCGACGTCGTCGATGCCCACTGGTGGCGCCACGACCCCCGGCTCCGGGTCCACCGTCTCGTGGATGCTTCCCCGGCCGGCCGGCCCGGCGGCGTCGTCACTCGCGGGAGGGGACGGTTGGGCCGTGGCGGTCGTCTGCGCGCCGGCCGCAGCGGTGTCCGGCGCCGCCGCGGTCGCGGTCTGCGTCGACGTCGACGTCTCCCTCGCCGCGCTGGACTGCCCCGAACATGCAACGAGCAGGGTGACGACGACGGCGAGGCCGACGAGCACGACGCCTCTCGCCCGTCGTCCGCCACCGACGCCCCGCCGCATCATCCCGCACACGACGTGCACCGGTCCTTGCGTCCACCCCAGTTGCTTCACAGGTTCCCCCTGCGCGGCGCGACCGCTCCCGATCGTACGCACCGCTTCCGCCCCGCCGCTAGCCTTCCCCCGCATCGCCCATCCGCGGGCGGCTGGGAACAGCTCGCCGGCCTCTCGAACGCAGAAGGGGTACCCATGGGCGGACGAAGAGTGGGGTACGCACCTGGCGTCTACGACCTCTTCCACGTCGGCCATCTCAACGTGCTGCGGAACGCCAGGCAGTTCTGCGACCACCTCATCGCCGGCGTGCTCACCGATGAGCTGGCCTGCCGGGCGAAGGGCGCCTGGCCCGTCGTCCCGCTCGCCGAGCGCTTGGACATCGTGAGCAGCATTCGCTTCGTCGACGAGGCGGTCGCGGAGGACCTTCCCCACAAGCTCGAGATGTGGGAACGGCTGCGGTTCGACGTCGTGATCAAGGGCGACGACTGGAAGGACACGCCTCGTGGAGCCCTGCTCGAGGCCGACCTCGGCAGCGTCGGCGTGGAGGTCGCATACGTCCCCTACACGATCCGGACGTCGAGCACGCTGCTGCGGCAGGCGCTCGAACGTTCCAGACGGAGGATATGAGGGGCGCCGCCGGCGCTGGTTGCCCCGGCCCGTCGACGTGACCCGTCCGACTCCGGAAAACGGTTCGTGACAAACGGAAAGCGCAGGGTCATACCGTTGCTACGCTGCGTCCGGTTGGTTACGTTTGGGTAGCGCTGGGGGTAGCGGGGACCAGGAAGGGACACCGGGCACGGGGATTGCGCACGAACGGGTGGGCGACGATGCACATCTGGTCGGAGAGGCACGATCGCGCTCGGCGGCGAACTCCTTGGTCGCTGCGGCACATCTCGATGTTTGAGCCCCTACGGCTGGTGTGAGCAACCGTGGAGAAGGACCGAGGCTCTTCCCACGGCGGTCGTGTCCGCGGTCCGCGCCCCGCGACGCGGACCGCGCCGCATGCGGGGTCGGCCGGCGTACCGTCGAACGGCCGGCTCCGGATCGCCATGATCGGGACACGCGGCGTGCCGGCCCGGTACGGGGGCTTCGAGACCGCCGTCGAGGAGATCGGCCGGCGGCTCGTCCGGCTCGGCCATGAGGTCACGGTCTACTGCCGGCAGTGTCGCCCGACCGCTGAGGAGCCGAGCGAGCATCTCGGCATGCGCCTGGTGACCCTGCCGGCGCTCCGGGTGCGGTCGGCGGAGACGCTGAGCCATTCGGCACTGTCCTCGCTCCATGCCCTCCTGACCCGCGGGCACGACGTCGCGTTCGTATTCAACTCCGCCAACGCGGTGTTCCTTCCGTTGCTCCACGCCAGCCAGCTGCCGGTCGCGGTCCACGTGGACGGGTTCGAGTGGCGCCGTTCCAAGTGGGCGGGCGTCGGCAGGCGCTATTACCGCACGGCGGAGGCGCTCGCCGTGCGGTGGGCCGACGCGCTCATCGCCGACGCACCGGCGATCGCCGACTACTTCTGGGAGGACTTCCACGCCAGCACCGAGCTCCTCGCCTACGGCGCCCCCGTTCTCCGCGCCGTGCCCGACGACCGGCTGACCGAGCTCGACGTCGTCGCGAAGAAGTTCCACCTGGTGGTCGCCCGACTCGAACCCGAGAACCAAGTCGACGTCATCGCCCGGGGCTACCGCTCGAGCGGCGCGACGCTCCCCCTAGTCGTCGTCGGCGGTGCGCCCTACAGCAACGACTTCGCGGCTGCGGTCCGCGCCATCGCCGAGTCCGATTCGAGGATCAAGCTCGTCGGCCCGGTGTGGGACCAGGGCAAGCTCAACCAGCTGTACGGGCACGCCCTGCTCTACCTGCACGGGCACTCGGTCGGCGGAACCAACCCCTCCCTGCTCCGTGCGATGGGGGCGGGTGCCGCGGTGGCGTCCTACGACGTCGAGTTCAACCGCGAGGTGGTCGGCGACGACAGCTGGCTCTTCTCCGACGAAGCTGGCGTGGCGCGGGTCGTCGAAGCCGCGGAGCGCGATACCGAACGCTGCCGGACCTACGGTTCGTCGCTGCAGGCGCGTGCCGCACGCCGATACCGCTGGGACGACGTCGCCCGGGGCTACGAGTCGCTCGCGTTTCGGCTGGCCGAGGGCTTCAGCCGTCGAGGCGAGGCCACCGGCCGCCGTTCTGGGGTGCGGTCGCCGCTCCCCGCCGCTCACGCCTCGGCGCCCCGGCGCTCGGGCGCGAGTTGAACGACCACCGACGCGCCCCTGTCAGGGCGTCGGGGGCGGGGAGACGCTTCAGGCGGGTGGTGCTACCGGTACGCGGTGGAGGGTGTCGGGCCGGCCGCCTGCTTCATGGTGGCGGTGCTCGCGGCGGGTGGGTGTAGCGGCACACTGGAGATTGCTACGCACACGTCGCCAACCAGGCTTTCACCACACCCAAGTCAGCGATCAACCTGCGCTCGGGGGACAGGGCTCGAACCTGCAACAGTCGGCTCGGGAGTTGGCACAACGGCGATCGGCGCCGAACGCGTCCGGCCGAGAGGCAATCTGTGAGGCAGCTATGACCATCGACGACGGGGACGTGGACGGCGGCGAATCGATCACGATTCGGCCGAACAGAAGCGGCAAACTGTGGTCGGAAGACCCCGAGCAATGGCGCGCTCTCCGCACACGCGAGGGATGTCCTTGGTGTCAGGGATCCGGTCCGCCTGAGGAAGACGTGATCGCCGAGACTGACAACTGTTGGATCACTGCACCCATGGATGCGACATTGCCAGGCTATGTCTGCGTGGGCACGAAGTCGCACGCGATCGAACCGTACGACCTTGCTGACGACGCTCGGGATGCGTTCTTCGCTGACGCGATGGCGGTTGCGCGCGGTCTGGCCAGGGTCACGCGTCCGATGAAGATGAACTACGAGATCCACGGAAACACGATCCCTCACCTGCACATGCATCTGTTCCCCCGTGCCGCGGACGATCCGTACGTCGGCTATGTCATTACAAGCCGCGTCTGGTTCACGCGGACGCCGGAACAGCTTGAAGCAATCGCGCTCGCCGTGAGAGGTGAGCTTGCCGCGAGCGGGCGTCTGACTTGATCTGCATCCAGAATTGCCTGATCTCGGTCTGCCTGAAAGCGAAGGTCACCGGATCGACGCCGGTCCCGACCACCACTGATGACCAGCCGTTTGGGCTGGTCATGGGCCGTTTTCGGGCGCTTCGCGTTTCAACGGGGGTGAGTTGAGGGGTCCGCGTTCGGGGTGGGGCCTCGACCCCTGTTGATGGTGCTCAAGCCGTTGGGCGTCCGCGATCTGCGACGTCGACCGGTGGATGGTGGTCGACGTGATCGAAGGACGGCAGGGCCCTGACCTGGACGCCTGGCTCGCCCGCCGACCCGAGCGCTGGCGCGAGGGTGTGGAGGTGACGGTGACCGACCTGCACGAACCGTTCCGCCAAGCGCTCGCCGCCTGGCTCCCCAATGCCACCGCGGTGGCCGACCCATTCCACGTGGTCGGGGTCGGAACCCGGGTGGTCGAGCGCACCCGCCGGCGGGTCCAACCAGCGACCCTCGGGCATCGGGGCCACAAGCACGACCCGCTCTACCGGGGCCGCAAGCTGTTGACCCTCGCTGCCGAGCGCCTCGACGACGCTGGCACCACCAAGCTGCGGGGTCTGCTCGCCGCAGGTGACCCCGACGGGCAGGTCTACGAGGCCTGGGCCGTCACGGAAGGCCTACGAGACCTCTACACCCTTTGGGCTGCTGCCCCCGATCTGGCTCGGCGCTGGCTCGACTGGCTCATCGACGAGTGCCGGGCCGGCAAGAGCCCCGAGGTCCGCGCCATGGCCCGCACCCTGGTCCAGTGGCGGCACCCGATCCTGGCCCGCCACACCACCGGGCACACCAACGGCCTCGTCGAAGGCCTCAACTCGTTGATCAAGAAGCTCACACGCGCCGCCGCCGGGTTCCGCTAGTTCACCAACTACGGATCCTGCTCGCCTGCGGCGGCTGCAACTGGACCTTCCTCGGCACCCTATGAGGAGTTCGGTCCTCCTAGCTTTGTGGTAGGGCAAATCAGGGGGTCGCCCATGCTCACTATCGGGTCGGACAACGACACGAGGGGCACCGGGCGGCTGGTCGTGGCCGGGCTGGCTTCGATCGGTGCTGGTGCCATCCATGCCACGGCGGCCGGGAACCACAGCGAGCACCGTCAGGCCGTGATCGCCTTCGTCGCGGTCGCGGTCGTCCAGCTCAGCTGGGGTGTCCTGGCGCTGGTGCGGGCGATCCCCGTACTGCCGTGGTTCGGCGTCGTCGCCCAGGTCGCGGCTATAGGCGGCTGGGCACTAGCCAAGACCTCAGGCATCGCCTTCATCGATGGCTTGGACGAACCCGAGGGTCCTCAGTTCGCCGACGCCCTCGCGGCGGGGCTCGCTCTTGCCGCCATGGTCGCGATCGTCGCGAGCCTGACCGGATGGGGCGCGGGGCTCGTCTCCCCGCGGCGGCGCGCCGTCCCGCAGGCAGGCTTCACGACGGCGGTCGCCCTCGTCGGTGTGGCGCTGATGATCCCGGGCATGGTGGCGGCGGGGAGCCAGGGCCATACGGGGGGCGCCGGGGGTGCCGACGATGGGCACGGGGACCACGCCGCGCCCGCCGACGACTCGGACCACGCGGCGAGCGAAGGGCGGCCCTTCGACCCTACGATGCCCATCGACCTCGGCGGCATGCCGGGCGTGACGCCCCAGCAGCAGGCGGAGGCCGAGAACCTCCTGGCGGTCACCCTGCTGCGCCTGCCTCAGTTCGCGGATCCGGCGGTGGCCGAGGCCCGGGGCTATCACTCGATCGGTGACGGGGTCACCGGCTTCGAGCACTTCGTCAACCGGGACCTGATCGACGACGGCCGGATCCTCGACCCCGACTATCCCGAGTCGCTCGTCTACCAGCGCGTCTACCGCCGGGAGACTGGCGCGGGGCTGGAGCTGGTCGCGGCGATGTACATGCTCGAGCGCGGCAGCACCATCGACGACGTGCCCGACTTCGGTGGCGACCTGATCCAGTGGCACGTCCACGACAACCTTTGCTTCACCCCCGACCCGGCGGCGCCGCGGGTGTCGTCGGTGACGCCTGCGGGCCAGCCCTGTCCGGGCGACACGGTGCGGGGCTCGCAGGTCCCGATGCTCCATGTGTGGATCAGTCCCCACCGCTGCGGTCCCTTCGCGGCGCTCGAGGGGGTGGCCGGTGGCCAGGTCGTCGGGGGCGGGGCCCGCCTATGCGACCACGCCCACGGCTCCGGCGTGTAGCCCGACCACGGGTCTGGCCGATCTCCCGCGGCGGTGACGGCAGCCTTGACACGAGGACAACAGGCGTCCCAGGCGACACCACCCACTCTTCGTCGCATGGGGTTCACCTCGCGCCGGCCGAACTGAGCCACGCCGCTCGGGCCACCGGCCCGCGACCCCGCCCTCGACCTGTCCCTCCTCCGGGTTCGCGCCGCCGTGTCCGGTTTCGCTCGCCGGCGCCGACGTTCGTGATGGACACACTCCCGTGTCCGACCTCGAGAGGAGCCGATCATGGATGTCATCGTCGAACAGGCGCCGACCCAGGACTCCGGACGTCGCGAGCGTGGCGCCGCCCGTGGCGGCATCGCCGTGGCCGCACTCCAGGCCGGAGCGGCTGGGGCGCTGGTGGGCGTGGTTTGCGCGGGAGCCGCCCGTGCGTTGGACGTGCCGATGCGAGTGGCTGCCGGTGCCGGGGAGCCCGCCGAGCTGATCCCAGCATGGGGCTACCTGTCGCTCGTGCTCCCGGCGACCGTGGTCGGCGGGTTGCTCGCCGCAGCGGCGACCCGGTTCACGGCACGCCCGGCACGCACCTTGGTGGTGATCGCGACGCTGCTGACCCTGGCCTCGCTCGCGATGCCCCTGACGGCCCAGCATGCCACCGTGGCCACGAAGGCAGCGCTGGAGGTCATCCACGTCCTCGTGGCGCTGGCGGTCGTGCCGATCCTGGCCCGCCACGTGCCGAGGAAGGCCTGACGCGTGTCCGGTCGGGGACGCCAGCGCCGACGTACGGAGCGAGAGGGCATCACAACAACGCCCGGAACGAAGGAGACAACGATGAAGTACATCATCCTCACCTACGGCACCCAGCAGGACTACGACGCGATGGCCGGCCGGGGCGGCATCGGGCCGACCCTGTCACCGGAGGACTTCGCCCCGATGGGCGCGTTCATGGAGGCCTTCACGAACGAGCTGATCGACTCCGGCGAGCTGGTCGACAACCGCGGGCTGAGCGACCCGGTGCACGCTCGCAGGGTGCAGATGCAGGACGGGGTACCGGTGGTGACCGACGGGCCCTACGCGGAGACGCAGGAGGTCCTCGCCGGGTACTGGATCGTCGAGTGCGACAGCTTCGACCGTGCCACGGCGATCGCGGCCCGGCTGGCCGACTGCCCGAGCCCGGGTGGGATCTTCGCCGACAGCGTCGCCGACGTCCGACCCCTCGACGAGTTCTCGGACTCGCCCGAAGGGTGAGCGGCTCGGGGCTCGAACCCGCCACCGAGGACCTGCTGCGCCAGCTGGCGCCGCAGGTTCTCGGCGCGCTCGTCCGCCGGTACGGCCACTTCGACCATGCCGAGGACGCCGTGCAGCAGGCCCTGCTGGCGGCCGCGACGCAATGGCCCGAGCAGGGTCGACCCGAGCGACCCAAGGCCTGGCTCCTCACCGTGGCGTCCCGCCGGCTCACCGACATCCTGCGCAGCGAGCAGGCACGGCGACGCCGCGAGGACGTCGCCGCCCGACGGCTGCTCCCGAACGAGACGTGGGAGCGGGCTGCCGACGAACCCGAGCCCCGCGGCGACGACACCCTCACGGTGCTCCTCACGTGCTGTCACCCCTCGCTCTCGCCCGCCTCGCAGATCGCCCTGACCCTCCGCGCCGTCGGCGGCCTCACAACGAGCGAGATCGCCCGAGCGTTCCTCGTCTCCGAGGCCACCATGACCCGGCGCATCACGCGGGCGAAGCGGCAGATCAAGGACAGCAGCGAGCCCTTCGCCCTGCCCCGAGGGGCCGAGCTCGCCGCGCGGCTGGCGGCGGTGCAGCACGTCCTCTACCTCATCTTCAACGAGGGCTACGCCAGCACGTCAGGCCCGAACCTGCAGCGCGAGGACCTCGCTGCCGAGGCGATCAGGCTCACCCGCATGCTGCACGGGCTCGTCCCGGACACGCCCGAGCTGACCGGCCTGCTCGCGCTGATGCTGCTCACCGACGCCCGCCGCCCGGCACGGACCGCACCCAACGGCGACCTCATCCCGATGGAGGACCAGGACCGGAGCCGTTGGCGCCACGAGGACATCGCGGAAGGCACGGCGCTCGTGACCGCCGCGCTGCACCAGGGCGCGCCGGGCCCGTACCAGATCCAGGCGGCGATCGCGGCTCTGCATGACGAAGCCGCGGAGGCCGCCGCCACCGACTGGCCCCAGATCGTCGCCTTGTACGAGGTGCTCGTCGGCATGTCCCACAACCCGATGGTCCGCCTCAACCACGCCGTCGCCACGGCCAAGGCGTCCGGTCCGGAGGCAGGGCTGGCCCTCCTGGCCGACCTCGCCGATGATCCGAGGCTCCGTGCCGACCACCGCATCCACGCCGTCCGCGCCCACCTGCTCCTCGAGCTGGGCGACAGCATCGCCGCACGACGTGCGTTCGACGAGGCCGCCGCGCTCGCGACGAACCTCGCCCAGCGGCGCTACCTCGCGGCCAAGGCCCGGAACCTGCCGCCGCCCTGACCCGGCAACGCCGGCGTCGGAACGTGCGGACATGTGTGGCGCGGCGCCATCCGGCACGAACCGGAACGAGGATCCTCCACAGGCACCGCCTCGCCGCGAACGTGTGGCCGCGGATCGGCTCGCCACCGGCGGCCGCACGCGTGCACCTGGGACGGCCGGTCCAGCCGGGCGGTCACCGGCGAGGTCGTCTGTGATGGGTGTGGCACCGTCTTCGACGGTGAGTTCTGCCCGGCCTGCCGGCAGCGGCGCCGCCGGGCGGGCTGGCCTGGAAGGCGTGATCGACACGGTCGGCGGTGACCGGGTGTGGGTGACCGTGGAACGGGCCGACCACCACGACGGTGGTGGCTGGTGGCCGACCGACCGCCACCCCTACGACGAGGACCCGGGCGAGGGCGAGCCGGGGGGCTGGCCGTGGTGACCGCCCGGCTCCTCGTGAAGGTCGCCGGGGTGCTGGTCGGGGTCGTGGTGCTGCGGCTGGTGGCCGGGGTGTGGCTCACCGAGGCGGTGCTCGCGGGCCTGGCGGTGGTCGGGCTGGTGGCGGGCTGGGCCGGGCCTTGGGGGGCCGGTTCGACGGCGCCGAGTACCTGCCCCGGGTGGTGCGGGTGCGGGCCGGCCAGTACATGGACCGGGTCACGGTCCGGATAGTGATCGGCCAACAACCCGCCGGGGCTCGCACACCCTCGTTGCGGGGCAACCGGAGCGGGCAAGGGCTCGGTGCTGTGGTCCCTGATCCGCAGTCTCGGCCCCAGGATCCGTGACGGGCGACCTCCGGGCTGACCGCCCGGCCGGCTTCGTGTCGTCGAGCGAGCGCGGCCTCCACGATCGCGAACCGGTCGTCCCAGGACGCGGCCGCGCGCAGTTGCTCCTCGGTTCGTGTGGCGTCGCGGCCCCAGAGGTCATCGAGGGCAACCACCGTCCCGCCCAGCTCCGGGGAGGCGCCCAGCACCGCGTGCGCGACCCACCGGCGACAGCCGCACCTGCAGGCAATCGATGTCCCGGCCGAGCGCCCGCACCGCGTCCGGAGCCAGCCCGGCAACCACGCTGCCGCGCTCCTGCCGACCGGTCGCGTCGTCGATGACGAGCAGCGCTTCGGCGAGGTCGACGACCACCGTGATCGCGGGATACGGGACCGGCTCGAGATCGACGAGGTCGCCGGCGCGGGCGCGGAACCCGGCCTTGCTGACCCCCGGCAGCCGGCCGGGCCGCAATGGGGTCGCGATGTCCCACACGGCCGCTGCATCACGAGCCGACCCGGCGGATGACATGTCGCCAGGCGCCGAGCCATCTCCCGGGGTAGCGCGCCGCGACATTCGTCCAAGACCCAACGCCGCACACGGGATGACGCTGATGGCTCAGCACCCGGAACCAGGAAGGACTGCCCGCGATGCGCGACCCGATCGACCCGTTCACCCCGGCCGTCGAGCTCGCCGCGGCCATCCGCCGCAAGGAGGTGAGCCCGGTCGAGGTGGTCGACCGCTACCTCGACCGGATCGAACAGCTGGACGGCCGGCTCAACGCGTTCTGCCACCGCGCCGACGACGACGTCCGCAAGGTCGCGTCCGCCGCAGCCCATGCGGTAGTGCGGACCGCCTCGCCCGAGGACCTCCCGCCGTTCCACGGCGTCCCGCTGCCGATCAAGGACCTCCTCGACGTCGACGGCTGGCCCACGACCCACGGCTCCTCCGGCGCCAGCTCGGCGCCGGCCGCCGTCTCGGACCCGGTCGTGCAACGGTTCGTGGACGCCGGGTTCGTGCTGCTCGGGAAGACCACCACCTCCGAGTTCGGCACCGTGCCCTTCACCGAGAGCGAGGCCCTGGGCATCTCCCGCAACCCGTGGGACCCGGACCGCACGCCAGGCGGGTCCTCGAGCGGCGCGGGCGTTGCCGTAGCTGCCGGGATGGCGCCCATCGCCCACGCCGCTGACGGCGGCGGGTCGATCCGCATCCCCGCTTCGTGCAACGGCCTCGTCGGACTCAAACCCACCCGCGGCCTGGTCACCAACCTGACCGTCGACCTCGAAGGCCTCGCCACCAGCGGTGTCCTCACCCGCACCGTCGCCGACACCGCGGCCGCCCTGGACGTGCTCGCCCGCCACGATCCGGCCGCATGGTGGTCACCCCCGACCCCGCGAGGCCCCGTCGCCGGAGCGATGACGGCGACGCCACCGACCGGGCTACGGATCGGTGTGCTCATCGACTCCCCGATCGACGGGCTGAGCGTCAACCCGGTGTGCGCGGCCGCGGTCGACACCACTCTCCGGACCCTCGAATCGGTCGGCCACCATGTCATCGACGCAGCTCCCCCGCTGCCCCCGACCGACGAGCTGATCGCGGCCTTCACCACGATCTGGAACGTCGGCGGCGCCGGGATCCCACTCGCCGACCTGGACCGCGTCGAACCCCACAACCGGGTCCTGCGCGACGCCGCACGAGCAACCGACTCGTGGGCCTACGCAGAAGGCGTGAGGACAACCCAACTCTTGTCGCGGCGCATCGTCGAAGCCTTCGTCACCGGCTTCGACCTCCTCGTCACGCCCACGATGGCATGCCTCCCGCCGCCCGTCGGAGCCTGGCGAGCAGGCACCGACGACCCCCTGAGGGCGCTGCTGAACAGCTACCCGATGGCCGTGTTCACGTCGCTGTTCAACGTGACCGGCCAACCCGCGATCTCCGTCCCCGTCCACCACGACGACGCCACCGGCCTGCCCGTCGGCGTCCAGATCGTCGCCGCACCATGGCGGGAATACCTCCTCCTCCAGGTCTCTCGCACCCTCGAGCTCGCACACCCCTGGACCGACCGCCGCCCACCCATCAGCTGACGACGAGCGCTCCTGGCGACCTATGAAGGCTTCGCCGCGACGTGGCCATCGAGGCAGGAAGACGACCATGCGGAGCGCCTGAACTCACTTCCGAATTATGTGGTTTCACAGACGCTCGATGAGGTCCACTGCCGCCTGACCGCGGTATCGCGCCAACTGACCTCGAGTCAGCGCACAACAAGGAGAAGGCAATGCCCACCGACAGCAAGCGCCCACCCGATCAGCGGCTCCTGACGATCGCCGGAAGATGGCAGACCTTCGGACACATCATCGGCGACGACCATGTCCCGATCGTGGGGACCGATATCTACGACGTACTGGCCGGCGGGTACTTCCTCGTGCACCACGTCGACGTCATGGTCGGCGACCAACCGGTCCGGGCGATCGAGATCGTCGGCGAACCCGACCCCGGCAGCGACGGATACCTCGGACGGAGCTTCGACAGCGAGGGCAACGCCGAAGTAATGCGTCTCACCATCGATGAAGATGGCGTGTTCCACTTCATTGGCGGCGGCGACATCGCGCCGGCGGCACAACCCACCGACATGCCAACCGCCCGCGTCCGATCGACTCTCAAAGTCGCCGCGGACGGTGCCTCGATGACGGCCCTATGGGAACGATCCGAGGACGGCATCACCTGGCATCCCTGGATGGACATGACCTTCACGCGCAGCAAGTGACTCGAGATCGTCGACGGGCGACTGGCCGCTGGTACCGCGCCGCCAAACGGAACTTCGCCGCACTCCCCGAGGACTGACCGCGCGCCATATCTGCCTGACGGCCTCAAAGAAGGCCACCGCGTCGACCAGCGGCCGCGTCGCGGTGACGAAGACCTTCCTACGCTTCCGATCCGATCGTTTGTATGTCATCCACGAACCCGCAGTCACTGCCGGGGGATCGGGATCACGCCCG
Organism: Actinomycetota bacterium; assembly: GCA_046730015.1. Lineage (GTDB taxonomy): Bacteria > Actinomycetota > Acidimicrobiia > Acidimicrobiales > VFJN01 > ZC4RG19. The sequence goes on from JBKPHT010000083.1 coordinate 39,256, forward strand.
GAAACTCTCGCTCCGGGCGCGTGTCATGTCGGGGACGAAGCTTTCCGGGGACGCGACCCGGGGATCGTCGGCAGAGGACTCCAGCGTGGTGCCCGGGGTGTAGAACATCTCGACCACGTCGTGGGCGTCGGTGTGCCGGTGCCAGTGACCTTTGGGCACGACTGTGAACTGGCCTGCGGTCGGCGGCAGGCGATGTCGGTCGGTGGCGGTGAGGATCTCCACGGTCACGCTGCCCTCCAGGACCATGAGCAGCTCGTCGGTGTCGGGGTGGAGTTCCCAGTCGGGCTGGTCGCCCTGGTCGCCGTAGTACATGCAGAACGCGCCGCCGTTGAAAGGGGCGAGCTCCTGGAAGTCGAAGGCGGCGAGGTTCCTGGCGATGGCGATGGGGTCATGGATACGCATGGCCCAACTCTCACCGGCCTCAGGGGTGGCCGTCTTGGAAGAATGTTCTCTGTCTCGGCCAGGCGACGTCGTCCACCGCCAGCCACGGCGCGCCCGCATGGTGGGCGGCGTGATCGAAGCGGGACCAGCCG
>JBKPHT010000084.1:0-23409 GCA_046730015.1 Actinomycetota bacterium
ACTCGGTCGACGATCGCTGAAAAGGTCGTCCCCTCCCCGGCCAGCCGGAGCTGGAGCGCTCGTGGGCTGAGGGCCAATGCTCGGCACACAGACGCCAACGTCGGGTTGTCACCGAGCCGGTCGGCGACGAGCTCAGCGACGGCGGCCGTGAATGTTCGGCCCTGTTCGGCGACGCGGCGTTGGGCGTAGGGCTCGAGCGCCGTCAGGATCGCGGGGTCGGCACGCTCGATGGGAGCGCCGAGGCTCTTGGCGTCGAAGGTGCACCGGTCGTGGGCAGCGCCGAAGCGGACATCGCCGAGGAGCTCGCGATACCTGTCCGGGTCTGGCGGAGGAGGACGCCGAAGCACGACCCGGCTCGGTGCCGCCCGATTCGATGTGAGGGTGCGCGTCAGCCAGCACAGGATCGCGAAGAACGCATCGATGGTGTCCGGATGTGCGGCCGTGCCGTCAGGTGCCTCGAGCCAAACCGATGTCGATCGGCGATCGTTGGCCAACATGAGCCGCTGCTTGCCGAAGAGCGGATGGAAGCGCTGCAGGCGATCGAGCAGCGCCCCCACGTCCGGGGTGTTCGCCAGGATGGTCGGAAACACGCCACCGAGCCAGGTGCGCGTCGCCCACCCCGCGAACGCCAGACCCGGGTGGGTCACGCCCGCCGACGACAAGGCCGCCCACAGGTCTGCCAGTCGATCTCCGTCGCCCGCTCGTTTCGGCACGGAGACCCCGAGCTCGGTCGCGAACCCCAAGGCCAGGTCGGCGACCGCGTCGTCGAGGACCGGCGGCGGGAATGCGTCTGTAGTCAAATCCGGTGCGCCGTGAGGAAAGCGGCCGGCCTACCGGTTGCGGACACTGCTTCGCATGGAACTGACACGGCCATCCAACCGAGCGATCACCTACGGGACCTACCCGGCGATCGCCCTACTCACCGCGGCTGTCGTCGCGTTCACCCTCCGGAACGACCTCAATCGTAGTGCTGTCGCTGCGCTACTGGCGATCGTCCCCATCGTCGTGGCCGTGATCGTGGAGTGGCGCTACCCGCTCGGACCCGAGTGGCGCATGACCAAGCAAAGCTTCCTCAGCCGAGATCTGCCCTTCATCGTCCTCGCCATCGTCACCCAGCGGTTCGCCGAGACCCTCGCCGTTCTCGCCGCCGCCGCAGTGGTGGCGACCGACGGCTTCGGGCCGCTCGCCAGCCTGCCCGTCGGCGTTCAGGTCGTCGTCACGCTGCTGGTGTTCGACCTGCTCTGGTACGGCTACCACCGCGGCGCCCACAGCCACAACCGGCTGTGGCGGGTCCACGGCGTCCACCACGCCCCCGCCCAGCTCTACGCGCTCATGCACCTGGTCTTCCACCCGTTCGATCTTCTCGCCTCGCGCTTCGTCGTCGCCGCGATCGCGTTCCAATTCACCGGAGCCACTCCCGACGCCATCTTCATCGCGGTGGTGATCATCGGCCTGCAACAGATGATCAGCCACGTCAACGCCGACCTGCGGGTGGGGCCGCTCAACTACGTGCTGATCGGGACCGAGACCCACCGCTACCACCACGCGGCCGAGGAACGAGGCAACTACGGATCGGTGATCCCGCTGTGGGACATCGTGTTCGGAACATTCATCTACGAGCCCACCCGGGTGCCGGCCCGCCTCGGCCTCGACGACCCCAGCACCTATCCCGACCCCGCACGCTTCCACGAGACGCTGCTGTGGCCATTCCGGTCCACGACGCTCCCCGCCACCGCCACCAGCGAGGCAAGCCGATGACCACACACTCGACCACGACGATCGAGGCCGCGGAGCTGGCCAAGGTCTACGGCGACGGCACCCGGGCGCTGGCAGGCATCAGCTTCGCCGCCGAGGCCGGAGAGATCTTCGGGTTCCTGGGCCCCAACGGCTCCGGCAAGACCACAGCCGTCCGGATCTTCGTCACGCTGCTGCAAGCCACATCCGGCGCAGCCCGTGTCGCTGGCTACGACGTACGACGCGACCGTGGGCGCGTCCGCGAACTGATCGGCTACTCGGGTCAGTACGCCGGCGTCGATCTGGACCTGACCGTCACGGAGAACCTGATGCTGAGCGGCCGGCTCCACGGCCTGTCCGACAGCCAGACCGCCGGGCGCAGCGACGAGCTCGTCGAGCGGCTCGGTCTCGGCGGCGTGGCCGGTCAGCGCGCGGGCCGTCTGTCCGGAGGCATGCGACGCCGGCTCGACCTGGCACTAGCGATCGTTCACCGTCCCGCCGCACTCTTTCTCGACGAACCCACCACGGGCCTCGATCCCCAGGCTCGGAACGCACTGTGGGAGGAACTGCGAGCTCTGAGCGCGGCCGGGACGACGATCCTCTTGACCACTCAATACCTCGAGGAGGCCGACCGCCTCTGCGGCCGTGTCGCCATCCTCGACCGGGGGCGGATCCTGACCGTCGGCACCCCGACCGCGCTCAAGGACGCCGCCGGCGAGGACCGCGTGACCCTCACCCTCGCCGAGCCCGGCGATCCCGACCAACGGGCGCTGGCCGAGCGCGTCGCCGCCCAGGTCCCTGGCGTGCTCAACATCCGAGCTGGCGAGCAAGAGGTCACACTGCAGCTGCGCGCTGCCGGCGACACGTTGCTCGAACTGATCCGGCGGCTGGATCTGGAGGGGGTCGACCTGGCCCGGCTGCGCCTGGTCCCGACCACGCTCGACGACGTCTTCGTGGCCTACACCGGGGAGAGTCCCCGCAGCGAGGTCGAATCCGGTCGTCGGCCGAGCTCGGTGTTTGCCGCCATCCACGGAGGAGGGCCCCGATGAACGCGCAACCGGAGCTCGACCGTGCGCTCGTGCCGGCGGCCCGGCGATCGCCGAGCTGGACGACAACCACATCGCTGCTTGCCCGGCGCAACGTGCTCAAGACATTGCGATCACCGGCGTTCGTGTCCTTCTCGCTGCTCCAACCGGTGCTCTGGCTGGTCCTGTTCTCCCAGACGTTCAGCGGCCTGTCGGACAGCGCCCAGTTCCAGCGCCTCGGCTACCCCTCGTACCTCACGTTCGTCGCCCCCGCGATGATGGTCCTCTCGGTCCTGTTCACCGCCCTCCAGTCCGGACTCTCCGTCGTCACCGACCTCGACACCGGCACGCTCGACAAGCTCCGGACCGACCCCATCGCGCGGTCGAGCATCCTCGTCGGCCGGCTCATCGCCGACGCCGCCCTCATGGCCGCCCAGGCCGCCGTGGTGCTCATCCTCGCCGTCACCATGGGCGCCACCGTCGCGGGCGGCTGGGCCGGTGCCGCCACCTTGATGTTCGGCGTCGTCCTCTTCGGCGTCGCCTGGGCCGCACTGTCGGACTTCGTCGCCCTCCACACCGCCGACTCGGAGCTGACGATGGTCATCGGCCTGTTCCTGACGCTGCCCGTGCTCTTCCTCACCTCGGCGTTCTTCCCCCGCACCGAGCTGCCGGCATGGCTTCGGGCCGTGAGCCGGGCAAACCCCGCCGCCTACGTGATCGAGGCCGGCCGCAACGTCATGAACTTCGGGAACGACTGGCCCGCCCTCGCCCGGACCGGCGGCATCCTCGCCGCGACCCTCATCGTCACGCTCGCCGCCGCCACCGCCGCGTTCCGACACGTCACCCGCTGAGCCCATGAGCGACGCACCCGCTCTTCGGCTCTGCTCTGCCGGAGGAATGGGCCGAAGCGGTGAAGAACGTCGCCGACCAACCGCCCAGTTCGCCTCTCGGTCGGTGTCCATACGAGGTAGAAGTGCGTCGAGCTACGGGAAGAAGGTGACGCGAGGGTGGTATCCGGCGACCTGATGTCCCGGGCCCGGGCCGGGGACGGCGAGGCGTTCCGAGAGCTGACCGAGCCGCACCGTCGAGAGCTACGGGTGCATTGCTACCGGATGCTCGGATCGTTCCAAGATGCCGAGGACGCGCTCCAGGACACGCTGCTGGCCGCCTGGCAAGGCCTCGCAGGGTTCGAGGGACGCGCCTCGATCCGCACCTGGCTCTACCGGATCGCCACCAACCGGTGCCTCAACGCGCGTCGCTCGGCCAGTCGACGCCCGGCCAGGGAGTGGGACGTGCCCGCTGTTGAACCGCCCGAGCCGACCCGGCTCGGCGAAGTCGTATGGCTCGAGCCATTTCCCGACGCCCTCCTCGAGGATGCGATCGACATGCCGCTCGGCCCGGAGGCCCGCTACGAGCGGACCGAATCCACCTCCCTGGCCTTCGTGACCGCCCTCCAGGTCCTGCCGCCTCGCCAACTCGCCGTCCTCATCTTGCGCGACGTCCTCGGATTCCACGCGAACGAGGTCGCCGACATGCTCGACTCGACCGTCGACTCGGTCAACAGCGCCCTCAAACGGGCGCGCGCCAGCCTCCAGCGCTTACGGCCGGGCGACCGCGAACCACCGCCCGCCTCGGACTCACCTGCCGAGGATGCGATCGTGGCGAAGTTCGTCCAGGCGTACGAGTCCGCCGATCTCGACGCGCTGGTGGCCCTTCTGACGGACGACGTCTTCATCTCGATGCCGCCGATGCCCTTCGAATACGAGGGCCGAGACGTCGTGGCCCGCTTCTGCGCCAGCCTGTTCGGCGCGGGCCGGTGGTTCGACCTCGTGCGGACGCGAGCGAACGGACAGCCGGCGTTCGGAGCCTACCTACGCGCCCCTACCGGCATCCGCCACGGGGTCGGCCTCATCGTCCTCACCCTCTCCGGCGACCGGATCCGCGCCATGACCCGTTTCGACAACAGCGTGCTCCCATCGTTCGGGCTGCCGCGATCGCTCCCGAGCCGATAGTCCTCTGTGGTGGGAGGGTCGCGGCATGTCGTCGCGTCGAGTCGCCGTCTGCCTCGAGGTCACCCCGAAACGCGCTCGTGAGCCCCCGGTCCGGGCGTACGCGATGTGAGACGATCAAGAGCGCCGGCAGAACCCGCGCCGCCTGCGGCCGGGGTTGCGCTGCGCCCCGCGGACGACAAGGCGCCACGAGCAGCGGTTGGCACCGGGATCAACGGCAAGGCGACTGGGATTGTTCATGGTTGAGGCTTCGCAGGCACAGCGCTCGGTCATGGAGATCCCCGCGCCAGGCCATGGGTTCTGGACGGCTCAGACGATCGCGGTGTCTCGCCGGTATCCCGGCATCGATATCGGCCCGTGCGTCGCATGACCCAGAGCGTTCGCGCCGACGCGCCGTTCGTCTTGATGTTGACGGGTCCGTCTGGCGCGGGCAAGAGCACCGTCGCGCGTGCGTGGGCCGACGCGCAGCCGTCGGTGACAGCGTGGATAAGCACCGATGCACTTCGCGAGACGATCCGGTCCGGTCGCGCACAGCCCGACAAGGACTGGAACGAAGAGGCCGAACGTCAGTGGTGGCTGGCCGCCGATCTCGCCAGCGGCACGATCCGCACGTACCTTCGCGCCGGCGTGACGTGCGTCCTGGACACGTATGCCCCGCCCATGCGCGACGACCCGTGGGATGGCAGGCTCGCAGGTCTGCCGGTCGTCAGGATCGACATCGTGCCCGACCTCGAGTCCTGCCTGCGGCGGAACGCCGTCCGCGACGTGTACCGGCTGGACGAGGCCGCACTGCGACGGAACCACGACGACTACTGCTGGAGCATCACGCGGTTCCCGCAGCCGAACGTCATCGACTCGTCGCGCATGACCGAGGCCGAGACTGTCCACGCCGTCGACCTCGCTGTCGCTGCTTCCGGCCGTTGACGCCCATGCCTACGCGATCGGCCTGCGGCAGCCGAACGATCCGTGTCTTTACGGATGACTGCTGAGGAGTGGACAGGCCATCGTTGTCCCGACCAGACGAAAGAGAGGACGCGATGGGAAGGATCGTCGTCACCGAGTTCATCTCGCTGGACGGGGTCATGGAGGCTCCAGGAGGCGAGGACTTCAAACACAAGGACTGGAGCTTCGAGTTCGACCGCGGAGCGGACGGTGACAAGTTCAAGCTCGACGAGGCGCTCGACGCCGAGGCGCTGCTGCTCGGGCGGGTGACCTACGAGGGCTTCGCGGCCGCCTGGCCGTCCCGGCAAGGCGAGTTCGCCGACAAGTTCAACAGCATGCCCAAATATGTCGTCTCCTCGACCCTCGAGCATCCCGACTGGAACAACACGACGGTGCTCAACGGCGACGTGGTCGAGGAGATCTCCGAGCTTCGGCAGGAGACCGACGGGGACATCTATGTCCACGGCAGCGCCCGGCTCGCGCAGACCCTCATCGAGCACGACCTCGTCGACGAGGTCCACCTGATGGTCTTCCCGGTCGTTCTCGGCACCGGGAGGCGCCTGTTCGGCGAGACCAGCGACAAGAAGCGCCTACGGCTCACGGACTCCAAGTCGGTCGGGAAAGACGGGGTCACCATCCTCAGCTACCAGCCGGCGTAGGGGTCGCAGGTACCGAGTCGTGCCGGTTGCCGGCGGGGTGGGCGATCCCGCGATCCCCTTTGGCGCGTGCGAAAGCCACCCACCGCGCAGGGCCTTACGGCGTCTACCGCAGGCCGGCGTCGAGGGTGACCTCACCTGCGGGATGCGTGAGGGTGACGCTGGTGAGGGCTGGCACGCCGGGCCGCACGGTGATCGGCAGACGATGACCGTCCAACCAGGTCTCGATCCGAGTGGCGTCACCGTCGAGCTCCAGGCGGGTGATCTTCACGGTCCCGGCCGGGTGGGTTGCCGGGGCGCGGCCGGGATGCGGTGTTCCTCGTCCCCACTCGATGAAGAAGGGAAGCGACGGCGCGGCGATCGCCTGCTCGATGCCGGCGAGCCGCCACCGCAGGAGTCGCCCGTTCGGATCAACCCGTGACCCGGCGAGGACGGTGAGGCCGAGCCGTCGGGCGACGGCGTCGAGCCCGCGGGTGCGCAGGGCCCAGCCGAGCGGCTGAACGAGCGCTGCTCGTGCGCCGGCGACCCAGCGTCCGAACGGGTTTCGTGCGGCCTCGTTGTCATCGACCACCGCGACCAGCTCGAGGTACGCGTCGCCGAGAGGCACGATCCGGTTGGCCGTACCCCAACCGGGGTGATGGCCACCCTCGACCGAGGCCAGGCCGTACCGGTCCTCCAGGACGCGCCCGGCGGCCGACAGGTCCCGCACCGCGAGCTGCACGTGATCGAGCTCCGGCGCAGCGACGCCCGATCGGCCTCTGCGTGACCGGCGGCTTCGCATCGCGACAGCATCGTCGAGCTACGGCCGGCACGTAGGGGCGCGGGGCCGATTCGCCACCGGATCCGAGCGTTGGTCCTCCGCGGCCGGACCGATCGATCGACCATGCTGTCGGCGTGGAGATGGGCGCCGGGGCGGCACGCCGGGCATGGGCTCGGCTCGCCGGCCTGCCCCGCCTCGACGGCCTCCAGGTCGTCGTCGACGCCGAGTCGCCGCTCGGTCGGCGAGGCTGGATCGGCATCCTGGTCCTCGACGGGACGGTCACGGCCTGCGTACCCCGTGGCGATCTGAGGCGCCCGGTGACCGCAGCACTCGGCGGTCTCACGACCGAGGAGGCGACCAGTCCGGACATCGTGCGGGCCCGCCTGCCGGCGACACGCGGCGTCCTCGGGCCCGCCGCGCTGTTCTACCCGCCGGTCGGGTTCGGCGTCGGCGAGGTCCCGGGTGTCGAGGAGGTGTCCTCCGACGATCTCCAGGCGCTGTTCCGGGTCGTCGCCCCCGACGAGCTCGACGAGAGCGGGTTGCGCGAGGTCACAGGCCCGGCGTTCGCGTGCCGATCCGCCGGCGGGGATCTGGCTGCGGTGTGCGGGTACCGGCGCTGGCCCAACGGTGTCGCCCACCTCTCGGTGCTCGCGCACCCGAGCCATCGACGAGAGGGCCACGTCGGTCGCGCCGCGCTCGCCGCCATCCGTCGGGCGATCGACGACGATCTCCTCCCGCAGTGGCGAGCGCGACCACCGGCGTCCCGGGCACTCGCCCGGCGCCTCGGGCTCGTCGAGCTCGGCGCGCAGCTGAGCCTCGAACCGGTCTGACCGGCCGAACGGCTCCCGGCGGTCCGCGGCCGGTAGCGAATGCTACGGGCCGAGGCGGTGCTCGATGGCGTCGAGCCGCTCGAGGATCCGGGCCAACGTCAGGCCGGTGGAGGCCGGCGCCGGTGCCGACGCAGGCGGTGACGTGGCCCTGGCGCCGGGGGGATCGACGCGGGTCAGCACGGACACGACGGCCATGCGGGTGGTCCGGTGCTCGACCCCGAGGCGGCGTAGCACGCGGCTGGCCAGTCCCTCCTCGGTCGCCAGCAGCCCGAGGAGCAGGTGCTCGCAGCCGATGTAGTTGTGGCCGAGGGCGAGGGCCTCCTTGGCGGTCAGCTCCAGTGCCCGCTTGGCGCGGGGCGTGAACGGCACGTGACCCGGCGGGGCTGCGCCGGCGGGCGGGAGCATCGAGGCCCGGAGCTCGGCGCGCAGCTCGTCGCGGTCGACCTGCAGGTCGTCCAGCACCCGGATCGCCACGTTGTCGCCCTCGTCGAGGATGCCGAGCAGGACGTGCTCGGTGCCGACGAAACCATGGGGAACGCCACGGGCGGCCTCGTCGGCCAGCAGCACCGCCTGCCGTGCCCGGGGGGTGAAGCGGGCGAAGAGCCCTACGGCGGAGGCACCCCCCGGCGGGGGCTCGTCGGCGCCGCGGGCGGCGGTGACCTCGCGCACCGCCCGTTCGAGCGCGGCCTGGCAGATGGCCGACACCGGGACCTGGGCGTCGCGCACCGCGTCGGCCAGGTCGTCGGGAAGGTAGACGCTCACCTTCGGCATGGGTGCACAGTGGGGGTATATGGTCCCAATGTCAACCCACGCCGGCAACGTCGGGATCAACTGTCGGGTCGACGGCGTCACCGCCGCGGGTGGACGACGACGGCGTCCGAGCCGGCCCGGATCGAGAACAACACGTCCTCGCCGTTGCCGATGCGCACACCATGCTGCTCCAGGAGATCGGGGGCGTCGGGGGTGAGGTCGACTGGTCCCGTGTCCGGCGGAGGCGACTCGCCGACCGGCCCGGCGCCGCCCGCTGGACCAGTTCCATCCGGGATCACGATGGACAGCCCGTACGAGGCGCCCGGGAGCATCAAGTCGCCGACGACCCCGACGATCGACAGTCCCTGTCCCGACGGAAGGTCCGGGTCAGGGCCGACCGGCCCGATCCGGGCGTCGATGCCGGCGGCGACGAGCTCGTCCCGCACCGCCTGCGCGTCCGCGTCGACGTCCGACAGGCGCACGACGGTCCAGCCGTCCTCGACCGTGACCGCCAGGGCTGCCTCGGTGCCGCCCGGGCGCAACGTGGTGACGGCCAGCACGCCGCTCGGGGTCAGCGCGGCGGCACCCACGGCGAGGCCTCGGTGGCACGATCCGGCGAGGCGGCCGCCGCGGGAGTCGGCCGGCGCGGTCGCCGCCTCCTCAGTCAGGAACGTCCGGATCTGCTCGAACCGGTCGGGGGAGAGGGTCGCGCTGTGGGTCATGAGAGGCCCTCCTTCAGGGCGACATCGGCAGGGGTGGCAGACCCGAAGGGGACGGCGATGGCTGAACCAGCAACGTGGCCGTGCGACGATCGCCGCCGGTCGGGATCGAGCCGGGCCCGCCGGTTCGCGATCGCTGCGCGTCGCCGCCTGCTCCTGGCGATGACAGTGCGGATCGGGAATGCCGGCCGCCGCGCCGGCATCCCCGGTCCAGGCTCAGCCGGCGAGCAGCTCGTCGAGCTTCTCGTAGCCCTCGCGAACGCCCACGTCCATCCCGCTGGCGAGAAACGCGTCGCGGTCGGCGAAGCTGTCGACCAGCGACGTGCTGGTCAGCCGGCTGCGACCGTCGCCGACGTCCTCGAAGACCAGGCGCTCCAGGGCGACTCCGTCGGGCATGCCTTCGAAGGTGAAGGTCTGGACGATCAGCTCGGACGGCCGGACCTCGTGGAACGAGCCGAAGAAGCGGGCCACGAAGCCCTCGTCGCCGTCGACGTGGTAGCGGTACGAGCCGCCGGTGCGGCAGTCGTAGTGGTCGACCGTCATCCTCCGGTCACGGGGCCCGAGCCACTGGGCGACGAGGTCGGGGTCGGCGTGGGCCCGGAAGACCTTGTCCCGCGGTGCGTCGAACTCGCGGGTGATGCGGACCAGGGGCACGTCCGGGTCGGCGACGATCTCGGTCTCGTGGGTGCGGGTGGTCATGTCAGTCTCCTGTCTGGGTTGGCTGCCGGGGGTCGTCGTCGGGCAGGTCGCGGAGCACGTCGTCGAGGCGCCGGTAGCGTTCCTCGGCCTCACGCCGGTAGCGCTCGATCCACTTGGTCATCAGGTCGAAGACCTCCGCTTCGAGGTGGACGGGGCGGCGCTGGGCGTCCCGGGTGCGGCTGACCAGGCCGGCGTCCTCCAGCACCTTCAGGTGCTTCGAGACGGCCTGGACCGTCACGTCGTACGGCGCGGCGAGCTCGTTGACGGTGGCGTCGCCGACGGCGAGCCTCGCCACGATGTCGCGCCGGGTGGGGTCGGCCAAGGCCGAGAACACCCGGGAGAGCGGATCGGCCGCCACGTGCCTCCCTTCGAGTTCAACCATTTGGTTGAATTGACCGTACGCCCTCTTGTCCAGCTTGTCAACCATTTGGTTGAACAAGCTCGGCCAGCCGGTGTTCGAGCTCTGCCCGCTCCACCGCGTTGCCGCTCAGCTCGATGGCCCGGCGGTAGGCCGCGGCCGCCCCCTCGCCGTCGCCCGCCCGGCGCAGCAGCTCGGCCCGGGCCGCGTGGAGCGGCTGGTAGCCGGCCAGCGAGCCGGCCGCGGCCAGCGGCTCCAGCAGCGCGAGGCCCGCCTCCGGGCCGTCCGCGAAGCCCACCGCCACCGCCCGGTTCAGCTCGACCACCGGCGACGGGGCCACCCGCGCCAGCGCCCCGTACAGGTCCGCGATCTGGGGCCAGTCGGTGTCCTCGGGCGCCGGCGCCTGGACGTGCAGTGCGGCGATCGCCGCCAGAAGCTGGTACGGCCCCGGCCGCCGCAGGGCCAGCGCCCGCTCCAGCGTCCGGACCCCCTCCCGCACCCGGCCCTGGTCCCAGCGCGATCGGTCCTGGCGGTCGAGCGGCACGAAGCCGCCCCGGTCGTCGACCCGGGCGCCCCGGCGGGCGTCGTGCAGCAGCATCAGCGCCAGCAGCCCCTGGACCTCGGCGTCGCCCGGCATCAGCTCGGCCAGCAGCCGGCCTAGCCGGATCGCCTCGCTGCACAGCTCGCCCCGCACCAGCCGGTCGCCCGCGGCCGCGTCGTACCCCTCGTTGAAGATGAGGTACACGACCGACAGGACCCCCGCCAGCCGCCCGGGCAGCGCCTCGTCGGGCGGCACCCGGTACGGGATGTGGGCGTCGGCGATCTTCCGCTTGGCCCGCACCAGCCGCTGCGCCATCGTCGTCTCGCTCACCAGGTAGGCCCGGGCGACCTCGGCCGTGGTCAGGCCGCCCAGCGCCTTCAGGGTCAACGCGACCCGGGCCGGCAGGGCCAGCGCCGGATGGCAACAGGTGAAGATCAGCCGCAGCCGGTCGTCGGTCAGCGACCCGTGGTCCGCATCGGGGCGGTGCTCCTGGGCGTCGAGCCGGGCCAGCTCGGCCAGCCGGGCGGCCCGGTCGGCGGTCGACCGCTCGCGCCGCAGCCTGTCGATGGCCCGGCGCCGGGCCGTCACCGTGATCCAGGCCTTCGGGCTGTCGGGCACCCCGTCACGCGGCCACGTGGCGACCGCCGCCGCGAACGCGTCCTGCACCGCCTCCTCCGCCAGCTGGAAGTTGCCGACGTGACGGATCAGCGTTGCCAGGACCGCCGGGCGCTCCTCCCGGAACGCCCGCTCGACGGCGGCCGCCGCGTCCCCGCTCATCCCCAGGTCGGGCGGACCTCGACCGACCCGTAGGCGGACGCCGGCATGCGGGCCGCGTACCCCAACGCGGTGTCGAGGTCGTCGGCCTCGACCAGGAAGTAGCCGGCGAGGACCTCCTTGGTCTCCGCGAACGGTCCGTCTGTGATCTGGGTCTCGCCGTCACGGACCCGGACCGTGGTGGCCGAGTCGACGCCGCTCAGCCCGGCGTTGGAGATGAGCGCGCCCGCATCGACGAGGTCCTGGTGGTACTGCTGCCACTGCTTCTGCTGCCCGGCCATGTCCTCCTTCGGCGGGCCTTCGGGCGGGTGGTACATCAACAGCAGGTACTGGGGCATGACGCCTCCTCGGGTCGTGGTCGCGCCGCCCGGCGGACGGCGTCACGAGATGAGACGCAGCCGCCGCTCCGATTTCGACAGCCCGACCCGCGCGTCCTCGCGGTCATGGCGCAGGGGGCGACGAGCATCCCTCCATGGCCCGACACTACGGCGGCACCCCCGGGGTCGCGCCGGTAGCGTGCCCGCGGGACCCGCCCGTCCATCCCAGGAGGCCGCCATGGAGCTGGGCATCCACGTCTGGTCGTTCACCGGACCCGCCACCGAGGCTCTGGGGCCGACGCTAGCCCGCACCGGCCAGGCCGCCGAGGTCGCCGGGGTCGGCACGCTCACGGTGATGGACCACTGGTTCCAGATGGACGCGATGGCGCCCGCCGAGGACCCGATGATGGAGGGGTACACAACCCTCGGCTTCCTCGCCGGGCACACCTCGACGGTCCGGCTCAGCATGCTCGTGACCGGCGTGACCTACCGCCGCCCCGGACTGCTGGCCAAGACCGTCACCACCCTCGACGTGCTGTCCGGCGGCCGGGCGCAGCTGGGCATCGGTGCCGCCTGGTACGAGCGGGAGCACAAGGGCCTGGGGGTGCCGTTCCCGCCGGTCGCGGAGCGGTTCGAGCGGTTGGAGGAGACGCTGCAGATCTGTCTGCAGATGTGGGACCCGGACGACAACGGGCCCTACGACGGCCGCCACTACCGGCTGGAGGAGACGCTCTGCTCGCCGCCACCCGTCCGCCGGCCCCGCCCGCCGATCCTCATCGGGGGCGGCGGCGAGCGGAAGACGCTGCGGCTCGTCGCCCGCTACGCCGACGCCTGCAACCTGTTCGCGTCGACCCCCGAGGAGTTGGCCCACAAGCTCGACGTGCTGCGGCGCCACTGCGACGACGTGGGCCGCGATCCGGCGGAGATCCGCACGACGATGCTGTACCACGGTAGGGCGCTGGCGACCGGCGACCTCGACGGCTTCCTGGCCGAGATGGTGCCCTACGCCGACCTCGGCGTCGCCGAGGTGACGGTCATGCCGCCGGACGGCCACGCCGACGCGTTCGTCGAGAAGGTCGCCGCCCCGGTTGTGCCGCTGCTGGCCGACCTCGGCCGCTGACCGCTCACGGCCACGCCCGCCACCGGGTGACGACGACGGCGACGACGGGGCCGGGCGGCCGCCGGGTGCGGTACTGGGGGTACTTGGCGGCCAGCAGGTCGAGCGCCCGCTCCCGCTCGGCGCCGGCGTCGATCACGCGGCCGTCGCCGTCGGCCCGCACCCACCACAGGGTGGACCAGTCGTCGTCGTAGTGGTCGACCAGTAGCGCGGCCCGGGGACGGGCCCGGAGGTTGTCGAGCCGCCGCAGGGCGAGCGTCGACTTCGGCTTGGCGTCGACGGCGGAGAGGATCGTGTCGCCGTCGAGCACGAAGCAGCACGGCACGACGTGGGGCTCGCCCGCCGGGGTGACGGTGGCGAGGCGGCCGACGCGGGCCGCGGTGACGCGGGCGCGCATCGTGTCACGGTCCATCGGCCCCGACCGTAGGTCGGGGCGCGCTCATCGTTCGTCAAGGGAGCGGTTGGCCACGGTACGGGGTGGTAAATAAAGAGTTTGTGAAATCTCACCACGACGCTCGGTCGGGGGGCGGAGGGCGCTCGCTGGCGACGGCCGTCGTGGTGCCGGTGGCCGTGACCCTCGCGCTCACGCCCCTCCGCCCACTCGCACCCGCCGGCGACCTGACGCCGGTCATCGTCGCGGCGATCGTGCTGGCTGGCTCGGGCCGCTCGCGCTGGGCGCCGCCGGTCGCGGCGGCCGTCGGCGCACTGGCGTTCGCGTTGGCGTGGGCGCCACCCGCGGGGTCGCCGGCCGTCGCCTCAGGCGACGACCGGGTGACCGTCGCGGTCATCCTCGCGGTCGGCTGGCCACTCGCCCACCTCGTGCGCCGCTGGCGGACGACGGCCCGGGACGAGCCCGTGCTGGTCGTCCACCATCCGCCGCTCAGCCGGGCCGAGCGCCGCCGGGCCCGGGCGCTCGAGTGCCTGCGGTCGGTCGGTCGGGTGGCCGGCGAGGTGGCCGGCGGCGACAGCGCCTCGTTCATCCAGATCGACGTGGCCCGCAGCCTCGTCGACCTGCTCGACCTGCGGGACTGCCGCTACGAGGCCGCGCCGTGCCCGGCCAGCGGCCGCCCGGTGCTGGAGCACCCCGGCTGGTTCACCTGGGGCGACGTCGGCTGGAGCCCGTTCCAGCTGGGCCTGCCGACCAAGGGCTTCGACCTGCTGGTGACCGCCCGGGGCCAGGTGGTGGGCCGCTACGTGTGCCTGCCCCGCTACCACCGCCCGGCCCGGGAGGACAGCGTGCTGGCCGCGCTGGCACTGGTCGACCAGGCGGCCACCGCCGAGCTGATCGACCCGGCCGCCTGATCCGGCGGGCCGGCCCGGGGCCGTAGGGTCCCGGCATGACGCGACCGCCGCGGCTGGCCCTCGGGCTGCCGACGTTCGGCAGCCTCCTCGGCGGCGACCCCCGCGGCGTCGTCGACGTCGCCGTCGCCTGCGAGGACGCCGGTGCCGACGAGGTGGTGGTGTCGGACCACGTCGTGATGGGGCCCGACGTGTCGCTCTACCCGTGGGGTCGGTTCCCCACCGGGCCCGACGACCCGTGGCTCGAGCCGCTCACCGTGCTCGCCGCCGTGGCCGCCGCCACCCGGCGGGTCGGGCTGCACACGTCGATCCTGGTCGCCCCCCTCCGGCCCGCGGCCCTGCTGGCCAAGCAGGCGGCCACGGTCGACGGCCTGTCGGGCGGGCGCCTGTCGCTCGGGGTCGGCACCGGCTGGCAGGAGGCGGAGTTCGCCGCCGTGGGCGTGGACTTCGCCGCCCGGGGCCAGTTGCTCGACGAGACGATCGGCGCCTGCCGGGCGCTGTGGACGTCCGCGCCGGCGGCGTTCGCCGGCGAGACGATCCGGTTCGCCGACACCTGGTGCTCGCCCCGCCCCGACCGGCCGGATGGCATCCCGGTGTCGTTCTCGGGCCGGCTGACGCCCCGCAACCTCCGCCGCATCGTGACCCTGGGCGAGGGCTGGCACCCGATCATGGACGCCACCCCCGGCGAGGTGGCCGACGGCGTGGCCACCCTCCACCGGGCCTACGAGGACGCCGGCCGCGACCCGGCCACGCTGACCGTGCACCACACGGTCCGCCCGGTGCGCGGCGACGGCGGCCGACCCGACCCGGCGGCGACGTTCGCGGCGCTCGGCCCGTGGGTCGAGGCCGGGGTCACGACGGTCGGCGTCGGCGTGCGGACCTGGACCGCCGACCTCGCCGAGGTGCCCGACCGGGCGGCCGAGGTGGTGCGCGCCTTCCGCGCCGCGGTGGGCGCCGGCGCGTGACGTAATTCGCTGGCGGCGGGCGACAGGGTCGGTCAACCTTTCTGTCGTAGGCCACGAGGCCGACCGCAACGAGACGCAGAGGAGGTGCCAACGACGATGATCAACGCCCGAGAGCTGAGATCCGCGGACCGTCGCCCGGCTCTCCCCCCGTGCGGCATGGCCCCGGTCACCGCTCCCTGACGGACGCGGCCCGGCGCCCTCTTGCGGCGCTGCCGGCTCTCCTCCGGCGCCACCCGGCGCCGTGCGCACACCCCGACGTCGGCGCGGGCCATCCCCCGGCCCGTCCGACCATGGCAGGAGGATCTTCCATGTTCCATCACGAGCTCGCCGCGCACGTCCTGGTCGAGGACCGCCACCGGGAGCTTCGCCACCGGTCTCGCTCCCGCCCGCGCCCTGAGCGGGCGCGGCGGCGCTGGATCCGGCCCGGCCGGCGATGAGACCCGACGACACCCACGTGGGGCGATCGAACGTCACGTTCGGCCGCCCCACGTTCGCGTCCCGGCCCAGATAGGCCCGTTGCGGCCCGGCACCGGCGGGGCACGAGCCGGGCAAGGGCCAGAGGTGGTGGGTTTCCGGGCCGCGCCCAGCCGTTACTCTCGGTCCGATGAACGAGCCCCTGGCCGCGGCCTGGCACATCCAGCCCAACGGCCCGCTGGTGGGGGAGGTCGAGGTCAGCGGGTCGAAGAACGCGGTGACCAAGCACATGGTCGCCGCCATGCTCGGCACCGCCCCCAGCACGATCACCAATGCCCCCGACGTCGGAGACGTCGGCATCACCGCCGACATCCTCACCTCGCTCGGGGTCGGCGTCGAGATCGACGGCGGCCGCATCTCGATCGACCCGGTCGAGAGCCCCGACGCCAAGGTGCCGCTCAGCTTCACCGGGCTCAACCGCATCCCGATCCTGCTGCTCGGCCCCCTGCTCGCCCGCAACAACGAGGCGTTCGTCCCCATCGTCGGCGGCGACCGCATCGGCCGCCGCCCCGTCGACTTCCACATCGCGGCCCTCGAGGCGATGGGCGCCGAGGTCGAGGCGTCGGACGAGGGCATCAGCGCCCGGGCCCAGCGCCTGCGGGGCGCCCAGATCACCCTCCCCTACCCCAGCGTCGGCGCCACCGAGAGCGTGCTGCTCACCGCCGTGCTGGCCGAGGGTCGCACGGTGCTCCGCAACGCCGCCCTCGAGCCCGAGGTCACCGAGCTGGCGCTGTTCCTGCAGCGAATGGGGGCCCGCATCGGGTTCAAGCCCGACCGCCGCATCGTGATCGAGGGCGTCGACAGGCTCGGCGGCGGCGCCACCCGGCTGCAGGGCGACCGGCTCGAGGCCTTCTCGTACCTCGTCGCCGGGCTGATGACCGGCGGGCAGGTCCGGGTGGGCGGCTGCGCGCAGGACCGACTGGTCACCGCCATCGACACCCTGCAGAAGATGGGCGCCCGCTTCTCGATCACCGACGACTACATCTCGGCCAGCGCCGAGGAGGGCCTCCGCCCCGCCGCCGTGCAGACCGACACCCACCCCGGGTTCATGACGGACTGGCAGCCGCCCCTCATCGTGCTCATGACCCAGGCCGAAGGCATGTCGGTCATCCACGAGACGGTGTACGAGGACCGGCTCGGCTACATCGAGGAGCTCACCCGGATGGGCTGCGAGATCGAGCTGTTCGACACCTGCCTCGGCGGCACCGCCTGCCGCTTCCACGACACGACCGCCCTGCACTCGGCCGTCGTCCGGGGCGTGTCGAAGCTGCGGGGCGCCGAGGTCACGATCCCCGACGTCCGGGCCGGGTTCTCCTCGGTGATCGCCGCCGCGGTGGCCGACGGTCCGTCGACGCTCCACGGCATCCACCACCTCGAACGGGGCTACCACCGGCCGTTCGAGACGTTGGAGGCCCTCGGCCTCAAGCTCGAACGGGTGCCGGGCCCCGCCGGCGATCTGCCCTAGCCGGGACCCGGCTAAGGCGGGGGGTCGATCCAGCCGCGGGCCCTGGCGTCGTCGAGCCGGCGCCGGACCTCGTCCCACAGCGGCGGTGCGCCCGACTCGATCATGGCGTTGCGGTCGTGGACCCGGTCGGCGGTGATGCCGTTCTCCCGCCACGACCGGCCCTCGCTGGCGTGGTTGAGCAGGAACCCCGCGAACCGGTCGAGCGATCGGGCGAACCGGGCCTCGGGGCTGTCGCCGTGCTCGAACTCGTCCCACAGCGCCCGCAGCTCGGCCCCTTGGCCGGCCGGCAGCAGCCCGAACAACCGGTCGGCCGCCCGTGACTCGGCGTCGGCCACTGCGGCGCGGGCGGCGTCGTCGTAGACGTAGGTGTCGCCGACGTCGACCTCGACCAGGTCGTGGATCACCACCATCCGCACCACGGTGGCCACGTCGACCGGCTCGGCGGCGTGTTCGGCCAGCACGATCGCCATCAGGGCGAGGGTCCAGGAGTGCTCGGCCGTGTTCTCATAGCGGGAGCCGTCCGCGACGTAGCCCCGCCGCAGCACGGACTTCAGCCGGTCGACCTCGAGGACGAACCCCAGCTGGTCGGCCAGGTGGTCCGCCGGCACCGTCATTGGCGCACCCTTCGGGATGCGCGCAATGACGGATCGGCCCTTCGGGCCGAGCAACCCACTGTGCTCATGCTTCGCTCGCTCCGCTCGCTCAGGCGGCGACCAGGCTCGCCAGCGCCCAGACGGCGGCGATCGTCCCGACCGCGATCATCACCAGGCTGCGGGCCAGCGGCGCCCGAGCCAGCTCGCCGTCGCGGGGGGCGTCGGGCGGCCGGACCAGCGCCATCAGGCTGCCGGCCGCCATGGCTGCGCCCAGGGCCAGCACGAGCCAGGCCAGCAGGTCCTCACCGAGAAACATCGCCGGCCAGCCTAGGGCCCTGACAAGGCCCTAGGGCCGGGTCCGCCGGAAGCGGGCATGCTCTGCCAGGCCCCGCAGCAGCAGCGCGCCGTCGGTGCCGCCCACCGGCACCAGGTTGGCCACCAATGCGACGACGTTGACCAGCAGCGACGCGTAGACCGCGTCGACGGCCCACGACCCCGCGGGCACCACCTGCCACAGGACCAGGAACAGCAGCACCATCCCGGCGCTGGCGGCCGGTCCGGCCAGCGCCACCGCGGCACGCTCCAGCGGCCGGTCGTCCCGCCCGAACCACGCCGTCACCCCGGCCAGCCCGCCCAGCACCACCCACTCGACCCGGTAGCCCAGGCCGTGGGCGACCACCGCGTGGGCGCCCTCGTGGACGACCATCGACAGAACCAGGGCCGCCACGCCGAGCAGCGGGGCCACCGATCCCTCCCGGTCGAGCAGGGCGGCGACCGCCGCGACCACCAGCCAGCTCAGCAGTCCTGCGCTCACCCGGACCCGGGTGCCGAGCACGGCCATCGTGAAGCGGGGCGGTGTCGCCTGCACCCGACCAGCCTGCCAGAGCCCCCGGCCGGCCGGGCGGGCGCCGGGCGGCCGGTAGCGTCGGCGCTCGTGACGCGCACGACCACGACGATCGGGTGGCGCGAGTGGGTGACCCTCCCCGACCTGGGCGTGCTGACGATCAAGGCCAAGATCGACACCGGCGCCCGGTCGTCGTCCCTCCACGCCTGGGACGTCGAGATCGTCGACGGCGGGGCCGGCCGGCCGGCCCGGGTGCGGTTCGTGCTCCACCCCGCCCAGCGCGACCTCGACCTCACGGTCGCCGCCGAGGCCGACCTGGTCGGGATGCGCGACGTCCGCTCGAGCAACGGCGGCGTCGAATCGCGGCCGGTCATCCGCACGCCGGTCGTGGTCGCCGGGCGGCGCTTCCCCATCGACCTGTCGCTCTCCCGGCGGGACGAGATGGGGTTCCGGATGCTGCTCGGGCGGCGGGCGCTGCGCCGCCGGTTCGTCGTCGACCCCGGCCGCTCGTTCCTCACCGGCGGCGGTACAGTCGCCCCCTCGCCGGCGCCGCCGCCGCCGGCACCCTCGCCGCCATGAAGATCGCCATCCTGTCGCGCAACGCCAACCTCTACTCGACGACACGCCTGCGGGAGGCGGCCGAAGAGCGCGGCCACACCGTGCGGGTCATCGACTACCTGCGGTGCTACATGGACATCACCGCCCACCGGCCGGCGGTCATCCTGCAGGGAACCGAGCTCACCGACGTCGACGCCGTCATCCCCCGGATCGGCGCCTCGCACACCTTCTACGGCACCGCCGTCGTCCGCCAGTTCGAGATGATGGGCGTGTTCACCGCCAACGAGTCGCAGGCCATCAGCCGATCGCGGGACAAGCTCCGGTCGCTCCAGCTGCTCGCCCGCAACGGCATCGGGCTACCCGTGACCGGCTTCGCCCACTCCACCAAGGACATCGACGGCCTGCTCGATACCGTCGGCGGCCCTCCGGTCGTGGTCAAGCTCAGCGAGGGCACCCAGGGCATGGGCATGGTGCTGGCCGAGACCCGCAAGGCGGCCGAATCGGTGATCGCCGCGTTCCGCCAGCTCAACGCCAACATCCTGGTGCAGGAGTACATCAAGGAGGCCGGCGGCAGCGACATCCGGGCCTTCGTCGTCGGCAACCGGGTGGTCGCCACGATGCGCCGGCAGAGCGCCCCCGGCGAGTTCCGGTCGAACCTCCACCGGGGCGGCACCGCCGAGAAGGTCCGGCTGCTGCCCGAGGAGCGCCAGCTCGCCCTGCGGGCCGCCCGGACCATGGGCCTCGACGTCTGCGGCGTCGACCTGGTCCGGTCGAAGCACGGGCCGCTCGTGCTGGAGGTCAACAGCTCGCCAGGCCTGGAGGGCATCGAGGCCACCTCCGGGGTCGACGTCGCCGGCCGCATCGTCGGCTGGATCGAGAAGCGCCACGCCGCCCGTCCCCGCCGCCCCCGCAACCGGGCCTGACCGCCGCCTGCACCGTGCCCCGCCCCGCCGCCCCCCGGAGCACGCCGATCGACGTGGCGGGCACCCGGGTCGCCCCCGGGCGGCGGGAGCTGGTGGAGGTGCCCGTGGCCCGGCTGCCGACCGCCACGTCGCTCAACCTGCCGATCGTGGTCGTGCACGGCCAGCGGCCGGGGCCCCGGCTGTGGCTGTCGGCCGTCGTCCACGGGGACGAGCTCAACGGGCTGGAGATCATCCGCCGGGTGCTCGGCCTGGTCCGGCCCCGCCAGCTGTCGGGCACGCTGCTGGCCGTTCCCATCGTCAACGTGTTCGGGATGCTGGGCGAGACCCGCTACCTGCCCGACCGCCGGGACCTCAACCGGTCGTTCCCCGGCTCCGCGCAGGGGTCGCTCGCCGCCCGGCTGGCCCACCTGTTCATGACCAACGTGGTCGACGCCTGCGACATGGGCGTCGACCTGCACACGGGCAGCGACCACCGCTACAACCTGCCGCAGGTGCGGGGCGACCTCGACGTGCCCGCCAACCGGCGGCTGGCCGAGGCGTTCGGCGCGCCGGTGAGCATCCACTCGCCCCTGCGGGACGGGTCGCTGCGCGAGGCCTGCGGCCGCCGGGGCATCCCGATCGTCGTCTACGAGGGCGGCGAGGCCCACCGTTTCAACGAGCCGGTGATCGCGGCCGGCACCGACGGGGTGCTCCGGGTGCTGGCCGACCTCGGGATGCGGACCGCGGCGCCCGTCCCCGAGCCCCGGCCCACCACCCTCGTCCGCCACACCCACTGGGTGCGGGCCCGGCGGACCGGCATCCTCCGCACCACCGTCGAGCCCGGCGAGCGGGTCAACCCCGGGCAGGTGCTCGGCATCATCGCCGATGCCGTCGGCGGCTCGCGGGCGACGGTGAAGGCCCCGTTCACCGGGTTGGTGATCGGCCAGGCCCAGCACCCGCTGGTGCACAGCGGCGACGCCCTCTTCCACCTGGCCGACCTCGACCCGGCCGCCAAGGGCACCGCCGCCCGCCTCCCCCGCCGAGCCTGACCCGGGCCTGTCCGGGTCCTGGGGGATCGCCCGGGGCACGGTGGGGGGCGGACCGGATCCCCACCGGGGGCGTGATGCCGGAGGGTGACGGCCATGCCTGCGCCCCCCGTGCCTGCGTCCACCGTGCCTGCGCCCGGCGTGCCTGCGCCGCCCACCACGCCCGCCGCCGACCCGACCGCGCCGCCTGGCCGGAGCCGGGTCGACGAGCTGGTCGACGCCACGCCCGCCTCCCGCGACCGGGTCGTCGACCTGCTGCGGGTGGCCAGCATCGGCGTGGTCGTCGCGTGGCACTGGACCCTGTCGGTGACCCACTGGCGGGACGGCCGGCTGACCATGCCGAACCCGATCGACGACGTGGCCGGCCTGTGGGTGCTGACCTGGGTGCTGCAGGTGATGCCCGTGTTCTTCGTCGTCGGCGGCTACGCCAACCTCGCCGGCTGGGACGCCGTCACCCGCGCCGGCGGCGGGGCCCGGCGGTTCCTGGCCGGGCGGCTCTGGCGCCTGGGCGCTCCCATGGCCGCCTGGCTGGCCTGCTGGGTGGTCGCCGACCTGGTCGTGCGGGCGGCCGGCGGGCGGAGCGTGCTCGACTGGGGCGGCGTCGTGTTCGTGCCGCTGTGGTTCCTGGGGGTCTACGCCGGGGTCGTGCTGGCGGTGCCGGCGACGGCCCGGCTCCACCGGGCGGCCGGCGGGTGGGTGCTGGCCGGGCTGGCGGCCGGGATCGCCATCGCCGAGGCGGTGCGGCTCGGCCTCGACGCCGGCGGGCCGGTCCCGGGGGCTGTGGGCTCGGGGCTGGTGTGGCTGTGGTGCCACCAGCTCGGCTACTGGTGGCGGGACGGGCGGCTGGCGGCCGGCGGACGGCGGGCCGCCGCAGCGGTGGCCGCCGCCGGGCTGACCGGCCTCGTGCTGCTCACGACCGTCGGTCCCTATCCGCGGTCGATGGTCGCGGTGCGGGGCGAGGCCACGAGCAACATGAGCCCGACATCCGCCTGCATCGCCGCCCTGGCCGTGTTCCAGCTGGGGCTGGTCCTGCTGGCCCGTCCCCGGCTCGCCGCGTGGGCATCCCGCCGGCCGGTGTGGCGGGCCACCGTCGTCGCCAACGGTCTGGCGATGCCCGTGTTCTGCTGGCACATGACGGCCCTGGTCGTGTTCATCGGGCTGTACGAGCGGGCTGGCCTCGGCCTGGCCGACCGGCCGACCGCCGCCTGGTGGTGGAGCCGCCCGGTGTGGCTCGCCGGCCCCGCTCTGGTGCTCGCCGCCATCCTCTGGCTGGGCGCCCGGGCCGGTCGCGGTGCCCGCGGCGCCCGGTCCGGTCGCGGCGCCGCTCGCGTCGGGAACTAGGTTGCCGACGATGTCGAGCCGATCGCGCCTGGCGCTACTCGTCGGCGTGGTGCTGCTGGCTGCCGGAGTGTGGGGCATCTTCGCCCTGATGCGGGAGGACCCGTCCGACCCGGCGCCCGACGTCCGGGCCTACCTGGCCGCCTGGCAGGACGGCGACTGGGACGACCTCGCCGGCCGGGTGGTCGAGGCGCCGGCAGGGTTCGCCGACGCCCATCAGGCGGTCGTCGACGACCTGCAGGTGACCGACGCCAGCTACGAGCTCGACTCGGTCGACGTCGGCGGCGACACCGCGGTGGCCCGCTTCCGGGCGACCCTCGTACTCGCGGGGCTCGGCGACTGGGAGTACGAGGGCACGCTGTCGTTCAGCCGGTCCGGCGACGACGGCCCCCGGTGGCTGGTGGACTGGACACCCGCCGCCATCCACCCCGACCTGGAGACCGGCACCCACCTGGCTCGCACCCGACAGGTGCCCGAGCGGGCGCCGATCCTCGACGCCGCCGGCCAGCCGCTGTCGGTGGGCCGGCCTGCCCGCATCGTCGGCCTGGAGCCGCGGGCGGTCACCGACCTCAACCAGGTGAAGGCCGCCCTCCAGCAGACCCTCGCCATCGACCCGGCCAAGGTCGACGCCGCCCTCGGCGCCCCCGGCGTCGAGCCGGACCACTTCGTCACCATCACCACCATCGACAAGACC